>DXIH01000011.1 GCA_019112965.1 Candidatus Sphingomonas excrementigallinarum | reverse complement strand
GGCGACCGGCGCGGGCGTGTCGAACTGCGGCGCCGCCGCGATCGAGGGGGTGACCATCGCGACGAGGGCGAGCGGGGCGGCGAAGGATGCGTACAGGGTCTTCATGGGTGTTCCGTGACCAAAGGGAGCCGACAGGTCAATCCTGATGCAGGATGCGGGCGTCGTCATAGCCCGCCTCTGCCGCCGCGTCACGCAACGCTTTGGCGGAATCGGCATTCAGTCCGGCGCGCTCCACCCGCCAGACGCGACCGGCGGGCATCGCCCGAGCCGCGAAACGCCGGGCCAGCGCTTCCGCGCGGGCATGGCTGGAAAAGCTGGCGATCTGAACGCGGTAGCGGGCCTGCGGATCGAGCGCGATCGGACGGGCGACCGGCGGAACCGCGCTCGCCCCCGCCAGGATCAGCCCCGGCTTGTCGCTCCCCGGCGACAGCGCACGCACCCGGATATGCGCGACCGAACGACGGTTCGTGCCCAGCAGCTTGGCCGCACCCAGCGACAGGTCCGCCACCCGGTCGGCACGCCCCGGCCCACGATCGCCGACCCGCGCGATGATCGTCCGCCCGGTATCGACATCCGTCACTTCGACCATCGATTCGAGCGGCAGCGTGCGGTGCGCGATCATCACGTCATCGGGATCGAAGCGCTTGCCGGTCGCAGTGCGCCGCCCGGCCAGCTCATGCCCGTACCAGCTCGCCTGTCCGGTGGCGTCGTATCTGCCGTAGCGTGCGGGCGAGGCTTCCTCTGCCGGAGCGGCCCAGATCGGCGTGGCGAAGGCCAACGCCAGCAGTGCGATCGCCTCAACCCGCAATCGCATCGGCCAGCAACCCTACCGACAGCGCGTAGAAGTTCGAGCAGTTGTAATCCAGGATCACGCGGTAATTGCCGGTCAGCAGATAGGCGGTCGCCCCCTGCCCGTCCGGCTCCATCAGCGTGGCCAGCACCTGATCGTTGGGCCAGGCCGCCCCTTGCGGGACGATGCCCATCGCGCGCCACTCAGCGATGGTCCGCCAGCCGCTATGCCGCTCGAACACGCGCGGGCAGCGCGGGCTGACCAGCCGGTTGCGCACCATCGAGCGGTCGAACCCGGCGGGCACCGTCACCGCAAAGCCCCAGGGCTGGCCTGCGCGCCATCCGGCATTGACGAAATAATTGCCGATCGAGGCCAGCGTATCGGCCTCGCTGTTCCAGATATCGGCGCGCCCGTCCCCGTCCCCGTCGCCGCCGCGGGCAAGACGCAGATAGATGGAGGGCAGGAACTGCGGATTGCCGGTCGCGCCTGCCCAGCTGCCCTTCAGCTGGTCGCGGGTGACGCCCCGGTCCATCATCTTCAGGGCGGCGATGAACTCGCCCTCGAAAAGAGGCCGCCGCCGCCCTTCATAGGCCAGGCTCGCCAGCGAGCGCAGCAAATCGAAATTGCCGGTATAGGCCCCGTAATTCGTCTCATGCCCCCAGATCGCGACCATGATCGATTCCGGGACGCCCGTCTCGCGCTCGATGCGCGACAGGCGTGGGCGCTGCGCCAGATATTTGGTCCGCCCCCGCCCGATCCGCGCGGCATCGACATGCGCGGCCTTATAGGGCGCAAAGGGACTGAACCCGCTATTCGCCGGGCCGCCGGGCTGGCGGCGGTCCAGCTCGATCACGCGCGAATTGAGCGTCAGCGTCGGCAGCACCGAGTCCAGCGTCGTGCGACTGACGCCTTGCGCCAGCGCGGTGCCGCGCACCTGTTGCAGATAGGTCTGGAACCCGGCCTCGTCCTGCGCGCAGGCGGGTGCCGCGCTGACCGAGGCCGCGAAGATCGACACGATGGCGAGGCGCTTCACACGCCGGGTAATGTCCCCCCACATGGGCATCTATGTGCCACAGCCGAGCCAAAGCCGGAACCTCGCGCCACCGCAACACTGGCACGCCCAGCCGCTCTGTCCGTCCACAAATCGATAGTGGATTCGGGCTGCGGCTTGGCGTAGAGGCCCCTTCCACCGCGATCCGGAAGAGTGGCCGAGCGGTTTAAGGCACCGGTCTTGAAAACCGGCGATGGTGCAAGCCATCCGTGGGTTCGAATCCCACCTCTTCCGCCAGACGACGCTCGCGCCCATGCGCTTTCAAGCCCGATGAACCCTATCGGTTTTCGCCCGTTACGAACCCCACGCAATTTCAGGCCTTTGCTCCCTGGCTTTCGTGAAAGATATCGACATGGGTGACATGGAAACCTCGCGGCGCGGTGTCCTCGGCGGGGCGGCCCTGGGTCTGGCGGCGACGGCGGCGCCTGGTGCGGCCCTGGCCCAATCGGGTGGCGACGGCGTGCCCAGCCTGCGTGATCCGCGATCGGCTTATACCCGAACGCCCTTTCCCGAGCAGCGCCAGGCCTGGCCAGCGCTCGCCAGCAAGATGACGCCCCGGCCAGACCATGGCGAGGCCAGCTATCGCGGGTCGGGCAAGCTGACGGGACGCAAGGCGCTGCTGACCGGCGGCGACAGCGGCATCGGGCGTGCCGCGGCCATCGCTTTCGCCCGCGAAGGCGCCGATGTTGCGATCAACTATCACCCGAGCGAGGAGCCGGACGCGCGCGAGGTCGCCGACCTGATCCGTCAGGCGGGGCGCAAGGCCGTGCTGCTGCCCGCCGATATCCGCACGCAAAAGGCCTGCGAGGACGTGGTGCGCAAGGCGATCGCGCAGCTCGGCGGGCTGGACCTGCTGGTCAACAATGCCGCCTATCAGCAGTCCAAGGCGGACATCATGGAAATCAGCGACGAGCAGTTCGTCCGCACCTACGAGACGAACGTCTATCACGTCTTCCGCTTTTCCAAGGCGGCGATCCCGTCGATGCCGCCGGGCTCGGTCATCATCAACACCATCTCGCAGAACAGCTATGATCCGGGCGAGGACCTGATCGACTATGCCTCGACCAAGGCAGCGATCCAGAACCTGACGCGCGGCATGGCCAAGCAGCTGGCCAAGAAGGGTATCCGCGTCAACGCCGTGTCGCCTGGCCCGATCTGGACGCCGCTTCAGGTCGCGGGCGGACAATTGCCGGGCAAGATGCACGAGTTCGGCCAGGACACCTCGCTCGGCCGTGCTGGGCAGCCCGCCGAGCTGGCCTCGCTCTATGTCGCGCTGGCGAGCGGAGAGGCAACCTTCTCGACCGGCACCGCCGTCGGCGCCCATGGCGGCAAGGGCTTTCCGTAAGCGGCGATCATGACATGAAGTTCATGCTATGATCCTTGACTTGCGGGGGGTTAAGGGTGCTCCATCGAGCATAATCTCCCGTTTGCAGGATCATCATGAAGCGCTTTGCTTTTGCCGCCGCCCTCCTCGCCTCCTCCGCCGCCATCGCCCAGACGGGCCTTCTGCCCGGCGTCGACAAGGCCCTGATCGACCCCAGCGTCAAATCCGGCGACAATTTCAACGACTATGCCAATGGTACGTGGATCAAGACCGCGCAGATCCCGGCGGATCGGTCCTCGATCGGCGTCGGCCTCGACGTCTCGCTGCGGGCCGAGGCGCGCACCGCCGCGATCATCAAGGGCGCGGCATCGGCGAAGGGCGCGCCCGGCAGCGACGAACAGCGCATCGCCGACTATTACGCCGCCTATACCGATACCGCCGGGATCGAGGCGCGGGGCCTGAAGCCGATCCAGGGCGATCTGGCCGCCATCGCCGCGATCAAGGACAAGCGGGACCTGTCGCGCGCGATCGGTGCGGCGATGCGGTCGGATACCGACCCGTTCAACAACAACAATTACGCCAGCACCAACGACCTGTTCGGCCTGTTCGTCAGCCAGGATCTGAACCAGCCGACCCGCAACGTGCCCTATCTGATGCAAGGCGGCCTGGGCCTGCCCGACCGGGATTATTACCTGTCCGACAAGCCGGAGATGGCGGAAATCCGCACCGCCTACCGCGCCTATCTAACCCAGTTGATGACGCTGGCCGGACTGTCCGATCCGCAAGGCCGCGCCGACCGGGTCTTCGCGCTGGAGATGAAGATCGCCGCCGCGCAGACCGATATCATCGCCAGCCAGGACGCGCATAAGGGCGACAATCCCTGGACCCGCGCCGATTTCGCCAGCAAAGCGCCCGGCATCGACTGGAACGCGTTCTGGACGGCGTCGGGCGTGCCCGCCAGCCAGCAAAACTTCATCGCCTGGCAACCCGTCGCGATCACAAAGCTGTCGGCGCTCGTCGCCAGCGAGCCGCTGCAAAGCTGGCAGGACTGGTTGGCCTTCCACACCATCAATCAGGTCACGGGTTCGCTGCCCAAGGCGATCGACGATGCGTCGTTCGGCTTTTACGGCCGCACGCTGAACGGCACGCCCGCGCAGCAGCCGCGCGAGAAGCGGGGCATTGCCGCGGTCAACGGCGCGCTGGGCGAAGCAGTCGGCAAGATCTACGCCGCGCGCTATTTCCCGGCTTCGTCCAAGGTCGAAATCCAGAAGATGGTGAAGAATATCGTCGCCGCCTTCGATCGCCGCATCGCCGCGCTCGACTGGATGGCGCCCGCGACCAAGAAGGAAGCGCGCGCCAAGCTGGCGGTGCTGAAGGTTGGTGTCGGCTATCCCGACCATTGGTGGAATTACCCCAAGTTCGACGTCCGTGCCGACGATCCCGTCGGCAACGCGCAGCGCGCCAAGCTGTCGCTCTATCGTTATCATCTGGCGAAGCTGGGCAAGCCGGTCGATCGCGGCGAATGGTGGATGACGCCGCAGACGGTGAACGCGGTCAACCTGCCACTCCAGAACGCGCTGAACTTCCCCGCCGCGATCCTCGAAAGCCCCTATTTCGACCCGAAGTTCGACGCGGCGGCCAATTATGGCGCGATCGGATCGGTGATCGGGCATGAGATCAGCCACAGCTTCGACAATCTGGGGTCGGACTTCGATTCGACCGGGCGGCTGCACAATTGGTGGACGCCCGCCGACCTGAAGCGGTTCGAGGGTGCCGGTCAGGCCCTGGTGGCGCAATACAGCGCCTATGAAGCGCTGCCCGGGCTCCACCTGAACGGAGAGCAGGAATTGGGCGAAAATATCGCCGACGTCGCCGGGCTGACCGCCTCCTATGAGGCGTACAAGGCCTCGCTGGGCGGCAAGCCCGCGCCGGTGATCGACGGGCTGACCGGCGACCAGCGCTTCTTCCTGGCCTTTGCGCAGAGCTGGCGGACCAAGATGCGCGAAAAGGCGCTGCGGGCGCGGATCGCAACCGATGTCCACGCGCCCGCCCCGTGGCGGGTGCTGACCGTGCGCAACCTCGACGCCTGGTACGGCCCGTTCAAGGTACAGCCCGGCCAGAAACTGTACCTGACGCCCGAACAGCGCGTCCACGTCTGGTAAGTCTTTTTTTGCTTCCCTCTCCCCTGGACAGGGGAGAGGGTTAGCGGAGCTTGCCAGCCTGCTGGCTAGTGCAGCTTGGGTGAGGGGTCGAGCGAGCCAAAGGCTCGCGCGCTCTTCGAGCGCTTCACCCCTCACCCAGCTCCGACTAAGCCTTTGCTCTCGCAAAGACCAAGTCTGCGCAATCCTTTCCCCTCAGAGAGGGGCGAGGGAAATCGAATAACGAATGTCTTTAGAATGGGCGGCATTCGATCATCTCATTGGTCAACCATCCGTCACCGCCAAGCCAACCTTATCGCCCCCCAAGGAAGCCTTGCGCCCCAATTCCCAGCATCGGTGTAGAGATAGAAGCAACAAAGCTCATCTCGTTGATAAAGATAGGGGGAATGACCCGATGCGCACCGCGCGATCGCTGCTGCTTGGCGGCACCATTTTGCTGAGCCCGCTGCTGGCGGCACCCGTTCTGGCCCAGAGCACCACCGATGCCCCACCCCAGGCCGAGGCTGAACCCGCCGCCGCGCCTGCCCAGAACGACATCGTCGTTACCGGCACCCGCGCACAGGGGCGCAGCCGTCTGGACTCCGTGTCGCCCGTCGATGTCCTGAGCGGCAATGCCCTGCGCGCGCAAGGGACGACCGAGCTGGCGCAGGCGCTGTCGAGCGTCGCGCCCTCGATTGACTTCCCGCGTCAGGCGGCGGTCGACGGCACCGACGCGATCCGGCCCGCCACGCTGCGCGGCCTGTCGCCCGACCAGACGCTGGTGCTCATCAACGGCACCCGCGCGCACACCTCGGCGCTGCTCAACATCAACGGTTCGATCGGGCGCGGCGCGGCGGCGGTCGACCTGAACACCATCCCGACCGTGGCGCTCGACCGGGTCGAGGTGCTGCGCGACGGTGCCTCGGCACAATATGGCTCGGATGCGATTGCGGGCGTGGTCAATCTGCGGCTGCGTGAGGCTCGTTCGGGCGGCGGCGCGAACGTGACCTTCGGCACCTTCGCCACCCAATATGACGCGGCCCGCACCTCGCGCTCGGTACGCGACGGCGAGTCCGTGACGATCAGCGGCTGGAAGGGCTTCGGCCTGGGCAGCGACGGCTTCCTGACCCTGTCCGGCGAATATGTCGCGCGCCAGCCGACCAACCGCGCCGATATCGACCCGCGCGGCCCCGCGCCGCAGCGGATCCGCGCCCGGTTCGGCGATCCGCAGATCGAGCAGGGCACCGTCTACCTGAACGCCGCACTGCCGCTCGCCGACAGCGGCTGGACCGCCTATGCCAATGGCGGTTTCCAACAGCGCAGCAGCGAGAGCGCCGCCTTCCCACGCGTCGCGGGGGCGAACAATGTGAATGCGGAGGCGGTTCGCGGCCTGTATCCGGACGGCTTCCTGCCGCTGATCGGCACGACCTCGCGCGACTATAATGCGACCGGCGGCGTGCGCGGCACGATCGGCGAGTGGAATGCCGACCTGACCGTCAGCTATGGCCGCAACACGATCGACTTCGCGACGCTGAATTCGGCCAATTCGACCTATGGCAATGCGACGCTTCGCGACTTCGACGATGGTCGCCTGACCTACGACCAGCTCGTCACCGGGCTGGACCTGTCGCGCGAATACACGCTGGGCGCAGCGGTCTTCAACGTCGCGGCGGGGGCCGAGTATCGCCGCGAGGGCTTCAAGATCGACGCGGGCCAGCCCGAAAGCCACAACCGCGCGCCCGGCGCGGCCGCCAACCTGGCCTCGGGCGCGCAGGGCTTTGTCGGCTTCCGGCCGGAAAACCAGGTCGATGTGCATCGCAGCAACGGCAGCCTCTATCTGGATGTCGAGGCCAAGCTGTGGGATCGCCTGACCCTGGGTGCCGCCGTCCGTGGCGAAAGCTATTCGGACTTCGGCGAGACGGCGACCGCGAAATTCTCGGCCCGTTACGACGTCGCACCATGGCTGGCCTTCCGCGGCACGCTGTCGACCGGCTTCCGCGCGCCGTCGCTGCAGCAGCAATATTATACCTCGACCCAGACGCTGGTGACCAACGGGCAGATCCTGGAGACGGGCCTTTATCCGGTCAGCGACAACCTCGCCCGGACGCTGGGCGCTTTGCCGCTGGAACCGGAGAAGTCGCGCAACTATTCGCTCGGCACGGTCGTCCGCTTCGGCGGGTTCAGCCTGACCGTCGACGGATACCGCATCCGCATCCGCAACCAGATCGTGCTGTCGGAGAACATCCAGTCTTCCGCCAGCGCCCAGGTCGCGGGCCTTCTTGCGCCGTTCGGCGTGCAGGCGGCACGCTTCTTCATCAACGGGGTCCAGACCACGACCAAGGGCCTGGACATCGTCGCGGCGTATAACTGGCGCACCGAGACGCTGGGCAATTTCAACCTGAGTGCGGCGGCGAACATCAACGACCTGTCGGTCGACCGCGTACCGACCTCGACGGCCACGCTAAACCCCGCGCCCAGCCTGTTCGGTCGCAACCGTATCCTGACCATCGAGCAGGGCACGCCGCGCACAAAGGTCGTCGGCTCGGTCGACTGGACCCGTCAGGCCGTCGGCGCGACGCTGCGTGCCGTCCATTATGGCGATGTGCTGCAACCCGGATCGGTCGTCGCCAACGACCTCCATACGGGTGCACGCACCATCGTCGATCTGGAGGGGCGGTATCGCTTCAACGACAATGTGTCGCTGGCGCTGGGTGCGTCGAACCTGTTCGACGTCTATCCCCGCACGACGCCCGCCGCGCTCAACAACAATGGCGTGACGGCATTCCCCTATTACTCGCCGTTCGGCTTCAACGGGCGGCAGCTTTACGGCCGGTTGAACCTGACCTGGTGAGGCCGTCTCAATCCTCCCCATCTTTGATGGGGAGGGGGACCGCGCTCGAAGAGCGTGGTGGAGGGGCATGGGGCACCGGCCCCTCCACCACCGCTGCGCGGCGGCCCCCCTCCCCAAGCTCGCTTGGGGAGGAATGGTTTAGCGGGTCAGCTGCGCCTGGAACGCCTGCATCGTGCAGAGCCCCACCACGCCACGCGCCGTGCAACCCGCGATCGGCAACACCGACACATAAGGCGCCTCGGCGGCCGGATCGGCCAGCTTGCGTAGCTGCTCCAGCGTCTGTGAGCGATAGAGCGCGCGGACATAGGCCCGTCCCCGCGCATCGACCAGCCGTTCCAGCACGATCGCCCCGCCGGGTGCCGGATCGTCCGCCGCCAGCCCCGGAACCTTCCAGTGCAGGTCGAGCAACCCGCCCAGGCTGGCGATATTGGTATCGTGGCCCGAGATCATGGTGACGGCCGGTGCCTTCGCCGCCGTCAGCCCCTGCAGGATCAACGGCACGATCCCCGCCATATTCGCCTTGGCGACATAGCGCGGGCGGGCGAGAAGGCGGAACTCCTCGGCGTGAAAGACACCCAGCCGCTCGATATCGGCGGGCGTGGCACGCCCCCAGCCGACCTCGGCCATCGGCTTGCCCTCGGCATATTCGAGCAGCAGGATCTGCGCGGCCGTCGAGGCGCGGTCGATCGCGCCGTTCAGCTTGGGCCGCTTGTCGGGCTTGGCCGGAGCGAGGCCGGTCGGCTTCTGCCGCACCCCGCAGCTGGGCGTGACGGGCTGGCAGAGGATCGTATCCAGCCGCGCCAACTCGGGTGCGAGCCGTTGGTCGAGCGCCGCAAGGCCTGCCTCGCCCCCCGCCCCGGCCAGCACCGCCGCTCGCGCCTTGGCGGCATCGAAGGGCACCGCACGTTCATCGATCGGCGAGAAGATTGGGTCGGCCACATCCTGCGGCTTGTGCTCGATCGCGACGCTGCAACCTGGCGCGAGCGCTTCGGCATAGGCTTCGGCCGTCCGGATCGTCCGTTCGTCGCTGTCGGCGACGATCCGGATCGTGGCACAGCCCGAACGCGGCAACAGGGCCGCCGCCGTCCATGCGCTCCGATCATAACCGCCCAATCGCTCGACGCCCACGCGCCCATGCGGGGTCAGATAACCGGGTGCGACCGGCCAGTTCGGCCAATTTTGATTGGACGTTCCTTCGGGCATGGGCGGCGACTTGGTCGGCGGCCGAACGCCGTGCCGCATGAGCAGAACCACCCGGTCGAGCTTCAGGCCGGTTGGCGGCGCGGGCTGCTGCGCCAACGCCGCCCCCGCCAGCGACAGCCCGACGATCGAAGCTCCCGTCAGCCGTAGAAATTTCCGCATGATGTCGCCCCGCCCCTTTGGTGTCACGGCGTGGGTAGGGCGGCCGAAAGACAGCAAAGCGACACCTGCATGAACTTTATGTTACACGTCGAAGTCGGGCGTATCCCCGTTTGACCTGGATCGAAGCGCCGGTCATCCTGTGGACATGACCAGCTTTTTCTCCCGTCGCGAAACCCTGGCGGGCATCACCGCCCTCTCCGCCACCGTCTCTGTCCGGGCGGCCGCCCCCGCCAGCGATGCAAGCGCGCTGCTCGATCGGCTGGCGTGGCAGTTGCTCGAACTGGTCCCCGAACGGGCGACGACGCTGGGCGTGGATACCGGCACCCATGCCGATCTTCGGCGCAGGCTGGAAGATCGCTCGCCCATGGGTATCGCGGCGCGCCAGCGTTTCCTGACCGATGCCCTGAAGCAGGTGGCGCGGGTGCCGCGTGCCGGGCTCGATCCCTCGACACAGACCAGCCTGGCGGTGGTCGAGAGCGCTTTCCAGACCGCGCTCGACGGCATGGCGCTGCCGTACGGCGTCGCGACGATCGGCGACTGGCGCAACACGCCGTATGCCGTCATCCAGAATGTCGGTTCCTGGCTGGACGTGCCGCAGATGCTGGACGGCGACCAGCCGGTTCGCGACAAGGGGGACGCCGAGGCCTATCTTGCCCGCCTCGCCGCCATGCCCGCGCAGCTGGACGGCGAGACGCTGCGTATCCGGCAGGCGCGCGAACAGGGGCTGGTGCCGCCCTCCTTCCTGCTCGACAAGACGATCAAGGGCATGACCGGCACCATCGCCGAGGCGGCGAAGGCGGACGGCCCGCTGATCGGCCCGCTCGCTCGCAAGGCGAAGGAGATTCCCGGCGACTGGACGAACCGCGCGGCGCAGATCGTGCGCTCGGCGATCGTCCCCGCGCTGGAGCGGCAGCTGGCCGAGTTGCAGGCCGAGCGCGCCGTCGCCGTCGCCGCACCCGGCCTGAATGTCCGCCCGCATGGCCCTGAATGGTATGCCTGGGGCCTGCGCGCGGGAACCACCACGCGACGCAGCGCGGCGGACCTTCACGCCATGGGCGTGGCCCGGCTCGCCGACCTCCAGGCGCAGATGGACACGATCCTTCGGAAGGAAGGTCTGACCCAGGGCAGCGTCGCCGAGCGCGCCATCGCGTACCAGAAACGGCCGGGCATCGGCTTTCCCGATGGCGACGAAGGGCGGCGGCAGATCATCGCCTATATGCAGGGCCGGATCGACGCGATCCGCCCGCGCCTGCCCGATGCGTTCCGGCGCCTGGTGCGCGGCAATCTGGAAATCCGGCGGATGCCGGTGGCGCAGGAGCCGGGCGCGCCCGCAGCCTATGGCGGCCCCGGCACCATCGACGGCAGCGTGCCGGGCAAGGTCTGGGTCAACCTGGGCGATCCGTCGATCCACAACCGGGTCACCATCCCCGACCTCGTTTATCATGAGGGGATACCCGGCCATGTCTGGCAGGGCGAATATGCGCAGAAGCTGCCGCTGATCCGCTCGATCCTGGCCTTCAACGCCTATTCGGAAGGCTGGGCGCTCTATTCCGAACAGCTGGCGGACGAGCTGGGCATGTACCGGGACGACCCTGCCGGGCGGCTCGGCTATCTGATGGGACTGGCATGGCGCGCGGTTCGGCTGATCGTCGATACCGGCATCCATGCGATCGGCTGGTCGCGCGACAAGGCGCTGGCCGAGTTCATCGCCGCCACCGGCCTGCCGCGCAGCAATGCCGAGAGCGAGGTCGACCGCTATTGCTCCTGGCCGGGTCAGGCCTGCGGCTATGAAGTCGGACGGGCAGAGATCGTCGCGCAGCGCACCCGCGCGCAAAAGGCGCTCGGCCCCCGCTACGACCTGCGCGACTTCGATCAGGCGGTGGTCGATGGCGGCAACGTGCCGCTCAACGTGCTGGCAGAGAATGTGACCCGCTATATCGACGGGGTCCGCTGAGCGAGATCAATCTTCGCCGAACAACGCCCGCTGCGCCTTGTCCATCTCCTCGGCATAACGGCGGCGGACATAGGGTTCGGACAGCAGGCCCAGCACCGTCCGATCCGGGCCGACGACCGCCATTTCGTCGGCCCCCGCCGCGTCGAGCGCGCGCATGACCGCTTGCACATCGGTATCGGGCGACAAGGCCCGGTCCTGATGGATGGCGAGCGTCGCGATCGGCTCGGCCGCGTCCAGACCGTCGACATAGGCCCGCGCGGTCTGGACGATCCCGGCGTAACGGTCCTGATCGTCGACCAGCACGACGCGGCTTGTCGAACCGAGCGGAAAGGCACGGCGAAACTCGGCAATGGTCCACTGGGCGGGCGTTCCGCGTTCGACCCGGCGCATCATCCGCCCGGCGGTCAGGCTTCGCATCCAGCCGACATCACGCGCACTCTTGATCGTCTCGCCGCGCAGGTGAAGTCGCCAGGTCGAGAAGGAATAGCCGAACGTCTCGCGCACGATCGTCGTCGTGACCAGCGACGCCGCGATCGCCGCACCCGCCAGCGAAAAGTCATGCGTGGCCTCCAGCACCAGCATCGCCATGGTCATCGGCCCGCCGACCACCGCCACCGCAAAGGCGGCCATGCCGACCAGTGCGGCATTCTGCGGATCGACGACCGGCGCCCCGACACCCAGGGCGATCAGGTCGGCATAGATATGCCCGAGCAGACTGCCGAGGAACAGCGAGGCGAAGAACAGCCCCCCGCGAAACCCGAAGCCCAGCGACACGATCGACGCCGTGCTTTTCATCACGAAGATGGCGGCGAGAAAGCTGAGCGGCAGGCCATATTCCAGGTCGAGATGCAGCGCCCCATGCCCTGCCGACAATACCTGCGGCGTCAGCCAGGCGAGCGGGATCAGCAGGACGCCCCCCAGCACCGGCCGCCACGCCGCCGGGATCGGCAACCGACGGGTCAGCGTCTCCATCTCCGCGACCGCGCGCATCAGGACGATGCCGAGCGCCGCCGCCACCGCCCCCAGTCCGGCATAGACGAGGTAATGATGGGTCAGCACGGCCTCGCCCGCCACCGCATTGACCAGATAGGGTTGCGCCCCCAGCATCTGCGCGACCAGCACGCCGGTCAGCGTCGCGGCCGCGACGGGGGCGATGGCGGCCGGGGTGTAGGCGCCGATCACGATCTCGAACGCATAGAAAGCCCCCGCCAGCGGCGCGCCGAACGCCCCCGCGATGGCGGCGCCCGTCCCTGCCCCGACCAGTACGCGCAGGTCACCGCGCCGAAGGCGGAGCCAGCCGCCGGTGATCGAGGCCAGTCCCGCGCCCAATTGCGCATAGGCCGCCTCCAGTCCGACCGACGCGCCGAAGCCGTTGGAAATGATCGTCTGACCCGAGATGACCAGGCTGTCCGACCAGGACATACGCCCACCATGCAGCGCATTGGCCTCAACCGCATCGACCAGCCGCCGCTGGCGCGCGCCGGTGACCCGCGAAAACAGGACCAGCGCCAATCCTCCCAGCGGCAAGGCAAGCAGCGCCAGAACCGGGACAGTGCCGGTGGCGCTCAATCGCTGATCCCCCTCCAGCGCGAACAGCAGGCGCTGCAACCCCCGCGCGATCGCCCCTTGGGCGACACTCATCAATCCCGCACCGGCCCCGATCGCGATCGCCAGCAGGACGAGACTAGCCTCGCTCGATCGAACCCGATGACGAAACCAGGATGGGGAGAGTCGGGGGAAGGACATGGCTTCGCTATGTCGCGAAACCGGCAGGCCTGCCAGCGTTCTCGATGCCTGTCGCG
Source organism: Candidatus Sphingomonas excrementigallinarum (assembly GCA_019112965.1). Classification (GTDB taxonomy): domain Bacteria; phylum Pseudomonadota; class Alphaproteobacteria; order Sphingomonadales; family Sphingomonadaceae; genus Sphingomonas; species Sphingomonas excrementigallinarum. Next base: position 74,672 of record DXIH01000011.1, on the reverse strand, counting down.
ACCGATCGACCATAGGTTGCCCCCGTGCACGCGCCCTATTAGTCTTACAACATAATGATTCCCGGGGGAGGATGACGGGTGGGGACGATGACCATGATGCGCCGCTTTGCATGGGCCGGCGGGCTGGCATTGGCGTTGGCGGCTCTGCCAGCGGCGGTGCAGTCGAGCCCTGCCGCCCTTCAAGCTGCCGCGCCGCGCACCCGCCTGCTGCTGCATACCGATCGCGCCGGTCCCCGGATCGCGCCGGAGATTTACGGGCAATTTGTCGAACATCTCGGACGCGGCGTGTATGAAGGGATCTGGGTCGGTGAGGACTCGTCCATTCCCAATACGCGCGGCATCCGCAACGACGTGACCCAGGCTTTGCGACAGGTGAAAGTGCCCGTGATCCGCTGGCCCGGCGGATGTTTCGCCGACGGCTATCACTGGCGTGACGGCATCGGCCCGCGCGACAAACGGCCGCGCAGCATCAACGCGGCCTGGGGCAACGCGCCCGATACCAACGCCTTCGGCACGCACGAATTCATGGACTTTCTGGACCAGATCGGGGCCAGGTCCTTCGTCTCCGTCAATGTCGGATCGGGCAGCGTGCGCGAGGCCGACGAGTGGCTGCGCTACATGACCGCCCCCGCCGAAAGCTCGGCCGGGGCGGAGCGGGCCGCCAACGGCCATGCCGCGCCATGGTCGGTGCCCTATGTCGGCGTCGGCAACGAAAGCTGGGGCTGCGGCGGCAAGATGACGGCCGAGACCTATGTCGCCCAGTATCGTCAATATGCCGCCAATCTGCGCACCTTCCACGGCAATCCGGTCAAGCTGATCGCAGTCGGCGCGGATACCGACGATTATGAGTGGACCGAAAAGGTCATGGCCGGAACGATGAAGTCACGGCCCCATCCCACCCCCCTCGCCTATATCAATCCCCGGCCGCTTCTGTGGGGGCTGTCGCTTCATTTCTATACCTTCACCGGCAATGACTGGTACGCCAAGGGCCGCAATGTCGGCTTTAACCGCGACGACTGGGCCAGGGCGTTGGGGCGGGCGCAACTGACCGACGAGATGGTCCGTCGCCACGCCGCGATCATGGACCGGCACGACCCCGAGAAGAAGGTCGCGCTGGTCGTCGACGAATGGGGCGCCTGGTTCAACAGCGAAAAGGACGCGCCCTCCGCCCTCTATCTGGAAAGCACGCTGCGCGATGCGGTAATCGCCGGGCTGAGCCTCAACATCTTCAACAATCATGCCGACCGCGTGCGGATGGCCAATATCGCGCAGATGGTGAACGTCATCCAGTCGTTGATCCTGACGCGCGGCAAGGAGATGGTCGTGACGCCGACCTGGCACGTCTTCGACCTGTACAAGGTGCATCAGGGCGCGACGCAAATACCCGTCGATGTAGATACGCCCGATTATGTCCAGGGGACGACGCGCCTGCCGACGATCAGCGCCTCGGCCTCGCGCGATGCGGCGGGCAAGCTGCATCTGTCGATCGTCAATCTCGATCCGGACAAGCCCGCCCCCATCGACGTGGTGGCGAACGGCCTGTCCGGTCGGCGCGCGCAGGCCTCCGCGATCACCGCCGACCGGATCGACCGGAAGGTGGAGTTCGGACAGCCCGATCCCTTTCTACCGACGCCGGTGCGGGGGATCGCGATCAACGGCGACCGCGTGACGCTGACCGTTCCGGCCCGTTCGGTGACGATGGTGACGGTGGAATAGCCGCTGGATCGGCAGCGATATCGCGGGCAGATCATCGCCCATCATGAGCGAACCCAAAACCTATCCCCTGATGAAGGACATTCTGGGCCCCGAGGCGGTGGCGATCATCGCAGATGCGGGCGAAGCCGCGGCGTCGGTGTTCGATCGAGCAGCCTTTGTCGATACCGCGCTGGCGGGGCTCGAGCCGCTGTCGATCATGGAGCGTGTCCGCCACATCGCGGATGCGCTCCATACGGCCCTTCCGACCGATTACGCGACCGCGCTCGGCATCGTCCGCGCCATCGCGCCGCGCCTGACCCATAGCTTTCAGGCGATCGCCGTCACCGAATTCGTCGCGCGTCATGGGCGACAGGATTTCGAACGGTCGATGGCGGCGCTCGCCGATCTGACCCGCTTCGGTTCGGCGGAGTTCGCCATACGCCCCTTCCTCGCCGCCGATCCGGAGCGGACGCTGGCACGGATGCAATGCTGGACCACCCATGACGATGCGCATGTCCGCCGCCTGGCCAGCGAGGGAAGCCGCCCCCGCCTGCCCTGGGGATCACGCGTCCCCGCGCTGAAAGCCGATCCCACCCTTGCCGCGCCGATCCTCGCCGCACTGCGGGACGATCCCAGCCCCTATGTCCGCAAGTCGGTCGCCAACCATCTGAACGACATCGGCAAGGATCGCCCGGACTGGCTGCTCGATCACCTGCAGCAATGGGACGGTGGCGCGCCGCGCACGGTGTGGATCATCCGCCATGCGTTGCGCACGCTGATAAAGAAAGGCGACCCGCGTGCCCTGGCGATGATCGGGGCCGGACATGGCGCAAACGCTCGGGTCGAACGCTTTGCGGTCACGCCGCCCGTCGTGTCGCTCGGCGAAGCGATCGCGATCACAGTCGATCTGACGTCCCTGGCCGAGGCCAGCCAGCGCCTCGTCGTCGATTACCGGCTTCACTATGCGCGGGCCGAGGGCAAAACGGCGGCCAAGGTCTTCAAGCTGAAGACCTTCGATCTGGCCGGATCGGCAACGGCGACGCTGCGTATCGGGCAGACGATCCGGGATTTCAGTACGCGGCGCCATCATCCGGGCCGCCACGAGGTGGAACTGCTGGTCAACGGCCGGGTCATGGCCACCGCCGCCTTCGACCTGATTTTGCCGGAGGCTTAGCGCTTCTCCCCGAAAAGCGCCAAGCCGCGTCAGTTGCCCTCCGCGTCGACCGTGAACACGATCGGCTTGCCGCGCGAATTGGGGTCCCAACCGGCGGCGAGTGCCGAGCGTACGCACCGCGACATCGTCGCGTCATCCAGTTGGAGCCGCCCGCGCGGCAACCCCTTCAGCAAGCGCTTGGGGGCGGGAAATTCCATCTGCGCCTCGCGCTTGGCGCCCTGTTCGACGAGCGCGATCGTCATGCCTTTCCACCCCTCATCGTCCGACAGATGAGGCTCGCAATGGAGGCGCCAGTCATAGGTGACGCCATCGACGGTCACGCTACCGGCCTGAATCTGGGATTTCGACATGCCGCCAGCCTCTAGCATGGCAACCGGGCAAAGGCACGGGCCGCTGCGACCAGCCCTGTCAAGCGACGCGCCAATCCAAAATCTCGTCCGATTCCGAAGCTTTAGCGGCTCAGTAACCTCGTTGCGCTTTTTTCGGAGAGTGATTTGGAGGCACCACGACCGTGAAATCCTATCTCGCACCCTTGGGCCTGACTGCGCTGGCCAGCATCGCGATCGCCGATCCGGCCGCCGCACAGCAGAGCACGCAGTTCCAGGTATCGATGACGATCCAGGCCGAGTGTCGGCTGACCTCGGCCAGCGACCTCGCCTTCGGCAATACCGGCGTGATCCAGACGGCGATCACCTCGACCAGCACCATCGGTGTCCAGTGCACCAACACGACGCCCTATAATATCGGTCTCAATGCCGGGGCGGGTACGGGGGCGACGGTGGCTACACGGCGGATGACGTCCGGCTCGGGCGCGACGGTGGTCTACGAACTGTTCCGCGACCCTGCCCGGTCCCAGATATGGGGCAATACCGCAGGCACCGACACGCTGGCCGGAATCGGCAATGGCGCGGTGCAGTCGCTGACCGTCTATGGACGCGTCCCACCCCAGACCACGCCCGCGGCGGGAAGCTATACGGACACCGTCCAGGTCACGGTGACATACTGATGGGGCCGCAGGAGAAGCCCGCATGAAGGCGTCCCTCGCGGCAGCGGTGATGGTGCTGGCGATCCCGGCGATCGGCCACGCCTCCGACATCCGGGTGGCGCCGGTCGCGATCGATCCGTTGCCGGGCGCGCGCACGACCTCCCTGACGCTGACCAATGCCGAACAAAGGCCGGTGCGTGTCCAGGTCCGGGTGATGAGATGGACGTCGCGCGACGGCACCGATGTGCTGACCCCGACCAGCGACGTCGTTGCCAGCCCGCCCTTCTCGACCCTGGCGCCGCAACAGCAATATCTGGTCCGCATCGTACGCACCGCCAAGGCCGCGCCGGTGGGCGAGGAGGCGTACCGGGTCCTCATCGACGAGGTGCCCGAACCCACCCAGGCGCGGCCGGGCACCGTCAATCTGGTCGTCCGCCAGTCGATCCCCGCCTTCTTCTCCGACATTCCCCGCCGGACCCCCGATGTCGAATGGCGGATCGACCGGGCGGGGAACGGCGCGGCGCTGGTCGGGCGCAACAAGGGCAATCGGCGCCTGCGTGTCGCCGACCTTCAGCTGATCGCGGGTAGCCAGCAGCTTCTCGCCCGCTCGGGTCTGGTCGGCTATGTGCTGGCCGGGTCGGAGCTTCGCATTCCGCTGAACCCCGGCACCGCCCTGCCGGGCGAAACCGACCTACGGATGCGGGCGGTGTCCGATGGTGGCCCGATCGAGGTCTCCCTTGCGCCCCAGCCGCGCCGGTGAACTGGCCTGGATTCTCCTGGTCACGCTGGGCTGCGCGCAGGCGGCATGGGCGCAGGACAGCGACACCCTTCGTGTCGGTGTCGATGTCGATCCCAGTCGCCAGGAACAGGCGCTCCAGCTCGAGGTCTATCTGAACGAGAAGCCCACCGGCTATGTCGCCTCGTTCACGCAGCGCCCCGATGGCGGGTTCACGGCCCCCGCCGCCCAGTTGCGGACGCTGGGCGTCCGAGTGCCCGCCGAGGCGGGCGCCGGTGATGTCCCCCTCGAACGCATCGAAGGCCTTCGTTATCGCTATGAAGAGATGCGCCAGGTGATGTGGCTGGCCGCGGGACCGACCGTACAGCGCCCGACGTTGATCGACGGGGGGCGCGGCGATCGGACCATCACGACGCCCGAACGACCGCCCTTCGGGGCGGTGCTCGACTATACGCTGTTCGCCAGCGGCGACCGAAGCGCGGTCGGGCCGCGCTTCACCGGCGCTTCGGGTGCGTTCGGCACGCGCGTCTTCGGCGCGTTCGGCCTGTTAGAGAGCAGCGCGGTCGGCCTGTTGTCGGGGGGCATGCGCTTCACCCGGCTGGCCACGACCTATAGCTATGAAGACCCCGGCCGTCTGGTGACGCTGCGCGCGGGCGACACGATCAATGGCGGCCATGCCTGGACCCGGCCGATCCGCATGGGCGGCCTGCAGATCCAGCGGACATTCGGGATGCGCCCAGACCTCGTCACCATGCCCGTCCCGCGCCTCAGTGGTACGGCGGCGGCTCCCTCGACCCTGGACCTGTTCATCGATCGCGTCCGCGCCCTGTCGACGGATGTGCCGCAGGGCCCCTATGCGGTAATGCACCCGCCGGTCGTGCAGGGTGCCGGCATCGCCACCGTCGTCGTGCGCGATGCGCTGGGCCGCAAGACGGTGTCGACCGCGCCCTTCTACGCCTCGCCCCAGTTGCTGGCGGACGGATTGACCGACTTCAGTGCCGAGATCGGCTTTGCCCGGCGCAATTATGCGATCGTGTCGAACGATTATGACCGGCGCCTGATCGCTTCCGCGTCGGCGCGGCACGGCGTAACCGACCGCCTGACGCTGCAAGGCCATGTCGAGCTGGGCGCGGGCCTGGTGCAGCTGGGCGCGGGAAGCGTCGTGACGCTGCGCGATCAGGCGCTACTGTCGCTGGCCGGAGCGATCAGCCGATCGGGAGAAGGCACCGGCGGCCTGATCGACATCGCCATCGAGTCGCGCCGTCCCGGCATTTCCATCCTCCTGCGCTCGATGCGGACGCTTGGCCACTATGCCGACCTCGCCTCGCGCACCGCCTCGTTCGGCCCGGTCCTGGCGGGGGATCGGCGCATCTTCGGTGCCCCCCGAGAGATCGATCAGTTCTCGCTCTCGCTGCCGATCGCCACGACATCGGCCTCGATCGGGGTCAGTCTGGTAAATTCCAAGACCGCATCCGGCGACCGCTATCGCCTCGCCAGCCTGTCCTCGACGGCCAATGTCGGGCGGCTGTCGCTGTTCGCCAATGCCGTCGCGGACCTGAGCGGCGACCGCAACTTCGCCCTGTTCGTCGGGGCAAGCCTGCCTTTCGGGCGACGTGCCTCGCTCACGACGGGGGCGACCGTATCGGACGGCCGCGTTTCGGGCTATGCAGAGGTGTCGCGTCAGGGCGCGCATGAGCCAGGCTCCTGGGGCTGGTCGGTGCGCGTCGCCGATGGCCGCGAGCGGGCGGGCCACGCCATCGTCCGGCACACAACCAACTTCGCGCAGTTCGAGGCGACCGGCCTGTATGTGGGCGGCAACGTCTCCGGCACCCTGCAGGCGGAGGGCGCCATCGCGCTGATCGGCGGCGATCTCTATGCCGCACGGCGTCTCGACCAGTCCTTCGCGGTGGCCGATGCGGGCGCGAGCGGCGTGCGGGTCTACCGCGAGAACCGGCTGGTCGGCACCACCGGCGCGTCGGGCAAGCTGCTGGTCCCCGACATCGCCCCGTTCGAGCCGAGCGCGATCTCGATCGATCCCTCCTCGCTGCCCGTCGATGCCCGCATCAACTCCACCCATGCCGAGGCGGTGGCCTTTACCCGCGTCCCCGCCTTCGTCACGTTCGGCATCGCGCGCGAGACCGACACCGCACTGGTGGAGTTCGTCGATGGCGACGGGCGGTTGCTGCCGCTCGGCTCGGGCATTGCACGGCCGGGATTGCCGGAGGATGTCGTCGGCTATGACGGCGTCGCCTTCCTGGGGGCCCTTCGCGCGCAGAACGAAGCGATCGTCACCGATCCCGACGGTCGACGCTGCCGGGCCCGCTTCCCCTTCGCCAGCCAGCCGGGCGAGCAGGTTCGCATCCGTGCCGTCTGCGCCCCGATGGCGGGGCCGAGCACATGAAACCGTTGCTCCTCGCATTGCTGGCCGCCTTCGCCCTTCTCATGATGCCCGGCACCGCGCAGGCCCAGACCTGTTCGGCGACGGTGTCGTCCATCGATTTCGGCAGCCCCTCGCTCCTGTCCGGCGGCTCCGTCGACGTCACGGGCACGGTCACCGTCACCTGCACCGGCATTCCATTACTCAGCGTCGTCAAAATCTGTCCCGGCATCGGGGCGGGCAGCGGTGGCACCGACGGATCGGCCCGGTTGATGACGGGCCCGGCGGGATCGCTGCGCTTCCAGCTTTATCAGGACGCGGCGCGATCGATCGCCTGGGGATCGCTGGACAATCCCAGTTTGGGCAGCGTGCCGCCAATCATCATATCCAACCTGCTCAATGGCGCCGGTTCGGCGACGCGCAGCATCTATGCGCGGCTGTTTGATGGCCAGGCGACGGCGGTGCCGGGCGCCTATCGCGCCAGCTTCATCGGGAATGCCACTTTGTTCAGCTATGGGGCCGAACTGCTCGGCACCAGTACCAACTGCACGGGGTTCGCGGGCTCCGCCTCGATCCGCCCGACCTTCGAGGTGACGGCTGCCCCCGCCAAGGGATGCACCGTGGCGGCGACCGACCTGACATTTCCGCCAACCGGCGTGCTGTCCCGCGTCGTGACGGCGCAGAGCGGCATCAGCCTGACCTGCACCAACCAGACGCCCTACGCCCTGCGCCTCGATGCCGGACGCAATGCCGATGCCTCGGGCACCCGGCGGATGCGCGGCGCGTCGGGCGGCTTCATCACCTATGGGCTGTTCCGCGACGCCGCGCTGTCATCGTCCTGGGACAGCGGCGTACAAGCCTCCGGCACCGGCCTTGTCCAGGCGCTCGCCGTCCATGGCCGGGTGCCTGCCCAGGCAACGCCTGCGCCCGGTGTCTATAGCGATACCGTCGTCGTCACCCTCACCTATTGAGGTCAATACCCGATCCTGCGCAAGGTTCACCCCCAGGCAGGAGCGGGTCGAGTCTTTTCAGACGGCAAGGTTTCGTAAGCCCCGCGTCGCGACCGGGCCAATGGGCCTGGCCGCCATGCGGGGCTTCGCCGTTACGCTTCGGCCAGGGGCTTGGTCAGTTTCGGCGTCTGCTGATGCTGCACGACGCGCCAGACTTCATGTTCGAGCCGCCGGATCACCGAGGTGCAATAGGCCTCATAGGCTTCTTCGCCGCGGCTGGCGGCGACGTGATAGCCGATGACGATCAGGCCTTCCTGCGGGCGCGAAACCTGTCGTTCGGTCAATTCGGCATGGTCCCAGACGGGCGTATCCGCCACCGCCGATACCGCAGCCTCGCCGGTCAGGACGAAGGGCGGCCGGGGCAGGACCATCACGACCTCGGCATCGACCTTTTCCCGGTAATTCTCCGGGCCCTGGGTCCACAGGCTTTCCTCAAAGCTCCAAAGGCGTTCATCATCCATCTTGGGACTCCCGATTGTAAACGGATTGCACGCGCGGTGGCGCTCGTCAGGCAAAGTCGCCGAATGTGACGACTTCGGCCTCAACACGATCGGTCACGGACTATTCGTCCAGCGGAGGGTGGCCGGGACGCAATGCCCGGGCATCGTCCGCCGCCTGTTCGTCGCGCGGAATCGCCTGCGGATCGTGCAACTTGCTGGGCTGATCGGACATGACGGCTCCACTCGCGCGACCGGCGTTTGTACGCCGGTCAGCCGATAGAACGCCGCCGAACGTCATCGGAGCCGTTCAGGAAAAAGGAAATTTCCCCGGCGCCGGATCGGGCCGTCAGCTTTTCGCCGTCACCGGAACAGACGCCCGCGCGGCGGGGGACGGCGCAGGGTCGACCGGCTGCCCCGCCTGCGCCTGCCTCCGCGTGGCGTAGAGGTGCCGAAGGATGAGGGCCAGATCGTCCTCGGTCAGGTCGGATGCCGGATCGATCACCGCCCCTTCGGGCAAAGCCTCCACCCATGCCGCCAGGCGGTTGCACGCTGCCCCCAGATCGGGATCGAAGCTGTCGTCAAAAGCGGCCATTCGATCAACCTAATGTCTCCGACGTCGTCTGCAAAGGACCTTGCCGCCGGAACGACCCTGATCGGCAATCGTCTGTTCCTGACCCTGATCGAGAGGCCCATCATGACCGGCATGACTTCCGCACGACATATCAGAGCATGAAGCCGCCACTGACGACGCCCGACGGCCGCTATATCGTCGTCCGGGGCCGGTTGTGGCGCAAGAGCAATCCTGCCCTGCCCCCGGACGAACGGCAGATGCGGGTCGATGCACTGATGCAAGCGCGACGCGCGGTGCGAACCGCGATGGCGGAAGGCGATGCGACACGCCTCGCCCATGCGCGGGCCGAGGTGGATGCCGCCAAGGTCGCGTTGGGCGAACGAGGTCCGGTCTGGTGGAACGACGGCGCGCCGGATCTCAACCGCTATATGATCCGCAACACCGATTATGCCGAATAGTATGCGCGTTGCCGCCTGGCCCCGGAAACTTGAGGCCCGGTTAATCCAAAGCTCCCCAGGCGCGTCGCCGAATAGTGACGCTTTGGCGCCAAAGGTCACACTGGCTTGGCACCCCATGGGCATTCCGCCACGCCAGCGCATGAAAAAGGGGCGCAGCGACCCGGACCTGCGTCCGGGCACGCCGCGCCCCCATCTCGACCTACCGGCTTAGCTGGCCTGGTTGGCCGATACCGGCTTGGCCGTCACGTCGAAGCGATCGGCATTCATCACCTTAACCCAAGCCCGCACGAAGTCGCGTACGAACTTCTCCTCATTGCCGTTCTCGGCATAGACCTCGGCGGTCGCACGCAGCTGCGAGTTAGAGCCGAAGATCAGGTCGGTTCGGGTCGCGCGCCACTTCTCCTGGCGGCCGCCCCGGTCATAGCCGATGAACTTTTCGTCGCTCGACGCATCGACCAGATCCCAGAAGGTATCATTGTCGAGCAGGTTGACGAAGAAGTCGTTGGTCAGCTGCCCCGGACGATCGGTCAGCACGCCCTCGGGCGCATCGCCGACGTTCGCGCCCAGCACGCGCAGGCCGCCGACCAGCACCGTCATCTCCGGCGCGGAGAGGCCGAGCAGCGCCGCACGGTCGAGCAACAGCTCCTCGGTCTTCACCGGGTTGCGGGTCTTCAGATAGTTGCGGAAGCCATCGGCCTGCGGCTCCATCCACTTGAAGCTCTCGACATCGGTCCATTCCTGCGTCGCGTCACCGCGACCGCCCAGGAAGGGCACGCTGACCTCGAACCCGGCATCGCGCGCGGCCTTCTCGACCGCCGCCGAACCGGCCAATACGATCGCATCGGCCAGCGAGATGTCGCCACGCAGCTCGTTCAGCTTGGCGAGCACCGTCTGCAACTGCTCGGGCTCATTGACCGCCCAATCCTTCTGCGGGGCCAGCGCGATGCGGGCACCGTTCGCGCCGCCGCGATGGTCCGACCGGCGATAGGTCGATGCCGAGGCCCAGGCGGTCTTGACCAGCTGTGCGACGGTCAGCCCGCTCGACAGCACCGCTTCCTTGAACGCGGCGATCGCCACGTCCGAAGGCGCGGTGCCTTCCGGCACCGGGTCCTGCCAGATCAGCGTCTCTTCGGGCGCTTCCGGCCCGAGATAACGAATCTTCGGCCCCATGTCGCGGTGGGTCAGCTTGAACCACGCGCGGGCGAAGGCATCGTCGAGCGCCGACTGGTCGTCGCGGAAACGCAGCGCGATCTCGCGGAACTCGGGGTCCATCTTCAACGCCATGTCGGCGGTGGTCATCATGGTCGGCACGCGCTTGTTGGGATCGCGCGCGTCGGGGGCCATGTCCTCGGGATCCGGATTGACCGGGGTCCACTGCTTGGCGCCCGCCGGGCTCCGCGTCAGCTCATAGTCGTACTTGAACAGCAGCCGGAGATAATCGCCGGTCCACTTGGTCGGGTTGTTCGACCACGCGCCCTCGATGCCCGAGGTCGTGATATGCCCCTGGCCGATCTCCTCGCTGTCGGTCAGCCAGCCCAGCCCCTGCTGGTGGATCGCTTCGGCCGCCGGGTTCTTGAAGCCCGTCGGCGGCTTGGCGCCATGCGCCTTGCCGAAGGCGTGGCCACCGGCGGTCAGCGCGACCGTCTCTTCCGAATTCATCGCCATCCGCTGGAACGTCGCCTTCATGTCGCGCGCGGATTTCAGCGGATCGGGATCGCCGCCCGGCCCTTCGGGATTGACGTAGATGAGACCCATCTGGATCGCCGCGAGCGGCCCCTCCAGTTCGGGCAGTTCCTCGGTGATGCGCGTCTGCGCACCTTCGTCGACCCACAGCTCCTCGGCGCCCCAGAAGGTGTCACCCTCCGACGCATAGACGTCCTTGCGGCCGCCGGCAAAACCGAAGGTCGGCCCGCCCATGCTCTCGATCGCGACATTGCCGGCGAGAATGAACAGGTCGGCCCAGCTGATATGCTTGCCGTATTTCTGCTTGATCGGCCACAACAGGCGCCGCGCCTTGTCGAGATTGCCGTTGTCCGGCCACGAGTTCAGCGGCTCGAAACGCTGCTGCCCCGACGAAGACCCGCCGCGACCATCGGTCACGCGATAGGTCCCGGCGGCATGCCACGCCATGCGGATCATGAATGGGCCGTAATGGCCGTAGTCGGCGGGCCACCACGACTTGCTGTCGGTCATCAGCGCCAGCAGGTCCGCCTTGAGCGCGGCATAGTCGAGCGTGTTGAACGCCTCGGCATAATCGAAGTCTGCGCCCATCGGATCGGGCGAGACGCCGTGCTGGTGGAGCATATCGATGGGCAGCGCGTCGGGCCACCAGTCCTTGTTGGTCCGTCCCAGCAGCGACCGGGCCTTGACCTCGCCGCCACCCTTGCCGCCCATCGGGCAACCGCCGCTCTTGGGCTGTTCGTAATCGGCCATCTCGATGTCCTCTTCCAATCGGTACTGTCTTCTGGAACGAAGATCGCACATGCACGGAAAATCTGTCCAATCGATTATTCGGAACGGATAGATCACCTTAATCGATCGCAAAACGGTATCACGGTCCTGAAGCGAATGCCCGTGACGACGACGGGTTGCGTCCGGACCCGGAAGGCTGCGGCCCGCCGTGTCGAAGCATCGGCCAAGCGCGCGGGCTTCCGGCCCGGCGTCGACAGAGTCTGACCACGGGACATGCGGCGCAAGACATCGCCGTAGCCGGGCGTTATGGGCAACAGCATGCCCCGGCTGCTCCTGTTCAACAAACCCTTCGGCGTCCTGTCGCAATTCACGGATCGCGGATCGCCGACGGTTCGGTCTACCCTATCGGACTTCATCACGGTGAAGAACGTCTACCCCGCCGGGCGGCTCGATCGCGACAGCGAGGGCCTGTTGCTGCTATGCGATGACGGACGGCTTCAGGCGCGTATCGCCGATCCGCGCTTCAAGATGCCCAAGACCTATCTCGTGCAGGTCGAAGGCGATCCGCAGGAACCCGAATTGGAACGTTTGCGGCGCGGCGTCCAGCTGAAGGACGGCATGACGCTGCCCGCCGAGGTCGCACGCATCGACGCGCCCGACCTGTGGCTGCGCGATCCGCCGATACGCCAGCGCAAGCTCATTCCCGACAGCTGGTTGAAAATCACCATCCGCGAAGGGCGCAACCGCCAGGTCCGCCGCATGACCGCCGCGGTCGGGTTGCCCACCCTCCGGCTGGTCCGCTGGTCCATCGGCGACTGGTCCGTCGCAGGGATCGCGCCGGGTCAGTTCGAAACCTTATCGCTTTAGGACCGATCGACATTCAGGCGAAATGCCACACATTCCTCCCCTGCAAGGGGAGGGGGACCATCCAGAGGATGGTGGAGGGGTGTCGCCGGTGGTAATGGAGGTCCAACCTCGCCAACCGGGACACCCCTCCGTCAGGCCTTCAGCCTGCCACCTCCCCTTACAGGGGAGGAATAACATGAATGTCGATCCGGCCTAGCTCCCGCGCAGGCGATACAGTGCGGCTTTGACGCCCCCTCCCCGGCTCTCCTATGAGCGCCGAACAGGTCGCTTAGTAATGCGCCCCATCGGCAGGTTTCTGGATTTCGAATGAATTATCGCCACTCCTTCCATGCCGGCAACAGCGCCGATGTCGTGAAGCACAGCCTGCTGATCGCGCTGGTCCGCGCCTTGCAGCAAAAAGAGGGTGCGTTGACCCTGATCGACACCCATGCCGGTTGCGGGCTGTACGACCTGGGCGGTGAGCAGGCGCAACGCACCGGCGAGGCCGCGCACGGCGTGGTGCGGGCCTTTGCGGACGCGAACCCGTTGCTGGACGACTATCGCGCGGCGGTGCGGGCCGTAAATGTCGAGGCGGAGCCGCGCCTCTATCCCGGCTCGCCGCGGTTCCTGGCGCAACTCCTGCGCCCGCAGGATGTGCTGATCCTTAACGAAAAGCATCCCGAGGACGTGCGGGAGCTGCGCGGCGCGATGCGCGGCACCCCTGCCGCCGTGCATGAGCGCGATGCCTATGAGCTGTGGCTGGCGATGCTCCCGACCCGCACGCCGCGCGGCGTAGTGGTGGTCGATCCGCCCTATGAACAGACCGACGAACGCGCCCGCATCACCGCGACGCTGGCGGCAGCGCACCGCAAATGGGCGCATGGCGTGACGGTCGTCTGGTATCCGCTGAAGGACCGCGCGACTCACCAGCGCTGGAAGCACGATCTGCGCAATCTCGGCATCCCCAAGTTCCTGTCGGTGGAACATTGGATTTATGACGCCGACCAGCCCGGTATCTACAACGGCGCAGGCCTCTTCATCGTCAATCCGCCCTATGCCTTCATGCAAGGGCTGCCGCCCCTGCTGGAAGCTCTCCGCGCCGCGCTGGCGCCGGAGGGGCATAGCGGGGAAATTACGGCGGATTGGCTGAACGCCTGAGGACAAAGCCGGAGCAACGTTCGCCCCGACGCCAGTCGCTTATGCCGATGACAGCCAGCCGCCGGTGAACCCGGCCCGCTCCAGCCCGGCGCGGATATAAGGATTCTTCTGCATCGTCTTCCAGATCAGCCCGCTGCGCCAGTTTTCGATCATGCAGGCGATGGGCCCCTGGTCGATGCCGAGATAATCGCCCGCGACCCAACCGATATAGGGCACCACCTTGCCGTGCTGCAGCTTGACGTCGCTCAGCGTCAGCGTCGGGTTGAAGCTGTCGCGAAAGCCGTAGCGGTCGTAGATCGCAGTGCCATAGGTCGAATACATCGCCCGCGCCGCAGGCAGCACGATCTCCGGTGCGAATGCGATCGATCCCAGCGCCGCGGTCGGCGCGATCGTCCCGTCGTCGCGGTCGCCGGGTCCCCGCGCGGAATAGGAGAAGAACTGGCGCTTGCGCCCGTCGATCTCGCGGACGAAGTCGCCCGGCCCGTCGCACGCGGTCAGCCCCCAGACATTCTCGCCATAGCCGCGCCAGCGTCCGGGATTGTTGATGGCATAGCGGCGCTGCGCATAGGTCGCACGGCGGCTATTCTCGAAATAGCCGAACCCGCGCCGCTTGGAATAGGTGTCCATCAGATCGCGAAAGTCGATCCACACCTGGCTATACTGATGCCCGAACAGGGGCGGAAAGGCGGTGAAGGGATCATCATATTTCTCGTCCCAGGACGGGTCGAACTTGGCCGTCCAAGCGTCCCAGGTCGTCGGTGGCAGCGCATGCGTCGGTGAGCCGAGCGCCAGGACGTAGAGGATCAGGCTCTCGTTATAGATATTCCAGTCCGAGCCGATGAACCCGCTTTCGGGATGCCAGCCCATCGACACGAACGGCTTGCGCGGCGTGATCCAATCCCATTCAACCGCGCGGTAAAGCTGATCGGCTAGCGCCCGGATTTCGCGCTCGGTCGGGTCGGTTTCGTCGTCGAACCAGGTCTGCGCGAAGAGCACGCCGCCCAGCAGCAGCGCCGTGTCGATCGTCGACAGCTCGGTCTTGGCGAAGCGATGCCCCTTGGTGACGCCCAGGAAATGGTAGAAAAACCCCTTATAGCCGCTCATCCCCTCCTTGTCGGGGCCTTGCGGCGCATTCGCGAAAAAGCGCAGCGTCGCCCGCGTCCGCTGCGCGGCGGCGACCCGCGTGATCCAGCCGCGCGTCGCCGCGATCGGATAGGTGGTCAGGGCAAAGCCGACCGCCGCGATCGAGGCGAAGCTGGGGGTCGGCCAGCGATCGGGGGCGAGGCCCGTCACCTGGTCGGTCGTATTCCAGAAATAGCTGACGGTGCGCCGCTGGATATCGTCCATCAGCGGGTCACTGGCGCTCGCGGGCGTGGTGCCTATCCTGGGCAGTACGCCCGGGAAAGCCATCTGCGGCGCACGTCTTGGCGCCAGCGGCCCGGCGGTGCACCCCGCCAGCCACCCCGCCCCGCCCAGCGCCGTGGCGCGCAGGATATCGCGTCGATCGAACGTCATGCGGTCATTCTCGAAATTGGACCGCCGCCCCGGTGCTGGCCGGGGCGGCGGTGGAGGACGCATCAGAAGTTGAAGCCTGCCGACAGCTTCACCGTGCGCGGCGGATTGCCGCCGATGCTGTAGGTCGACACTTCCCGGTAGATGCTCGGTGAGCCCGGGGTCCGCGTCGTGTCGCTGGGGTCGTTGTTATAGTCGACATAGTTGCGGTCGTTCATCGCGTTGATGATGTCGACGCGGAAGCGGATACGCGTCTGGTCGCTGATGAACTTGAGCGGCACATATTTGGTGAACGCCAGGTCGAGCTGGCGACGGCCCCAGCGATCGCCCAGCCCGAACACTTCCGAACCCACCAGCGTCCGCTGATAGGGGATCGCCGTGTCGAGCAATGCACGCTGGAAGGTCGGGCTCTCGATCTGGAACTTCGCGGACATCGTCACGCCCAGCGGCGTGTCGACGCTGCCCGCCACCACGAAGCGGTGACGCGGCACCACGCCCGAACGCAGCATCGGGTAATCCGACGCCTTGGGGAAATCGAGCAGGAAGTAGGACGACTGGTCGTTGTTCGGCCGGTTATCCACCGCCGCCGTGAAGGTATAGGTGGCGTCGATGCTCCAGGGCGAGGCCGCCGAATAGGCCTTGGTCAGCTTGGCATAGGCCGAGTCCGCGCGCGTCTCCAGCCCGTTGTCGCCGAGGATAATCGCACCGTACCCGCTGGGCGCGAAGCTGGTGTTCGGCCCCTGCGGCGCGCCCGTGGTCGGCGAAGGCGCGAAGAACGAGCCATCGGGGCGACGCGTGCCGAGCAGATAGACGAACCCGTCCTTGCTGACGATGCGCGTATAGCCGACCTCCAGCTCGACCGGGTTGAACCGCCCGCGCAGGCCCAGGCTGAACTGGTCCGAATAGGGGACCTTCAGGTCGTTGTTGATGAAGCGGAACTCACGCCCGCCCGGGCTGCCATTGCCGATCAGCTGCTGGCGCCCCGCCTCGGTCAGATAGACCGGGTTCCAGGGAATGCAGTTCGGCCCAGGCGTGCACGGATTGATCGTGTCGGCGCCCTGGAACAGGAACTCGCGGCGCTGGAAACGGCCGTTGGACAATTCCTGCTGCAGGAAGTCGAACTGGTTGCGGTCGTACGACCGGCCATAGCCGCCGAACACCGCGAACCGGCCCTGCTCGTCCAGGCGATAGGTGAAACCGACGCGCGGCTGCCATGCGCCCTTGAACGCCTTCCGGTTGCTGCCGGTCGAGATATAGTCGCTGATCCGGTAGTCGGCGTTGACCAGGTTCGGATAGTTGGCGGGCGACACCGCATTGATGTTCTCGGCGGAGGTCACATAGTTCAGGAACGCCGGGGTCCGCTCATAATCCCAGCGCAGGCCGAGGTTCAGCGTCAGCCGGTCGGTCACATCCCAATCGTCCTGCGCATACAGGCCCAGCTGAAAGTTCTTGGAACGGATGCGCGGATCGCCCAGGGTGCCGTTCGTGCCGAATTGCAGGCTGTAGGGAATCTGGTCGTTGAACCCGCTCGCCGAGGGCAAGGTGGTATCATAGAGATAGAGTGGATTGATGAGGTTCTGCTCCAGCGAGTTGAGCGTCACCCACTTCGCCTTCGCGCCGACCTTGAAGGTGTGGTTCTCGACCCCGGTCCAGGTGAAGTCGTCCTGGATGGTCCAGCCCTTCTGCCCCTTGTCCTGGAAGCCCAGCCCGGCCCCGGTGCGGAACAGGTCGAAGGTCGACACGCTGCTGCCGTTGCGCGTCGTGGTGCGGAACTGCTGCCCGATGCCGTTCTCGGCGGGCTGCGGCGACCAGGCGACATCTTCATAGGACAGGCGCACGTCGTTGATCCACCGGTCCTCGCTATGCTGCCAGCGCAGCATCCCGCGCTTTTCGTTCACCTTGCTCAGCGTACGCGTGGAGAAGGCGGCATTGCCGTTGCCGATCTGCACGCCGGTCTCGTTGCGGTACTTGCCGGTCAGCTCGATCAGGTCCTTGTCGGTCGGCTCCAGGTCGATCTTGCCGAAATATAGGTCCTGGCGGAAGCTCGAGTTGAACGACCCGAAAATGTCGCGATACTGCGCAGGCAGGCTCGACACCGCGACGCCGTTGGTCGGCAGGATGTCGATCGGCACCTGCCGCCGCTTGCCTTCGTAGCTGACGAAGAAATGCGCGACGTCCTTGACGATCGGCCCGCCCAGCGCGACGCCGAACTGCTTGTCCTCCGAGGGGATCTTGGCAATCTTGGTCGGGAAGATTTCAGTCGGGCGACGGTCGCGCAAATTCTGGTTGGTGAAGTCGAAGAAGCCCTCGCCATGGAACTCGTTGGTGCCCGACTTGGTGCCCGCGATGATCGCGACCGAGCTGACCTGGTCCAGCTCCGCCTTGTAGTTGGACGACAGCACCTGATACTCGCCGATCGCGAGCTGCGGGAACGGGTTGCCGGGCGAACTATCCTGCCCGGTCAGGCCGCCGCGCAGCACGTAATCCTTCTGGCTGACGCCGTCGATGAAGACGTTGACCGAGTTCGACCCTTGCGCCCCGCCCTGGATGCGCGAGCTGCCGTCCGAGCTTTCGATAAAGCGCACGCCGGGTGCGAGATCGGCGAAGGCCAGGAAGTTGCGGCTGTTCTGCGGCAGCTGCTCGATCAGGCGCGGCGTGATGTTGATGCCGACCTGCCCGCCGGACAGCGAGCGGATACGGCTGCCGGTGACGATGATGTCGCCCTGCTGCGCTTCGGCGGGCGGCGGCGCTGCCTCACCAGTGGTGGTGTTGCCCGGCGCGGGCTGTGCAGGCGCCGGAGGGGTGGTCAGGTCGAGGTCGAGCCCGGCATTCTGCCCGACGCGCAAGGTAAACTGATCGGAATTGCGCGTGCCTTGCTTCAGGCGGATTTCCAGCCGGTACGACCCCGCCCGCAGCGACGGGAAGTTATAGCTGCCGTCCGCGCCGGGAACGACGGTGCGACGAAAGCCGGTATCGGCCTCGATCAGGGTCACGTCCTGCACGGGATTGTCGGGTGCGCTGCGGATCACGCCACGCAGCGCGGCCTGCCCGGCCTGGGCGGCGGCGGGCGCGCTCCACATCGTCACGGCTCCCAGCCCCGCGAGCATCGTCGCGCCCGCGAGCGCCAGCCTGAATGCATTCCTCTTCATAACCCTATCCCCTGTCGGTTTCTCTTGTTGTTTCACGCACCATCAGATGCGGCACGATCACCTCGTCCGCCGTGGTCACTCGGCCTTCCAAAGGCCGTTCGCGCATTGCCGCGATCTGCTCGGCAAGATGGGTCACGGCGCGCGCGCCCATCGCCGCGATGTCGATCGCGACGCTGGTCAGCGCGGGGCTCACCAGCCGGGCCAGCGGAATGTCGTCGAACCCGGCGACCGCCACCTGCTCCGGCACCGCGATACCGCGACGCTTCAGCGCCATCAGCGCGCCGATCGCCATCATGTCGTTCGCCGCGAAGATCGCATCCGCCTCCAGCGACCCGGTCGCGACGCGTTCGCCGACCATGGTCCCGCTGGCCTCGTGGAAATCACCCTCGATCACGTTCAGCGCCACGCCCGCCGCCGCTGCGGCGGCCTCGGCGCCAGCGCGTCGCTGCTGCGCGTCGAAATTGCTCGCCGGGCCGGAGATATGGACGATCCGCCTCGCCCCGCCCGCCGCCAGATGCGCGACCGCCGCGGCCGCCCCGCCATGATTGTCGATGCGCAGATTGAGACTTCCGTCCTGCGGCGCGCATGCCAGGAAAACGGCCGCTGGCCCGCGCGGCATGTGCCGGGCGAGGACGTCCGGATCGAGTTCCGGCGCCATCACCACCAACCCGTCGACCTGCCCGCGAAGCGCCGCCAGGGTATCGACCCCGCGCCCCGCATGGAGCACGGTCAGCAACAGCCCCAGCCCGCGCTGGCTCGCCTCGCGGTCCATGCCGCGCAGCAGTTCGGAATAGAATTCGCCATGCAGGTCGGGCAGCACCACGCCGATCGCGCCGGTTCGTGACATGCTCAGGCTGCGCGCGCCCGCATGGGGGACATAACCGAGTTGTGCCGCCGCCTCCTCAACCCGCACGCGCATCTCCGCGCGGACATGGTCGCGCCCGTTGAACACCCGCGACACCGACGCCACCGAGACACCCGCTACGCGCGCGACGTCATGGATCGTCGCATACGCGCCGCGCGCCGCCGGAGCAGCGGCAACAACCGAGTCGGGTCGGTCGGACGACATGATCGACGAAGCATCCTCTCTGTTTCGCGGGCTTGTAACCGCTTACAGAAACCGCTTACATGAACCAGGAATGACAATCAATCGGCTGATTGTTCAGCTGGGCGCCTTCCCGACGGTCGCTGGTTATGTGATCCAAGGTCCTGTTTTTGCTAACCGCAGCGATCGCGGTGGGCAGACATGAGGGACCTGGATCAAGTTCCCGGCCACGGCGTAGATGGCGCTTGAAAGAAGATGAAAGGGAGCAGGATGAACGGTCAGGATCGGCGGATATCGCGGCGGGCATGGCTGGCGGGTGCGGGCGCGGCGCTGGCCTGGTCGGCCAGTCCGGCACGCGCCCTGCTTGCCATCGTAGGCGAACGCCCGCTTCCCGCCTCCGTCGAGTCGCTGCTCTCGCGAATGACGCTTGCCGAAAAGGCGGGGCAGCTCAATCTGCTCGCTGCCGCCTGGGCCGGGGGGGCCGCCATCTCGCTCAACCCGGCGGGCGCCGCGTCGAGTTTCGATGCGCAATTGCGCATGGTCCGAAGGGGCGAGTTGACCGGCGTCTTCAACGGCAATGGCGCGGAGATGGCGCGGCGGATGCAGACCGAGGCAGTACGCCGCTCGCGGCTGAAAATCCCGCTGCTGTTCGCGGCCGATGTCATCCACGGCCTGCGCACCGTTTTCCCGGTCCCGCTCGCCGAAGCCGCGAGCTTCGACCCGGACCTGGCGCGTCGCACGGCGCGCGCGGCGGCGGTCGAGGCTTCGGCGTCGGGGATCGACTGGACCTTTGCGCCGATGGTCGACATCGCACGTGACGCCCGCTGGGGCCGGGGCGTCGAGGGATCGGGCGAGGACGTGCTGCTCGGCCGACTGATGGCGGCGGCCCGGGTCGAGGGTTTCCAGGGCAGCGGGCTCTCCGCACCCGACGCGGTCGCCGCCTGCGCCAAGCATTTCGTCGCTTACGGCGCGGGCGAGGCCGGGCTGGACTATAACAGTGTCGATGTGTCCGAACGGACGCTGCGCGACATCTATTTCCCGCCTTTCCAGGCCGCCTTCGCGGCGGGCGCACCGACCGTGATGGCATCGTTCAACGATCTGTCGGGGATCCCCGCCACGGGGAACCAGTGGCTGCTCGATACGGTCCTGCGCAAGGAATGGGGTTTCGGGGGGCTCGTCGTGTCCGATTACACGGGCGACGAGGAACTGATCGCGCATGGCTTCGCCAAGGACGGCCGCGATGCGGCGCGCCTTGCCTTCCTCGCGGGCGTCGACATGTCGATGCAGAGCGGGCTCTACCTCAAGCATCTCCCCGATCTGGTCGAGAAGGGCGAGGTGCCGCTGGCCCGGCTGGACCAGGCGGTGCGACGCGTGCTGGCGCTCAAGGTCGCGCTCGGGCTGTTCGACGATCCGTTTCGCCGCATCGACCCGGCGCGCGAAAAAGCACGACTGCGCACCCCCGAGGCCCTGGCGCTCGCGCGCGAAGCGGGTACGCGCAGCATCGTCATGCTCCGCAACGAGGACAACCTGCTCCCCCTGCCCCGCTCGGGAAAGAAGATCGTGCTGATCGGGCCGTTCGCGGGCGGCGGGCACGACCTGATCGGGCCATGGAATGTCTATGGCACCGATCGCGAGGCGGTGGACCTCGTCACGGCGGTGCGTGAGACCCTGCCCGACGCGACCCTGGACGACGGCAGCGATCCGGCACGCGCGGTCGCCGCGGCGGGTGCCGCCGATATCGTCGTGCTCGCGATCGGCGAGACCCAGAATATGTCGGGCGAAGCGCAGTCGCGCACCGAGATCACCGTGCCTGCAGAGCAACAGGCGCTTGCCGAGGCGATCGCCGCGACCGGCAAACCCTATGTCGTGCTGCTGCGCACCGGGCGGGCACTGGCGCTGAGCGGTGCGGTGGCGAAGGCCCCCGCCCTGCTGGTGACATGGTTTCTCGGCTCTCAGGACGGCCCGGCCATTGCCGATATTTTGTTCGGCATGGCATCCCCCTCCGCGCGGTTGCCAGTGTCCTTCCCGCGCGCCAGCGGGCAGGTCCCCTATTATTATGCGCATCGCAACACCGGCCGCCCCAACCCGCCCGGCGCGCTGCAGCCCTACAAGGCACATTTTCGCGGCTATCCGAACAGCGCCTTGTTCCCGTTCGGGCATGGCCTGACCTATGGCGACATGGCCTATTCGGACCTTCGTCTGAGCAGCCAGACGCTGGGCGACGCACCGCTCACGATCCGCGCGACCATCGCCAATAACGGCCGCATGACCGCGACCGAAGTCGTTCAGCTCTATATCCACGACGTCGTCGCCAGCGTGACCCAGCCGGTACGCGTGCTGAAGGCTTTCACCCGCGTCACCCTCGCCCCGGGCGCGCGTCAGGACGTCACCTTCACCCTCACCCGGGCCGACCTGTCCTTTATCGGTCGCGAGCTGACACCGACCACGGAACCCGGCGCCTTCCAACTGTGGGTCGCCCCATCGGCGGAAGTCGAAGGACTTGGCGGTACGTTCACGCTGACGTGACCAATGAAGGCAGTTCGGAGGTCGTGTCGGCTGGGTGCGCACGTCGTGCTTCGCCCGACCGCTGGTGACCGGGACCAGCATGTTCGATCCACCCGCCTTCGCGTTAGACCGCGATAGCATGAAATGGACTCACCCCTTCCCTGCAGGGGAGGGGTGAGTGCTCGTTCAACGACGGGCGACCTATCCATGTCTGTGCCCATACGTTAGCCCCGTGGGATGACAGCGCGCGGTTCGCAAAAACTACGGCCTGCAACCGGCACCACGCCTTCGCTCCGGAGGCGGCTCGGCATGCCCGTCTGGCTGTCGCTGCTGTGGCGCGTCGGCCTCGTCATCGCGTTGATCGGCATCGCGTTGGCGGGGCACTGGTTCGACCGGGCCGGACTGCGCGACAATATCGACGGCCATATCAGCTTCGCCGACGTGCTCTACTTCACGATGATTACCATCACGACGGTCGGCTATGGTGACATCGTGCCCGTGACAGAGGGGGCCAGGCTGTTCGACACGTTCGTCGTTACGCCGATCCGCCTGTTCGTCTGGCTTATTTTCCTGGGAACTGCCTATGACTTTCTCCTGCGACGCGTCTGGGACCGTTGGCGTATGAAGGTGATCCAGCGGCGATTGAGCGATCACACGATCGTCACGGGCTTTGGAACATCGGGCAGCGAGGCGGTCGCCGAGATGCTGCGGCGTGGAGCCGATCCCGCCACCATCGTCGTGATCGACGAACGGGCCGCGGCGATCGAACTGGCCGAACAGTTGGGCGTCAACGTCATGCAAGGCGACGGTAGCCGCAACACGACGCTGGAGGCGGTGCAGATCGCGCGCGCCAGAGCAGTCATCGTCTCCGCCGGGCGCGACGACACCTCCATCCTGATCGTCCTGACCGCCCGCCGCCTGGCCCCCGGCGTGCCGGTCAGCGTCATCATCCGGTCGGAGGACAATGAACCGCTGGCCCGTCAGGCGGGCGCAACCACGGTCATCAATCCGGCCAGCTTCGCCGGATTGCTACTGGCCGGCTCGACCTATGGCGAGCATCTGGCCGATTATATCGCGGATTTGGCCGCGCATGGTGGACGGGTGTCGCTGCACGAACGCGACGTCACGCCAGCCGAATACGGCAAGCCACTGTCGGCGCTCACCACCGGCCTGGGCGTCCGGATCCATCGCGGGGGCGGCGCGATCGGCTTCTGGGAGGACGCGGCCCGGCGGCTCGAACCTGGCGACCGCCTTGTCGAGATCGTTCCGGCCGAGCGCCTGTCCTGAACGGCGCCATCTCGCTACGCTCGCTCCAGCGTCCGCCATCGGCCCGGCTGACGCAATCCCGAGCTACGCCTGTTGGTCGCCAGCCGGGCTCACCCGACGGGATCATGGCGTCGGCGCGGTTTTCGGGGCGGTGACGGGCGCGCCGGTGACGGCGGCGGAGGTTCGGATTTGCGCGGCGACGATCTTTTGCGCCTCCATGCGAATGGCCGCCTGCACGACGGGGTTGGCCAGGTCGATTGGCCCGGCATTCGGGTTGCCCGCGATCGCACGACTGTTGGACACCAAGGTCGCGATCGGGGCGGCAGAGCCGTCCGCCAGCTTGTAGCGATCGGCCATGGCACCGGGGCATGTCTGGCCGGTCGCGGCGAAAAAGGCGTCCGCGCTCTTCACGTCCTGACACATGCGGGCGATCGCCACATTGTCAAAGCCCATGGCGTGCCAGGCGGCGGCGTCGGAGCGGCGTTGGCACCCCTCGTCATTGCGGCCGACATTGATGTTGAAGGCGATCGGCCCGCCCGCCGCACCGCCGCCGGTGCCGACCAGGCAGGGGTTGGCGCCGCCGAAATAGCTGCCCTGCGCACTGGGCGTCGTCCAGGTGTGGCCGCCATAGGTCACCTCCTGCTGCTGCGGCACCTGGGTTTGCGGTCCCGTGATCGCCATGACATTGACCGTGCTATTGGCCTGCGAGTCCATCTGCTGCGCTGCCACCGCCGCCGGAAGGATCGCGAGCGCCGCAGCCACACCACTGACGAGACGTTTCATCATTCCTCTCCTTGCATCCGAACAAAGCCGGGGTGGCACGGAGGCCACCCCGCGAGGCGCCGGGCTTTAGTTGACGTCCCAGCCCAGCGAGCCGAAGGTGAAGGCCCCGACGCCCGCCGCGCCCGCCATCGTCCAGTCGGTCGAAGTGGCGTTGAACGAGTCGTTGTGGGTCGAGTCGAACGAGGAGGTCAGCTTGAAGTCGGCGCTGCTCTGGCCGAAGTTCATGACCTGCATGTTCAGCGCCGCCGAGCCGCCGGTGATGCCGCCGTACAGACCCGCGTTGAAGCTGGTCGACACGATCGACCCGTTGTTCGAGGCATCGACATTGGCGAGGATCGAGGTACCCGACGAACCGACGCCGCCGACCACGGCATAGCTGGAACCCAGCGGCAGGCTGCTGATGTTCATCGTGCCGCCGAAGCCGCTGCCCGAACCGCCCGAAAGCTCGCGGTTCATGTCGATGCTCAGCGTCTGGCTGTTGGTGCCGTTCACGCTGCCCGTGTCGATCGCGCCGTTGGTGAAGCCCCCGGCGCCCAGGCCGATCCCGGCCCCGCCGTTGATGGTGCCGGACGTCTGCGCGGCGGCGGGTATCGCCAGGCCCAGCGCCAGAACCGAGATCGAGGCATAAAGTACTTTCTTCATGATACGCTCTCCTGTTGCCCATAATCATGGGTGTTCGTCCGGCGGATCGCCCACCGGGCGGCCTTGTCGCACCATGGGGGCGGCCTTCCCCATGGCGACGGACGTCAGGACCGGCGGCGATGTCGCCGGAGCTGCGAGGGTCCGTGCCTCGCTTCCCGAGGGAAAGCGGCGCAGTGCCGTCGGTACCGCGCAGATACCGACGGACACCGCCGGGAGATCGGATCGGTCGATGCGACCGGGTGCCGGGCGCCGCCGCCCGGAAAGCCCGTCGCCACGGGGGGCAGAGTGTGCGACCCGATGGTCCCAAGCCCGATGAAGGCGGGGCAGCGGCCATTCGTTCGCCCGCGCGCCGCCGACAGAGGTGACGGGGTCCGCCGGATCAACCGCCAGTCTCGACGCTCACCGCCCGGTTTGTCGTCCGTGTCGAACATCCCGCACCTCCTGAACGAAGGCATAAATCGGCGACCGGCGATCGAAAATTCCGCACGATTACGGACGCCTAGGTGCCAGCATCCGCAATCCTACGGAATTGCCAGCCCCGTCCTGCGGGCGCAGCAAGGACGGGTCGGGCGCGCGATCCGGGGATCGCCGAACTCGTAGCGCAGGGGAGTCTGGAGATGCCGGGGGAAGAACCGATCATGTATGTCACGATCCGCTGCGCGGACCTGCCGCCCAGCCTGAGCATCGTCCCGCACGAGCCAGGCGCAAGCCTGACCACCCCAGGCGCAAGCCAGACGGCCGAGGCGCTTTCGATGGCGATCCGCGTACCGGCCGTCACCGATATGGGCCGCCGGGTGACCCTGTCCATCCTGCCGCCGCCCCGCGACGCGCTGGACGTGCTGATGCAGACCGAGGCGCAGCACCGCGCGCGCAACCTGGTGTCGCTGTCGATCGCCTTGGCGCATCAGTCGCTGGGACCGCTCACCGCCGATCCGGCGGTCGCGGCCTTTATCGATCGCCTGCGCAGCCTGGATGCGGTGGCCCGCATCGGATGCGATGTCGCCGGGGAATTCTGCACCCTGCCCAGCGTGTTCGGACAGGTACTGGCGCGGTTCGACGATCCCACTTGCCCGCGCATCACCCAGTCCGGGCCGTCGGTGGCGATCGCGGCGCGCTGGGCGCATCTGCTTGCGATGGTGACGCACGAGCTGGCGGCCAATGCGATCCGTCACGGCGCCCTGGGCCTGGGCGGTGGACGGGTCGATCTGCGCTGGACGGTGGTTCGTCACCCGGACGACCCGGAACCCGATTTGCATCTCAGCTGGCGGGAATTGGGCGGCCCGCCGGTATCCCCGCAGGCCAGAAGCGGTTTCGGCACCCGCCTGCTGCGTGACATGATCGGCGCACAGGCAAGGTGCGAGCCCGCGATGCGCTTCCTACCGGGCGGGTTGGTCTATACCCTGACCATCAAGCTCGCCACCAGCGATGTGCGCGACTGACGCCGACGCGGCGTGGTCGGCCTCCAGACCCAGCCGGATCAGCTGGGCAAGACTGGTCGCGCCGGTCTTTTCCATCAACTTGGTACGATAGGTCTCGACGGTGCGCGGGCTGATCCCCAGCTCTCGCGCCGCCTGCTTGCTGGTCGAGCCGGCGGTGATGAGCGCCAGGACTTCGCGTTCGCGGCGCGACAAGATCTCCACGCATTGCAGAGGCGCCGCGCGCTCGTCGGCAAGACGCCGGGCATTCTCGATCGCGTTCATGATCGTGCATGCCTCGAACGGCTTTTCTATGAAGTCCAGCGCGCCCGCCTTCATGGCCTCCACGGCCAGCGGCACATCGGCATGGCCCGCAATGACGACGACCGGATCGCTGCGCCCCATCTGCGGCAGGCGACGCACCAGCTCGATCCCGCTTGTCCCCGGCATCAGGACGTCGCAGATGATGATGCCGACGGGCAGCGCGTCGATCATGTCCAGGAACAGGTCCGCACTGCCGAAGGTCCGCGCGGGAACGCCGCCCGTGGACAACAGCAACGCGAGCGAGCGACACATTTCCGGCTCGTCGTCGATGATGTAGACGGATGCGTCATGCGGCATGGCCGGTCTCCCCCTGCAAACGGCTTGGAACGGTAAAAAGAAAACGGGCGCCCCCCAATTCGGTGATCGCATCGCACCAAATGTGCCCGCCATGCGCCTCGACGATCCCGCGACAGATCGCCAGACCGATGCCGACGCCCTCCGGCTTGGTCGATCGGAAGGGCGCAAAAAGTCGGTGGCCGTCGCCGTCCGGCAGGCCGCAACCGCTATCCTCGACGGCAACGATCAGCCTGTCCTCCGACGGCTTGCGCCAGGTGCGGACGACGATCCGCCGGTCGGATCGTTCGCGCACGGCATCGACCGCGTTGACCACCAGGTTCAGCATGACCTGCTGAAGCTGGACCGCGTCGCACAGTATCTCGGTCGGTTCGTCGGGGAACACGATATGCAAGTCGGCCCCCGCCTCCCTGACCGCCATTCGCCCCAGCTTCTCGATATCGACCAGCAGCGACGACATATCGATCCAGGACAGGGTCGGGGCGCGCCGTCCGACGAATTCCTTCAACTTCTTGAGCACGGCCGAGGCTCGAAAGACCTGCTTCAGCGCATCGTCTAGCGCGCCGCGGGCGATATCCAGATCGGGAGGATTGCGCGTTATCAGCGCATGCGCCGCGCCGACATAATTGGCGACGAAGGCCATCGGTTGATTCAGCTCGTGCGCGATCGAGGAACCGAACTGGTTCAAGGTCGTCGCCCGCGCCATCCGGTATAATTCGCGCTGGGTCACGGACAGATTTTCGGCCGCGACCATCGCATCCGTCTCGTTGCGGATATAGATCATGCGATACGTCTGGCCCTTGATCGGCAGAGGTTTCGCAAGGACGTTGAGATGGAGCGCTCGCCCCGGCCCCATCTCGACCGAGCAAACACCCGCGTCTCGAACGGTGCCGAGCGGCAGGACCGCACTGAGGCGCAATCCGATCAGATTGGTGCAAGACATACCGAAAAGAGCCGCCGCAGCCTCGTTCGCGGCTGCGATCGTATCGCGCGAATCCGCGACCAGCATGGCGGCCGGCGAGTCTTCGAACATCGTCTGCAACGTCTGTTCACGCCGGAACATCCGCGCCGCCGCCCGACGCTCACGACGGCGCAACCGCTGCGTCATTTCACCGCTGATGGCCAGTCCCGTGCAAAAGAGCAGCACGATCCCGACATTGCGCGCCGTCACCAGTGCCACACCGCTGCTGGCGAACAATGCGGTCCCCGAGATGGAAAAGGCCGTCGCAATCGCTCCGGCAGCAAATCCGCCCT
Organism: Candidatus Sphingomonas excrementigallinarum; assembly: GCA_019112965.1. Classification (GTDB taxonomy): domain Bacteria; phylum Pseudomonadota; class Alphaproteobacteria; order Sphingomonadales; family Sphingomonadaceae; genus Sphingomonas; species Sphingomonas excrementigallinarum. The sequence goes on along the minus strand of DXIH01000011.1, from coordinate 46,621 downwards.
GGAGCGAAGCAAATATCACCGCGCCGATGCAGAACAGGAAAGGAAGCTCAACATCAAGCCATGATCGCAATATCCATGTTATTGCGACGGCCAGAATACTGGCCGATATAGCAAGGTCGAACCTGGGCGCGGACACCTCATCACTTCCGCTATCATCAATCAATGCCCAAAATCGCTGCATCGCCCGACCTCGACCGAGCCACCCTATGCGATCAGGAATATTTCAGCAATACAATACCTTATAATGCCTCTTGTCTGAGCTTTATCGCAATGCAGCATTTATGGATGGGATCATCCGCTTTCGATTATTCTTCTTCTAAAAGCCGCCGACAGATCTCGATAGAATTACATTTTAGAATAATTTCGGATCCACCTGGCATTGATGAAGAAGCGGATACAATCGCCCCTTTGACATCAATCGTTTGACTAGGATGATGATTTCCGAGCGAAATGAATATCCTGAGGAAACATCACAATGGTTCGCGCCTTGATTGCCAGCGAATGGGCAGAAATCTGGCACCCTATTTTTACTCCATCCGCTTCATTCTTCCCGCGCCTCGACCTTGGCCGCTCGTTCACTCCGGGCTTTGACCATCGTGGAGCATCACGGGATGAGCGTCGGCGCGGCCATCTGGACCGGCTCGCACGGCCGACTCCGGCTCGGCGATCGCCAGCGTCCGTTTCTCCAGGCGTCGCGCGCTCTGGCCGGTGGAACCGACAGGGTCTTTCCAGACGAGGGCGTGTTCAAAATCAACTAAGGCATCGCGGCCTCTCGCGGCGTGCGGATCAGCCCGAGCATCCAGTATGTCGTAAGCCCGGACAATTTCGCCACGCCGCGCGCGGTCCAGCGGTCGGGCAATATCTTGGCGTTCGGCCTGCGCGTTTCGGTCGATGAGGCTGCCCTGCTGGGAATGCCCGCGCAGCGATGACGGCGCGATGACGCGCGTCCTTGACGCTCTGGAGGGCAAGGGATTGATCTTTCGCCGACGCTCCGTTGCGGATCGACGCATCGTGCAGGTCACGGTCTGAACCTCCGGGGCGGCCCTGGTAGAACGCTTGACCACCGCGATGCGCTTATACCCCTAGATTGGGATGACCTGATGTTGACCCATCATTGCGAGCGCAGCGAAGCAATCCAGGGCAGCGCGCGGAACCCTGGATTGCTTCGCTGCGCTCGCAATGACGGGTAATTCATCGTGGTGTCATCTCGCTATAAGCCCCACACATTCTCGAACTGCCGCTGGTTCACCGATACGAAACCGGGGTCCGCAAACCGGCAGGCCTGTACCGGCATCATTTCACGGGGGTGCGCCGTACCCACAGCACAGCGATCACGATGATGGCGGTCAGTACGCCACACATCGCCCAGGCCGCATTCACAGCGGGCACGAGTGCCGCCTTCTCGACCAAGGGCCGCACCATCTCGACGGCGAAATCGTCCAGCGGCTGGCCACGCTGTTCCAGGAAGGCGTCCCTGGGAATACCGATACGCAACGCGGTGCCTAGGTCGCCTGCCTGCAGTCGGCTGGCGATGTGGTGACCTTCGGTTGCGGCCCGGCTGAAGATGATCGTGTCGACCAGCGCCAGGCCCACCGCGCCGCCCAGGTTGCGCATCAGATTGAACAGCCCGCTGCCATCGGCGACCAGCGTCCGGGGCAACCGGCCCAGTGCCATGCGGGTCGGCGGTAACAGGCAGAACATGATCGCCGCCCCGCGCACGACCTGCGGCAGGATCATCTCATGGAAATCGGTCTGCGCGGTCTGGCCCATACTCATCAGCAAGCCGACGGCGAACAGGCCGAAGCCGAAGGCGGTCAGCCAACGCGGATCGACGCGCCGCTCGGCCCACACCGCGATGGGGGCGGTCACCAGCTGCGCGATGCCGGTGACCAGCATGATCTCGCCGATCCGCAACGCACCGTGGCCGCGCACCAGCCCGAGGAAGAAGGGCATCAGATAGGTCGAGCCGAACAGGCCGAACCCCAGCACGAAGCTGAACAGGCATCCGATCGCGAAGTTGCGATCGGCAAAGCAGTGCAGCTCGACCAAGGGCACCGCCGCCCGCCATGTCCGAACGACAAAGCCGATGCCACACGCGACGAAGACCGCAAGCAGACCCGCGACCCGCGCATCGCCCCAGCCGCGCGTCGGCGCGTCCTTCAGGCCGATCTGAAGCGCGACGAGCGCGGCGGCGAGGAGGATGAGTGCCAGAATGTCGATGGCCCGACGCTCGCCGGATCGCTCGACCGCCGCCTGCCCACGCAACAGCCACGCGACGCCAAGCGCGGCGACGATGCCCGGTACGATGTTGATGCGAAACAGCCAGTGCCATGAAAAGGACTGCGTCACCCATCCGCCGACGATCGGCCCGACCGTCGGCGCCAGCACGGCGGCGACCCCGGCGATCGTCGTCGCCAGCCCCTGCAGCCGAACCGGAAACAGGAGGAAGACGGCGGAAAATACGATGGGGATCAGCGTGCCGCCGGAAAAACCCTGTACGACGCGCCAGAGGATCAGGCTGTCGAAACCGTCGCTCATCGCGCACCCGATCGAGGCGAGCGTGAACAGGCTGACCGCGCCGACAAACAGCCGTCGCATGCCCAGCACATCGGTCAGATAGCCGGTCAGCGGGATCGCGACGATCTCGGCGGTCAGATAGGCGGTCTGGATCCACACCATCCGGTCAGGCGGGATACGCAAAGCCGCCTGGATCGTGGGGAGCGAAGTCGCGACGATCTGCACGTCCAGGATCGCCATGAACATGCCCAGGCACATGAAGGTGAAGCCCGCCCAGGCGGCGAGCCCGGCCGCCTGCGGCTCCGGTTCGATCGATACGGCCTCAGGTGTCATATCGTCGCTTCGCCTGCCATCGATCCGCCCTATCCTGTATTTTTCGACAGGTTGAACAAGCTGCGACGCGGATCGTTGCGCTCCGGTATCCATTTCTGCCGGCTGCCCGGCTACTCGGACGGTGCATGGTTCAATCGGTTGCTCTTCTGGCGCTCGCAACGCGTACGCCCCGTCATCGACTGTCCCAGGATCAGGCCCTCGCCACCGCGCGCGAACTGATCGGCGACCGTTTCGCCGACTTCGATCGGCTGGCCCCGGTGTTCGCCAATGCGGGCATCGCCGAGCGTCAGCTGGCGATGCCGCTCGACTGGTATCGCACCCCCCGCTCCTTCGAAGAGCGGAGCGCCGCCTATCTCGACGTGGCGCTCGACCTGTTCGTCGCGGCATCCGACGGCGCGCTGGCCGAGGCGGGACTGGCGGCGGGCGATGTCGATGCGATCGTCACCGTCTCCTCGACCGGGATCGCCACGCCCAGCCTGGAGGCGCGGGCGATGGGGCGGCTGGGGTTCCGCAACGACGTACGCCGGGTGCCGGTCTTCGGCCTGGGTTGCGCGGGCGGGGCCACGGGGCTGGCGCTGGCGGCCGATCTGGCACGGGCCCGGCCGGGTTCGACCGTGCTGTTCGTAACGGTCGAGCTGTGCAGCCTGGCGCTCAGGACCAACGGCGCGGACAAGGCCGACCTGATCTCGACCGCCCTGTTCGGAGACGGAGCGGCGGCATGCCTGCTGCGCACCGGAGCGACGGGTTTCGCAAACATCGTCGGCAGCGCGGAAAAGACGTGGAACGACACGCTCGACATCATGGGCTGGCGAACCGAACAGACCGGGCTGGCCGTGGTCCTGAACCGTGCGATCCCGACCTTTGTCGAACGCGAGATGCGCCAGGCCGTCACCGAAATGCTGGGCGCGCAGGGATTGGCGCTGTCGGACGTGGACCGCTTCATCTGTCATCCGGGGGGCGCACGCGTGCTGGACGCGCTGGAAAGCGCGCTGGGATTGGAGCACGGCGCGATGATGCAGGAACGCGCGGTGCTCCACGATCATGGCAACATGTCCGCGCCCACCGTGCTGTTCGTACTGGACCGCTATCGCCGTGAAGGCCTGCCGCATCGCTCGGTCCTGAGCGCATTGGGACCGGGCTTCACGGCGTCCTCGCTGGTGCTGGAGTGTGATCGATGAACCTGCCCTATGCCATCATGGCGTTCGTCACCCTCCAGCGGCTGAGCGAACTGGTCATCGCCAAGCGCAACACGGCGCGGCTGATGGCGGCGGGCGCGCGCGAATATGGCGCCAGCCATTATCCGGTGATGGTGGCGATGCACACCGCCTGGTTGCTGGCCTTGTGGGTCAGCGTGGGCGACCGAACGGTGTCCTGGCCGCTATTGCTGGTCTTCGCGGTGCTACAGGCGATGCGTATCTGGGTGCTGGCGACGCTGGGGCCGCGGTGGACGACGCGGATCATCGTCCTACCCGGCGCGTCGCTCGTCGCCAGGGGCCCGTTCCGTTTCCTGCGCCACCCCAATTATGCGGTCGTCACCGCCGAGATCGCGGTCCTGCCCCTCACCTTCGGGCTGATCGGCATCGCCGCGCTGTTCACGGTGTTGAACGCGGCGATGCTGTACGTCCGTATCGGCACGGAGAACCGCGCGCTCGGTCTCAGCGCCGGGTCGCCGCCGCCTCCCGCTCAGCCTTGATCCGCAGCATCGCGGCGTGACAGACGGCCGAGGTCTGATCGATCTTCTGGATCATACAGCCTTCGACCTTCTTGCGGCTCATCGACTTCATCTCCATCGGGCACAGCCGCCGTGCCTCGGCCACGCAGGCCTTCTTGCCCTGATCCGGCTCGGCCTGCGCCGTGACCGCACTCATCGCGACGGGCAACAGGACGGCACTCACAGCGAGAATGGCATATTTCATCATAGTGACACCTCATGGCGGCGCGAAAATCGGACAGCGCCTGCACAGCCCTTCCTGATACGCGGTAACGACAGGAAAGACGCACCGACACTTGCCTTTTCCATCCAAAAAGGCCCTTCGCGACATGAAACGGGAGAGGTGCTCGTTTTGTCGGCACAAGCTGGCGGCGCTAATAGTGGATTACCATTGGTTGCTCATGCCGCTGCAAAAACCGGCTGTCCGAAATATGCCTGGCCTAGCGTTCGCCCGCCAAGCGCAGAATGCGCTCCGATAGCGTTATCGAAGCCGGGATAGCGGCCGATCCCGTCGGTGATCTCATAACGCCGTGCCGCCTCACGCCGCGACAGACCCTCATCCTCATACTGCCACAATCACTCGATCGCGCAGATCCTGCGAATATGCTCTCGGCGTCCATGCCGACATCGAACTGCCAACAGGCTGAAACACAGCGCGACTTTTTCCAAAATCCCCATTGCTTCCGGCAGTTTGCAAACAGCTCTAAAAAATCGGGCCGGGGTCAGCGCATGAACGCTGTCGCCAACATGTCGAACACGACACGACATCGCCTGATGCGCTTCAAATCCTCATGCATCACGATCCATATTGGCAAAAGCAGGTCCAGCGCATCGGCGAGGATACGCACCAGCGCCGGATCACGCTTGGCGACGACAGTCTGGCAAATGCCGATCCCGAACCCCGCCTGGATGGCCGCGAACTGCGCCGCATCGCTGTCGACCCGCAAGGCGAACGCCGACCGATCGATACCCGGCAAGTGCCGCATGGCCGCGCGGATGAAATCCGTCTCGGTATCGAAGCCGATCAGGTCGTGGCCGGACAGGTCGGCCAGTGTTTTCGGCACCCCGCGCCGGTCGAGATAATCACGGTGTGCGTGAAAGCCGAGACGGACATCCCCGACATGGCGGGCGACCAGGGCTTTCTGGGTCGGCTCGAACATCCGCACCGCGATGTCGGCATGGCGTTGGAGCAGATCGTCGGGCTGATCGGACAGTGACAATTCGATCGTCAGTTCGGGATGCGTCCGGCGGAGATCCGCCAGGATCGATGGCAGGTGCATGACCCCGACTGACTGACTGGCGCTGATCCGCACGACACCGGAGACGGCATCCGGATCGCCGCTACCCGATCGCCGTAGCGCCGCCGCGGCGGCGACCAGCGCATCCGCATGCGGGCGAAGCGACAAGGCATGATCGGTCGGCGACAGCCCTCGCTGCGACCGGACGAACAGCTTGCCGTCGATCGCCTGTTCGAGCGCATCGATATGGCGGGCGATGCTCGGTTGCGTCATGCCGAGCGCCCGAGCCGCCCCGGACAAGGATCCCTCGCGCAGCACGGCGGCGAAACTGCGATAGACGTCCCAGCTCGGTTCGTTGCTCATCGATTTCCGTATAGCAGCTTGTCGCTTTTCAACAATTCCCGTTGCATCGAACCGCCCTCATCATCGCCGCCATAACGATGGAGGCGATGATGACACAGCGAACAGCCCTGATCCTGGGCGCTACCGGAGGTATCGGCGGAGCGATGGCCCGGCGACTGCTTGCCGCCAATTGGACCGTCCGGGCTCTGATCCGAGGCGATACCGCCCGCCTCCCTAAGGGATGCATCGGCGTGACGGGCCATGCGCTGGATCCGGCGGCCGTGATGGCCGCAGCCATGGGAGCGGACGTCATCGTCCATGCCGTGAACCCGCCGGGCTATCGCGACTGGGAGAAACTGGTCCTGCCGATGATCGACAGCACATTGGCGGCGGCGAAGGCGAGCGGCGCCCGTATCCTATTGCCGGGGACGGTCTATAATTTCGGCACGGATGCCTTTCCAAGGATCGCCGAAGATGCCCCGCAGCATCCGCATACCCGCAAGGGCGCGATCCGCGTCGAACTGGAACGGCGCCTGGAAGCCGCCGCCGACGCTGGCGACGCCAGGGTCCTGATCGTCCGCGCGGGCGACTTCTTCGGCCTGGGCGCCGCGAACAACTGGTTCGGTCAGGGACTGATTACACCCGGTTCGCGCCCCCGCGTGATCCGTAATCCCGGAACGCGCGGCGTGGGTCATCAATGGGCCTACCTGCCCGACGTCGCCGAGACGATGGCGCGGCTGCTCGACTGCCCGAACCTCCCGGCCTTCGCGCGTTTTCACATGGACGGACATTGGGACCCGGACGGCCGCCAGATGGTCGAGGCGATTGCCCGCGTGCTCGGTGACCCAGCCGTGCCGATCCGCCCCCTGCCCTGGTGGCAGCTTCGCCTGGCCGCACTGTTCACCACGACGCTACGCGAGTTGATGGAGATGCGCTATCTCTGGCAGCAGCCGGTGCGCCTGGCGAACGATCGTCTGGTGGCGGAACTCGGGCAGGAACCCCACACGCCCCTCGACGACGCGGTTCGCGTGACGCTGGCGGGCCTCGGCTGTCTCTGACCCCGGGTGACGCGGGGGCCGCCATCTGCTATGCCAAGAGACAGCTAAATATGCAGGATGCTATTATCCAATAAACGGTGAATTCGGCGCCGCCAGAAAATGTGTCCGCGCCGGTAAACGTGTTGAAGACAGGCCAAAACCGCGGCCTTCCCGGCCAGCGCATTGGCACAATCCGATGCACAATTGTGCAGGTGCCAACGGCCGACCCTGATAGTCAGCCAGCATCTTCAAACACTTAGCAGCCAATTGGCTGGGATTTCAGGCAGATGGCTGGGGCGGCAGGATTCGAACCTGCGTATGACGGTACCAAAAACCGTTGCCTTACCGCTTGGCGACGCCCCAGTGGAGAGGCGCGCCTTATACCCGGCGCGCCGCACTTGAAAAGCCCCAAAACAGGGGAAATCGTCAGCCGAGGCGGCGCATCCAGCCATGCGGGTCGGGGGCCTGGCCGCGCTGGATTGATACCAGCTGCTCGCGCAGGCGCGTGGTCAGCTGGCCGGGGCCGCCGCTGCCGATGGTGAAGCGGCCCGCGGGCTCGGCGACGCTGCCGATCGGGGTGACGACGGCGGCGGTGCCGCAGGCGAAGGCCTCGACCAGGCGGCCGCTGGCGGCGTCGGCGCGCCACTGGTCGATGGCATAGGGTTCCTCGCGCACGGTCAGGCCCTGCGCCCGCGCGATCGTCAGGATCGAATCGCGGGTGATGCCGGGCAGGATCGTGCCGGTCAGCGGCGGGGTGACGAGGCTGCCGTCGTCGAACACGAAGAAGACGTTCATGCCGCCCAGCTCCTCGACCCAGCGGCGCTCGACCGCGTCGAGGAAGACCACCTGGTCGCAACCATTGGCGATCGCCTCCTTCTGGGCGAGCAGGCTGGCGGCGTAATTGCCGCCGCACTTGGCTGCGCCGGTGCCACCGGGGGCGGCACGGGTATAGCCCTGGCTCACCCAGATCGAAACGGCGGGCGCGCCCCCCTTGAAATAGGCGCCGACCGACGAGGCGATGACCATATAGAGATATTCGGCGGACGGCTTCACGCCCAGGAACACTTCGCTCGCGAACATGAAGGGGCGCAGATAGAGCGCGCCGCCATCCTGTTCGGGGATCCAGTTGCGCTCGATCTCGACCAGTCGCTCGACCGACTCCAGGAACAAGTTTTCGGGCAGCTCGGGCATCGCCATGCGTCGCGCCGAATCCTGGAAGCGGCGGGCATTGGCCTCGGGCCGGAACAGCGCGGTGCCACCATCGGCCAGGCGATAGGCCTTCATGCCCTCGAAAATCTCCTGCGCATAATGCAGGACCGAAGCGGCCGGATCCAGCTGGAGCGCCGCGCGCGCGGTGATCTGCGCATCGTGCCAGCCCTTGTCGTCGCTGTAGCGGATCAGCGCCATGTGATCGGTGAACACCCGGCCAAAGCCCGGATCGACCAGACGTGCCGCCCGCTCGCTCGCCGCGACCGGCGTCGCAGAAGGATCGAAACGAAACGTAAGGGCTTGGGGCGCTTCCATGGTCATCTCTCTGTTTTGGGTTGCCGTGGCCTAGGGCGTGTGAGTAGACGGGTCAACATGGCTGCCTCTAACCAGTCCGCATCGGCACAGTTTCTCCGTGAACCAGAACTCCGCAGGGGTATGGAATTGCTGTATTTCGGCAATAGCCATCTCGTGCGCTCGATCGATCGCGGCCTCGCCGCGCAAGGGCTGGGCCGTGCCCATCACCGGGCGCTGTATTTCATGGCGCGCAAGCCCGACATGACGGTCAGCGAGCTGTTGTCGCTGCTGGCGATCACCAAACAGTCGCTGGGCCGCGTGCTCAACGAACTGGCGACGCGCGACTTGGTCGAGACGCGGCCCGGCGATCGCGACCGGCGGCAAAGGCTGCTCCGGCTGACGCCTGCCGGAGCGGCGATGGAGGCCGAGCTGTTCGATGCGCTGCGCGAGAAGCTGTCCAAGGCCTATGCGCGGGCCGGGCAGCAGGCGGTGACCGGGTTCTGGACCGTGCTGGAGGGGTTCATCCCCGAGAATGAGCGCGCCCGGATCGAGGATCTGCGGTCCAACGACGGCTGAGGCCGACTGCTTCCTTGCTGATTTTCCTGCCCACAAAGGGAGTTGGCAGGCCGGAGGCTAGAGCAAGATGACATGAGATGAACTCACCCCTCCCCTTCAGGGGAGGGGCCGGGGGTGGGGCGCCTCCGCAAGCGTGCGGCCGGTGGCGAGGCCCCACCCCAACCCCTCCCCTGAAGGGGAGGGGCTCGCCTTGGTTCAACGCAACGTCATCACGGTCTAGACGGTAGGGTGTCATGCTCTCGAAACGGGGACACCCCTCCACCAGCTTCGCTGGTCCCCCTCCCCTTGCAGGGGAGGAATGTACAGACATCCCGTCTTCCGGGTGTCCTTACTTCCGAAATTGGCGGCTGTGTCAGCGTCGCGCGGCGACTGCCATTTCGCGATTGCGCCGTTCCGACGCCGTCAGCGTATCGGCCATGAGGCGTTTAAGCGCGTCGCCCGCGTCGAGCACATTCAGCCCTTCCCGCGTCGAACCACCGGGACTGGCCACCCGATCCGCCAGCACGGCGGGCGGGGCATCGGCTGTGATCGCCATGGCCCCTGCCCCGTCGACGGTCGCCAGCGCAAGCTGCTGCGCCAGTTCGGGCGATAGCCCCAGCCCGACGCCAGCCTGCGCCATGGCATCGATGAAGCGGAACACGAAGGCAGGGCCACATCCCGCCAGCGCGGTGACGGCATCGAAGCGCGCTTCGTCCTCCACCCAGGGGGCAAGGCCTAGCGGGCGGGCCAGTGCCTCGGCGCTATCGCGGACGGTTGGATCGGTGGAGCGGGTATAGAGTGCCGTCACCCCCTGCCCGATCGCGACCGGCAGGTTGGGCATCATCCGCACCACCGCGCCCGCCGGGATACGGCTGGCCAGCGCCTGTTCCTCCACCCCGGCCAGGATCGACAGCAGGATCGCAGGGTTCAGATGCGCCAGCGTCGGGGCGATGTCGTCCAGCTGCTGCGGCTTGAACCCCAGCATCAGGATCGCGGGCGCCTCGTCGACCGGCAGGGCCGTCAGCGAGCGGACACCCTCGGGCGCGCGCGTTCCACTTCGGGTGATGACGGTGACTTGCGCGGGGTCCAGCCCTTCGGCCAGCCAACGGCGGAGCATCGCGCCCGCCATATTGCCGCAGCCGATCAGCCAGATCGGGCCGGACGGGAAACTCACGCCTCGCCCTGGGTTTCGATCAGCGCGGCGGCCAGTGCCTCGCGCGGGGTCTTGCCGCCCCACAGGACGAACTGGAAGACGGGATAGAAGCGTTCGCACTCCTCGATCGCCGACTCGACCAGCAATTCGGTGGCGGAGAGCGAGATGGTGCCATCCTCCCCGCCATCCACCATCGCGGCGTGGCGATAGAGCAGGATGCCGCTATTGGACCACAGCTCGAAATGGCCGATCCACAGCTGTTCGTTGACCAGCGCCAGCGCCTCATAGATGCTGGAACGGCGGTCTTCCGTCACCTTGATGTCGGGGAAAGCCAGGAATTGCAGGACGCTGTCATCGTCACGCCATAGCGCGCGCAGTTCGTAGCTGGCCCAGCTGCCCTTGACCGTCGCGACGATTTCCTCGTCGTGGCGCTCATGTTCCCATCCATGCGCGGCGAAATAAGCCTCCAGCATGTCGATGGGGGCCGATTCTTCGGCTTCATGATCGGTCGATTCAAGCATCACAGGCCCTTGCGAACAAACCCAGACCGACGCAGGTTGCACTGCGCGGAGCCGGGCCGCAAGCCGCCGGATGCCGAAATCTGTGGATAGCTGTCCGGCCATACGGGCCGGACAGACGCCGTTCAGATATCAGGCCGGTCAGGATTCCGCCCCGATCGTCGTGCCGCCGGTCGTGCCGTTCATGCGCTCTTCCAGCGCATCGAGGCGCGCCTTCAACGCATCCGCCTCGTCGCGCGCGGCCACGGCCATCGCCTTGACGACCTCGAACTCTTCGCGGCTGACGAAATCCAGCCCGCCGATCCATTCGCGCGCACGGGTCCGGGCACTCGCCTCGGCCTCGCGGCCCATGCCCGCCACGGTGCCAGCCAGGCCGTTCATCACCTTGGCGAAATCGTCGAACAGCTTGTTGTCGGCCTGCATATCAAATTCCCAAAATTCGTTTCACAGCATTTGGGAGGTCTGCGCCCCCGGCACAAGCCTTTCCGCGCCCGGGTTGAGCTGATTGATCCGCCAGTTGAGCACGCCGGCAAAGGACAGCCACACCAGATAAGGCAGCATCAACCACGCCGCGCCCTTGCGAATACGCGAAAAAGCGACGGTCGTGACGATCGACAGGATCAGGATCGCGATGATGACGAACAGCGCGGGGCCGACCTTGTGCGCGCCGAAGAACAGCGGCGTCCAGGACAGGTTGAGCAGGAACTGCGCGGCGAACAGACCGATCGCGACACCCCGCCCCTTTGCCCCGCGCGCATGGACGATCATCGCCAGCGCCAGTCCGATCAGGATGTAGAGCGCCGTCCACACGACCGGGAAGACCCAGCCGGGCGGGTTTAGCTCAGGCTTGGTCAGCGCGACATACCAGCCATTCTCGCTGCCCGAAGGCACCGTCCGCCCCGAGGCGAAGCCCAGCAGCAGGATCAGCGGAACGATCACGACCGCCCAGCGCAGGAATGACATGCGCAACTGCCCCTTAGACGCGATCGTGCCCACTCGTTCCTCTTTCGTCATGATACCGTCGATCTGCCCCAAGGTCGGGGCGCAGTAAACGGAAAGGTCAACGCTATCGTGCCCTAACCCGTTCAATTTCGGGAAGCGGCCACCAAAAACTCGATATTCCCCTCCGGCCCGGTAATCGGGCTCCGGGTCACGCCCGCGACATGCCAGTCGCTTTCGGTCAGCCATGCGACCACCTGATCGCACACCCGCTGGTGCACCGCCGGGTCACGGACCACACCGCCCTTCCCGACTTCCTCACGCCCCGCCTCGAACTGCGGCTTGATGAGCGCGAGCAGCCGTGCGCCGGGCCTGGCGAAGCTCAAGGGCCGCTCCAGCACCTTAGCCAGCCCGATGAAGCTGGCGTCGCACACGATGATGTCGACCGGCTCGGGGATATGCACCTCGGTCAGGATGCGCGCGCTGGTCTGTTCATGGACGATGACGCGCGGATCCTGGCGGAGCGACCAAGCGAGCTGGTTGGTGCCGCTGTCGACCGCATAGACGCGTGCGGCCCCCTTTTGCAGGAGGACGTCGGTAAAGCCGCCGGTCGAGCTGCCGACATCGATCGCGACCGCATCGGTTACGTCCCAGCCGAAATGCTCCAGCCCGTGCGCCAGCTTGATGCCCCCGCGCGACACCCAGGGATGATCGCGCCCGCGCACGTCGAGCACGGCATCCTCGGCCAGCTGCTGGCCGGGCTTGGCGATCTTCGTCTCGCCCGAAAAGACGAGGCCCGCCATCACCAGCGCCTGCGCGCGGGACCGGGATTCCACGAGTCCGCGATCCACGAGCATCTGGTCGACACGCTGCTTGGCCATCGCCCGCCCCTACAAGCCGCCTCGGCCCGTCGCAAGCGATCTTCCGCCGGGCGCATCGCCTATTGCCTATTAGATTGATAGGAATATGTTCAAGCCATGGAGCGGCAGTCGGTCAGGCATCACGCCTAGCCCGCGAACCCACTCCGCTATCGAGGAGATGCCATATGGGTTCGTTCGCATCCTATGAGGCCCGCAAGCCAACGGTCCTCACCGTCCCCGGTCTCGGCGGCTCGGGCCGCTCGCACTGGCAATCGCTTTGGGAAGAGGCGCGGCCCGATACGATCCGCGTCGAACTCGGCATGTGGTCGACCCCGCATCGCAACGCCTGGGTCACGCGGCTGGATCAGGCGATCCGGCAGGCGCAGGCCCCGGTGATCCTGGCTGCGCATTCGCTGGGTTGCCTGGCGGTCGCGTGGTGGGCGGAGCTGTCGCCGCAGCCCTATGGCTGGCCGGTCGCGGGCGCCCTGCTGGTCGCGCCCGCCGATGTCGACCGCGCCGACGCGCCCGAGGCGCTGAGGGGCTTTGCGCCGTCGCCGCGGACGCCGCTGCCCTTCCCCTCGATCCTCGTCGCCAGCCAGGACGATCCGTGGATCTCGATCGACCGCGCGCACAGCCTGGCGGTCGACTGGGGCAGCCATTTCGTCGATGCCGGACATCAGGGGCATATCAACGCCGCCAGTGGTCTCGGCTGGTGGCAGGAAGGGCAGGAACTGCTCGGCCGGGTGATCGCCGCGAGTGGCACGGATCGGCCCTCGCCGTCCGGGCCTTTATCGCCGAGTGAAGCGCGTGCGGTACTGGCGGTAAACGCCACCGACGCGGCACAGGCGCATTATCTGGGACGGTGAGCGAAGCGGGGCGAATGTAGGGGCGTGCGCTTCGACTTCGCTCAGCGTGAACGGAGTTGAGGTGGCATTACCACCAACCTCCGTTCGGCCTGAGCGAAGTCGAAGGCCACGCGAAGACCTCACCAGTTGGTGCTCCCCGGCAAAGGCCGGGGTCCAGTCTCGACGAAGGTAAGAGGGAATAGCGGCATTGCGTGGGAGGCCATGGCGACCGATGGCGAGGCCTCCCACGCCTATTCACCACGCCATTGCAATCGCGCCGAAACTGGGCCCCGGCCTTCGCCGGGGAACAGCTTGGCTTTCAAACAAGCCCGTGGCCTTCGCCTTCGCTCAGGCTGAATGGGGATAGGGCTCTTCTTCGGCCTCGATCGCTTCCCGCTCCGCTTCGGCTTTCGCCGCTGCGGTCGCCGCCTTCATTCGCCGCCACATGCGCACATTCACACCGACCATCATGACCACCGCCAGCGTCGTGAAGACGATGACGGCGGTCCAGCCACGGATCACGCCCGCGCGCCTTCCGTGACATTGGCGCTGTTGTGGCGCAGCGCCTTCAGCACCGTCTCGACGATCGCATCGGCATCGAGGTTAGCCTGGGCATATTGCACCTCTGGCTTGTCCTGATCCTGGAAGACGTCGGGCAGGCGCATGGTGCGCAGCTTCAGCCCGCCGTCGATCAGCCCTTCGTCCGACGCCATGGTCAGGACATGCGCGCCGAAGCCGCCGATCGCGTTTTCCTCGATCGTCACCGCCACCTCATGGGTGGTCAGCATCCGGCGGATCAGCGCCTCGTCGAGCGGCTTGGCGAAGCGCAGGTCGGCGACCGAGGTCGACAGCCCCTTGGCCTCCAGCGTGTCGGCGGCGCGAAGTGCCTCGGCCAGGCGGGTGCCGAGCGAGAGGATTGCGACCTTCTTGCCCTCGCGCACGACACGGCCCTTGCCGATCTCCAGCAGCTGCGGCGTTTCGGGCAGCGCCACGCCGACGCCATTGCCGCGCGGATAACGCACCGCGATCGGCCCGGAGTCATGATTGACGCAGGTATGGACCATGTGGACCAGCTCCGCCTCGTCGGCGGCGGCCATCACCACCATGTTGGGCAGGCTGGCCAGATAGGTGACGTCGAACGACCCCGCATGGGTCGCGCCGTCCGCACCGACCAGCCCCGCGCGGTCGATCGCGAAGCGAACCGGCAGGTTCTGGATCGCCACGTCATGGACCACCTGGTCATAAGCGCGCTGGAGGAAGGTCGAATAGATGGCGCAGAACGGCCGCATCCCCTGCGCCGCCAGACCCGCGGCGAAGGTCACGGCGTGCTGTTCGGCAATGCCGACGTCGAAGAAGCGCTCGGGATGCGCCTGCGCGAATCGATCCAGCCCGGTGCCCGAGGGCATGGCGGCCGTGATCGCACAGATACGCGGATCGCTCTCGGCTTCCTTGGCCAGCGTTTCGCCGAAGACATTCTGATAGGCGGGCGGCCCCGGCGGGGCCTTGGCCTGCGCGCCGGTGATGACGTCGAACTTCTGGACGCCGTGATATTTGTCCGCCGCCGCCTCGGCCGGGGCATAGCCCTTGCCCTTCTTGGTGACGACGTGGATCAGGATCGGGCCTTCCTCGGCGTCGCGGACATTCTCCAGCACCGGGATCAGATGGTCGAGATTGTGGCCGTCGATCGGGCCGACATAGTAAAAGCCCAGCTCCTCGAACAGCGTGCCGCCCATGGTCATGCCGCGCGCGAACTCGTCGGTCTTCTGCGCCGCCTTCTGGAGCGGACGCGGGAAGCGCTTGGCGAGCTTCTTCAGCACGTCGCGCACGCCCAGGAACTCGCGGCTCGACACCATGCGCGACAGGTATGCCGACAGGCCACCCACCGGCGGGGCGATCGACATGTCGTTGTCGTTCAGGATCACGACCAGGCGATTGCCCGCCTGTTCGGCATTGTTCATCGCCTCATAGGCCATGCCCGCCGACATCGCGCCGTCGCCGATGACCGCAATGCCCTTGCCCGGCGTGCCCGCGAGCTTGTTGGCGACCGCAAAGCCGAGCGCAGCCGAGATCGAGGTCGAGCTGTGCGCCGCGCCGAAGGGGTCGTACTCGCTCTCGGATCGCTTGGTGAAACCCGACAGGCCGCCGCCCTGGCGAATGGTGCGAATCCGCTCCCGACGCCCGGTCAGGATCTTGTGCGGGTAGCATTGATGCCCGACGTCCCAGATCAGCCGGTCGTCGGGCGTATTGAAGACATAATGGAGCGCGACCGTCAGTTCGACGACCCCCAGCCCCGAGCCGAGATGCCCGCCGGTGGTGCCCACGGCCGAGATCGTCTCGGTACGTAACTCGTCGGCGAGCTGCCGCAACTGATCGGGTGCCAGACGACGCAGGTCGTCGGGGGTGTGGACCGTGTCGAGCAGCGGGGTCTGAGGAATGTCTGCCATCACACCGACTTATCGCAGCAAATCGATGGTGTCGATTGCAACCGTTCACCAGATCGTCATTGTTGGGGACAGCGCCACCGCCCGAACGGCTTGCAAAATGCGCATCCCAAGCGGTTGGCAGCTTTACCCTTGGCCGGCGACCTGGGTGTGGAGGCGCGGGAACACCTCCTCCAATGTCTTGGTATCGGGCAGGATGTAGACATAGCCGCCCTTCTTGCGGAAGGTCGGGCGAAGCTGCCTGGCATAGAAGGCCTGGGGCACATTGA
This sequence comes from Candidatus Sphingomonas excrementigallinarum, assembly GCA_019112965.1. Lineage (GTDB taxonomy): Bacteria > Pseudomonadota > Alphaproteobacteria > Sphingomonadales > Sphingomonadaceae > Sphingomonas > Sphingomonas excrementigallinarum. Next base: position 30,360 of record DXIH01000011.1, on the reverse strand, counting down.
TGCAGCCGAAGGTGATGCGATTGTCCTCCGGGGTCGGCGACAGCATCCGTTCGCGGCGCTTTTCCCTGGCCCCTGCATCCTTCGGGATCGGGTGAAGCGCGACCGAGGTCGCATAGTCGACCCACAGCACTCGCTCGCCCGCGACCGGCAGACCGAACTTGGCGAGATAGCGCCCGGCGGGCGTCGTCTTTTCGGCTGGACCCAGCGAAGCCAGCGTCTTGGTCCCGACTCCGGGGCTGGCGTCGTCGCCCGGCATGATGCCGATCAGCACCGGCTCGGCGGCCAACGGCTTGCCGTCGGGGGCGAACAGGAAGATGGTCGCACTGACCTTGTCGACGACCGCCCAGGGCAAGCCACGATTGTCGTGATCGCCCATCACCCAGTTGATGACCCGCTGCGCGGCAGGTGACGGGATGACCGGGGGCGGCGCTTCGGCCACGACCTTCGGCCTGGCCTTGGCCTTGGATTTCGATTTTGCCGCCGTCGCCTTAGGCGCGCTGGCGGGAGCCGCTGCCGGGAAAAGCAAGGTCAGCGCGACCAGCGGCGCCATCAGGGATTTCATCGGGGGAGCTTACTCACGCAAAAGGCCGGTCCCTCCCCATGAGGGGGAAGGACCGGCACGGCAGGTCACATTCGTCTATGGCTTACCGTGTGACGGCATCAATGCCGCGGGCGCCGCGCTGGCTTCTGCTCCTGCACGGTCAGGCGCTGCTCGACGCCGTCGACGCGACCGCCGAGCTGGTCGAGCCGCTGACCATTTTGCTGCGCCTGGCCCGACGCGGCCTGTGCCTCGGCCAAGGCCTGCTTGGCCGTACCGTCGGTCTGCTGGAGCCGCGATTCGAGCGAGTCGACGCGCTGACTTACCGGGGCGATCTGTTCCCGCACGAAGGATTTCGTCGCGCAGCCACCAAGACTGACGGCACCCGCCAGCGCGACCACAGCGAAAAGGGATTTAGATGCATAAGCCGACATAATTGTTCATCCAGTCGTTAACCAACCGCAACAACGAAGCTGAGCTAGATAAGTTCGACAATCCTGTTTCTGTTCGGCCGTGCCGGTTTTTCGACCAAACGTTTACTGGAACTCTGTTTGTCGAATACTTTTTCGTGTTAATATGCCGTTCAGGGTTCAACGTTTGCGCGGAGCTTTCCTGGCAAACGGATCGCGCGGAATGCCGTCTGTCGCTTCATCGGGGCGGGTCACCTTGACCGGCTGGGCCTTCAGCGTCGCCACACAGTCCCGAAGCGCTGCGATCGCAACCCCGCTACCCGCCAGCGACAGGCGTTCGACCGGCACGTCGCCACGTGCGATGTTGAGCGCCAGCGACTGGGCGAGATAGGTCGGGAACGGCTTTTCGAAGCTGGTGACGAATCCCTGCTTCTCGTCCGTCGCCAGCCCCACGGCGAAATGCTTCGGATAGCCGCCGCTCGTCAGCTTGAAGTCGAGCGACAGCCGCTCCTTGGGCTTGATCGACCAATTCGCGTTCAACACGGTCAAATGGTTCGATCCGTCGCGGTCCAGCCCGAGCAGCAACGTCGTATCGCCCGGCCGGTCATAGATGCGCGTCAGGAAGCACCCGTCGCCATCCTCGCTGACCGCCAGTGTCCAATCACCGATCTTGCGCGGCATGGCATCCTTGTCGGCAGCACTTGCCCCGGTCGGCGATAGCATGGCGACCAGAGCGAGCAGTGACAGGGCGGACAGGGAACGGGACAGGTTCATGGGCATCTTCCTCCACGACCGACCCTATCCGCCCCGACCGCGATTGGCCAAGTCCTACGCCATCCGCTCGCGCACCACGCGTTCCAGCACGTCGAGCGGCATTGCGCCCAGCGTCAGGACACGGTGGAAAGCCTTGGGGTCCCATTTCGCGCCCGCCCTGGCCTTCGCCTCATCGCGCAGGCGGGTCCAGACGGTGTGCCCGATCTTGTAGCTGCACGCCTGACCCGGCCAGACGGTATAGCGGTCGATCTCCCCCTGACTGCGCCCGCGTGCGATGCCTGTGGTGGCGATCAGATAGTCGGTCGCCTTCTCGCGGCTCCAGCGCTTGGCGTGCATCCCCGAATCCACGACGAGGCGGGTCGCGCGGAACAACAGCGACTGCAGATAGCCGACCTGTCCCAACGGATTGCCCTCATACATCCCCATCTCGTCGGCGAGCTGTTCGGAATAGAGCGCCCAGCCTTCCGAATAGCCCGAATAGAAGCCGCGCCTGCGGATCAGTGGAATATCCTGGCTCTCCAGCGCCGACATGACCTGAAGGTGATGGCCCGGCACCGCCTCATGATAGGTCAGCGTCGCCAGCCCGAATTTGGGCCGGTCGAACGTGTCGCGCAGGTTGATGTAATAGATGGCGGGCCGCGCCCCATCGAGCGAGGCCGACTGGTAATAGCCGCCCGGCGCGCCCGCCTGGATCGCCTCGGGCACGCGGCGAATCTCGACCGGCGCCTTGGGCAGGACCGCGAATTGTTCGGGCAGGCGCCGGGTCATGGCCGCGACCTGCGACCGCAATTGTTCGAGCAGGGCTTCGCGCCCCGGATCGGTATTGGGATAGAGCTGGTCGGGCCGCTTGTTCAGCGCGACCAGCCGCTCGCCGACGCTGCCCTGCGCCATGCCCTGCGCCTTCAGGATGCCGTCGATGCGCGCGCCGATCTCCGCCACCTGCGCCAGCCCGAGCCGGTGGATCTCGTCGCCGGTCATCTCGGTGGTGGTCGCCGCAGCGGCCGCGGCGGTATAATAGGCCTCGCCGTCCGGCAGCCGCCAGACGCCCGCGTCATGGACCGCTCGGCCTCGCAATTCGGTGACGAGCGCGCGCTGCCGATCGAGCGCGGGGAAGACCCGCTCGCCCATCAGTCGCGCAACCGCCTGCGCCCGTTCAGGGGGCAGGTTGGCCGCCTTCAGCTTGGCGGCGATATCCACCGCCGGGCCGGTCGCCTCGGGCGCCTTGTCGCGCACCGCCGCCAGCTGCTTGAGCGTGGTGTCGAGGATATAGTCGGGGGCGAAGACCCCCTTGGCGGCGTCCTCCCGCTGCCGTTCGGTTTCGGCGTCGATCGTCGACCCGAACGCCTCGACCCGCGCGACATAGGCGTCGGCATCGGCGGCATTGGTGATACGGTGCTGGCCATTGAGGAAATCGGGCACGTCGCGATAGGCGCCCGACAACTGGCTGAGGACATAAGGCGCATAGCGTCCCGCGCTCGCCCCATAGGAAAAGCGTTCGCCCGCGATTACCCGGTCCAGCCCATAGGCGAGGATATCATAGTCGAGCCGCGCCCCCTCCCCCAGCGCATCGCGCGGGATGGTGGCGAGCTGGGCACGCTCCTGCCGGGCCCGCGCGAACTCGCGCCGCTCGCCTGCCCGGGAGGCGTCGCCCAGCCGCGCCTTCAGATGCGCACGCGGCCCGGTGTCGAGGCCCAGCGAGGTCGCCTGCTCCGGGCTATCCTCCAGCCGCGCGTAAAAGAAACGGTCCAGCATCGCCCGCAGCTCCGCATCGCGCGCGCCCGCGCTCAGAGGGTTCTTGGCCCAGGACGGCGTGGCGGCGGCCGCCGCGACCAGGCTGGCGGAGGCGAGGAACTGGCGACGCTGCATGAACACTCCCATGATGATCTTGTCATCCATGACGCTAAGCCGTTGATCCGATGCTGCAAAGCGATTTGTCGACAGGCGCGCACCGGCCCGCCTGCATCGTTTCTGCACCGCTTTCGCGCGCGAATTGCGCCGATCCGACCCGCTGCCCTCCACCCGCCCCCGGCATAGCGGCCCGATCAAGGGAGACCGGCATGACGCCCAGGACATCGGGACCATTCACCTTTCGCTTCAAGCTGATCGGCGGCGCCGCGCTGATCGGACTGGCACATCTGTTTTTCTATGGCGAAGAACCCGGCTGGACGCTGGGCGGCTTTGCACTCGGCTGGACCATCGTCCTGCTGCTGACCCGCCCTGATGTCCGCGCCAGCCGATCGGCGCGGACGGCGATTGCGGCGGCGACGCTGTTCGGACTGATGCTGGTCGACGATCCGGGGCCGCTGAAGGTCCTGATGTTCCTGATCGCAATCGGCATGGCGACGCTCTTGCCGCTGCGCCGCTTCGACGATGCGATCCATGCGGCGGGGCCGCTGCTCATCCACGGCATTCTCAGCCTCGCCGCGCCGATACGCGACGCGGCGCGCCTGTCCCGGATAGAGCGGGGCCGCAGCGGGCCGAAACTGGTCGCGGCCGCCGCGATGCTGGTCGTGCCCGTGGCGGGCAGCGCGCTGTTCCTGGCCCTGTTCGCGCAGGCCAATCCGCTGATCGACGACACCTTTGCCGCGATCCGCTTTCCCGACCTTTGGGACATATTGTGCCGATTGCTGTTCTCGGTGCCCTTCGTGCTGCTCACCTGGTCCAGCCTGCGACCGCGCGGCACCCTGCTTGCGCCCGGCATGGCTGGCCGGGATCCGTCGCCGCCGCTCCCGCCCCTGCGGCGTGCGACGCTGATCCTGTCTCTGGTCGCGTTCAACCTGATCTTTGCGGTGCAGAACGGCCTCGACCTCGCCTTTCTGTGGAGCGGCGCGCCGTTGCCCCAGGGGGTGACGCTGGCGGACTATGCGCATCGCGGCGCCTACCCCCTGATCGTGACCGCGCTGCTGGCGGGCGGGTTTGTCCTTTATGCCGCCGGGTCCGAAGACACGCCGGTGCTGCGCCGCCTCGTCACACTCTGGATCGCGCAGAACGTGCTGCTGGTCGCCTCCAGCATCCTGCGGACGATCGACTATATCGCGGTCTACTCGCTGACCCCGTGGCGGATCGCGGCATTGGCCTGGATGGCCCTGGTCGCCGTTGGCCTGGTGCTGATCCTCTGGCGGATGTGGCGAGGGCTATCGGCCCGCTGGCTGGTCAACGCCAATGCGCTGGCGGCGGGCGTGGTGCTGACCGCAGGATGTGCGAGCGACCTCGGTGCGATCTCGGCCAGCTGGAATGTGGCGCACGCCCGCACCGCCAGGGATATCGACCTCTGCTACCTCGAACGAACGGGTCCGGCGGCGCTGTTGCCGTTGATCGCGCTGGAGCGCCGCGCCGCCGGGCCGATCCTCCGCGAACGCACCGGCTATGTCATCGGCCAGGTGGCCACGGACCTGATCCGCGAGCAGGCCGATTGGCATAGCTGGACCTGGCGCGGCGCACGGCGACTGGCCGCTGCCCGCGGCCGGATCGGATCCCGCACCGAGCGACGCTACGAACGCCAGTGCGGCGGCGCGCCCTTCCCGCCGCCGCCGTCGCCGTCGCTGCCCACGCCCACGCCCACGCCCACGCCCGTTGACGCAGGACGCCGCCCATGATCCTGTGCCCCATGCCCCGCACGATCCTGGTCGCTGATGATGATCCCAATATCCGCCAACTGCTCGTCTTCGCGCTCGGCAAGGCGGGGCTGGACACGATCGAGGCGGCGGACGGAGAGGCGGCCCTGACCGAGGTCGCCGCGCACCATCCCGACCTCGTCGTGCTGGACATCAACATGCCGCGCATGGACGGGCTGGAGGTGTGTCGCCGCCTGCGCAGCCAGGGCGAGACGCCGATCCTGTTCCTGTCGTCGCGCGACGACGAGATCGACCGGGTGCTGGGGATCGAGCTGGGTGCGGACGATTATGTCGTGAAGCCCTTCTCCCCGCGCGAGGTGGTGGCGCGGGTCATGGCGATCCTGCGCCGCACCCATGCCCATCCGCCCAGCGTCGAAAATGCGGGCGCCATGATCCGGCAAGCGCGGCTGTGCCTCGACATCGAAGGGTGGCAGGCGCGCTGGGCGGAGACCGATGTGCCGCTGACCGTCACCGAATTCTCGATCCTGCGCACGCTGGCGGTGATGCCAGGCAAGGTGTTCAGCCGCGACGCGATCATCGACCGGCTGCACGGGCCGGGCTTTGCGGTGACTGACCGGACGATCGACAGTCATATCCGCAACCTGCGCGCCAAATTCGCCGAGCATGGCGGGAGCGATGTGATCGAGACGCGCCCTGGCATCGGCTATCGGCTGGGGGCGTGCTGCGGCGGGGCGGCGTGATCGCATCCCTCAAGACATGGGCCAAGCGCCACTGGCCCCGCCTGTCGTTGCGCACCTATCTGTTCGCCAGTTTCTTCCTCGTCGCCGCGCTGCCCGGCGTCGGCGCGGTCGGCTTGCGCGTCTATGAGAACACGCTGGTCCGCCAGACCGAGGCGGAACTGGTCGCGCAAGGCGCCGCTCTCGCCGCCAGCGCCGCCGCCTTGTGGCCGGAGGCGCCACCGGGGCGGAGCGTGGCGGATAGGCCAGCCGAGCCGTCAAACCCCTATGGCCCGGCCCCGGCGACCGCCGTCGACCTCAGCGCCACCCCGATCCTGCCCGAACGCCCCCTGCCCCGTCCTGCATCCCCACCAACCCGCGATGCGGAAGACGCCGCCATACGCCTGACCCCCGTTCTGGCTGCCACGCGGCAGGCGACGCTGGCTTCGATCATCCTGCTCGACCGGGACGGGCGGATCGTCAGCGGTTCGACGCGGCGGGGAAGCTATGCCGCCCTGCCCGAGGTCGCCGCCGCGCTGACCGGCGCGCCGCGCACCGTGCTGCGCCGGGATGCGCGCTACAAGGCGATCTATCGTTTCGACTGGTTGTCGCGGGCGGCGGCGACGCGGGTTCATTATGCCCGGCCGATAATGGTGAACGGCCGGGTGGTCGGCGTCCTGCTGCTGTCGCGCTCGGCGCGGTCGCTGTTCGTCGGATTGTATCAGGACTGGGGCAAGATCGTCATCGGCGTGCTATCCATCCTGGGCACGCTGATCCTGTTGTCGGGCCTGTTGTCGCGCGGTATCGCCCGCCCGATCGAGGAGTTGCAGGACGCCGCGCGCGACGTCGCCGCCGGGCGCGGCACGGTGCCCGCCATCCCCGCGACGGCGGCGATCGAGATACAGGATCTCTACCGCGACTTCGCCGTCATGGCGCAGGCGATCGAGGCGCGCTCGCTCTATCTGCGCAACTTCGCCCATGCGGTCAGCCATGAGTTCAAGACGCCGCTGACCGGCATTCGCGGCGCAATCGAGCTGTTGCAGGATCACGGAGCCGCCATGTCGGCGGAGGAGCGCGACCGCTTCCTCGCCAATGCCGATGCCGATGCGGAGCGGCTGACCCTGCTCGTCTCGCGCCTGCTCGATCTGGCGCGGGCGGACATGAGCGTCACGGCGGCGAAGCGATCCTGCGACGTCGTCGCGGTCGCCGCCAAGCTCGCCGATGCGCATCGCACCCGCCGCATCGCGGTTCACGTCGAGGCGAAGGACTTGGCCCTCCCCGCCGGGATCGCCCCCGAAACGCTGGAGGCGGTGCTGACCACGCTGATCGAGAATGGCGTCCAGGCAGGCGCCGACTCGATCACCCTCTGCATCGAGGCGGGCGACCCCATCGCCATCACCGTCGCCGACAATGGTAGCGGCATCCCGCCCGGCGACCGGGGCCGCATCTTCGAGCCCTTCTTCACCTCGCGCCGGACCAGCGGCGGCACCGGCCTGGGCCTGTCGATCGCGCGTGCGCTGCTGGCGGGTTGCGGCGGCACGCTCGCCCTGGCGGAAGCGCGCTGTGGAACCGCGATGCGGCTGACCCTGCCCCCGGTTCAGCGATAGCGGCCCATGACGACCTTCAGCACGACCGGACGGTCGATCAGGTTGATGCCATAATCGGTCTGGTCGCCGTTCCACACCCGGTCCATCACCCAGCGACCATCGGTGAAATGCCCTTCCTCGACCCGAACGATCATCGCCTTGGGGTCGGGCGTCGCCGGCTCGAAGCGGACGCGGACATGGTCGCCGGTCATCAGAAACACATCGCGCGACAGTTGCACGACCGCCATGCCGCCGACCGGCTCCGCCTTCCACGGCGCAGGCTCGGACTTCAGCCAACTCCAGCTCTTCTCGCCGAACTGCCACTGGCCGAACTCCGCGCGGATACGCCAGTCGCCCAGAACGCCCTCCCGATCGCTGCCGTCATCGGGCGTGGCGGTGCCCCAGCTCGGATGCTCGAACGCCGCCTTGGCCCAATCGCGCATCACGCCGCCGATAGCGGCATAGGGTCCGGCGAACGCGTCGAGTGTTGCCGCATCCAGCGCCTTGGCCCCCAGCGGATAGTTGAAGAAGCCCGTGCCATCCATGCCGAACGGCGCAAAGCCGATTGCCCCGCGCCCCAGCGCCTCGTAGAAATAGCGGGCGAACTCACGCGCATTGCCGATCTCGGGCACCAGCAGTGGATTGTCGGGCCGGGCATAGGCGTTCATATACGCGACCACATTGGCGCTCGCCCGATCATAGATGTCGGGGGCCTCGGCATCGATCGAGGGGGCCGCGACCTTCCAGATGTCGAGCACGTCCTGCTGTGGCCCGCCGCTCGCCACGCCGTCGGGATCGGGCACGTTGGACGGCCCGGCCAGCGCCGCGTTGACGTACATGGGCAGCGGCTTGACCGCCTTGCCCGCCGCGACGATCTCATCGATGTAGCGCGCCGTATACCAGGTGTTGAACGCGCGGTCGGCCTGCGCGCCGAACACCGCCCGCCAAGTACCGGATGGCTTGCCCAGCCAGCGGGTCAGCGCTTCGGGCACGGCGGCGTCGAACAGCGTCTGCGCCGCCGCCGAATAGTCGCGCGGGTTGCGATAGCTGCCGACCTCATTCTCGGGCTGGACCATGATGACCGTGTTCTGCGGATCATGCTGCTTCAGATAGGCCATCAACCGGACGAAGGCGCGCTTGTCCGCCTCCAGCGTGGTGCGCGCCATCGGGGTCAGCGCATAATGATCCTTCCCGTCGCGCGTCTTCATCCGGGGAAAGCGGCGATTGTCGAGCTTGACCCAGTCGGGGGTATAGCCCGGCGAGGTGTTCTTCCACGTCGCGAACCACAGCAGCACGACGCGTTTGTCATGCGCACGCGCCTGGTCGAGCAAGGTCTGGACGAAGGTGAAGTCGAACCGCCCCTCCTCCGGCTCGATCTGCTGCCAGGCGACGGGGATTTCGATCGTGTTGGCATGGATGCGGTCCAGCACCGGCCAGACCTGCGGCAGCGCGGCGGCGTAGTTGCTGGAGTTGTTGACCTGCGCGCCCAGCATCAGGAAGGGGCGGCCATCGACGATCAGTGCGTGGCGACCGTCCTTGCCAACGATCTTCGGCACCGCCGTCGTCTGCGCGGCCAGCGGACTCGCCAGCCCCAGCGCCAAGACGCCGAACCCCTTTGCCAAGCGCATCACATCCTCCCCATCCGCGATTATCGGCCCCAGGCTGTGCACCGGACGGTACGGGCGATCAACGCCTATCGAACCGGCCGCTCAAACCGCCCGACCGGAAGCGCGCGATACCCCGTCCGATGGGCAGAGCGTCGGTGCGGCCAGGCGGTAATCGGCGGCCATCCGCATGATTTCGGATGAGGTGAAGTCGCGGTCATAGCGCCCCGCATCTTCTTCTTCCTGTTCACGCCAGTCGCCCATTTCCGCCATCCGAACCGGCCGATAGGCGACCAGACCGATCCAATGGGCGAGCAGCACGTCCAGTTCGCGCAAGCCGTTCGCCGTAACCCGCGCCCGGACATAGCGATGCCGACCGGACAAGGCGGACGCCTCGACGATCCAGAGCGGTGCGATCCGCCGTTCCAGCACGGCAATGCCCGTCATCAGCGCGCCATAGGTCCGAGCCCGCTCCGCCGCATCGATCGGCCGCGGCATTACCGGCGATCCATCCGCCGCCAATACCAACGTCGCAACCAGCGGCCCAGCAATCGGCCGATCACGAGCACGCGTCCGTCAGACAGGAAAAATAGGTCACCCTGATGGCTCCGTCGCGACAAGCGGGAGCACAAGGGTCTCTCAGCCGCCAGCGCTTGCGTTCGTCAAACCGGCGATGCTCCATGCTACCACGCCAGGGCTGCGGCGTCTTCGCAATTCTGCTGTCTTCGTCCTTGGCGCTCGCCAGCCCGGCAATTTTTATCCCATGATATTTTTGTCCCGCCACAAAAGCGGGTGAAATGCGTTATGAACGAAATGTCAGCTTGCGACGTCGGCGTCAGCGCCCGATCGACCGCAACCGGAATAGCATCCGGGGGCTGGACAGGGTGCAAGGGAGCCGGGACAGTGGCGGATAGCAGTGAATTTACCGTGTCGCGACGCGGCGTGATCGTCGGGGGGGCGGCCTCCGCGATGGCGGCGTCGGCCCCGGCCGAAGCGCAGAGCAGAAGGAGCACCATGCCCGCCGATCCCCCCGCCATGCCCGTCACGCTGAAGGTCAACGGCAAGGCGCAGACCCTGTCGCTCGATCCACGCACCACCCTGCTCGACACGCTTCGCGAACATCTCCACCTGACCGGCACCAAGAAGGGCTGCGACCATGGCCAGTGCGGCGCATGCACCGTGCTGGTCAACGGAGAGCGGATCAACAGCTGCCTGTCATTGGCGCTCCAGCATGACGGCGACAGCATCACCACGATCGAGGGACTGGGCACGCCCGAGAAGCTCCACCCGATGCAGGCCGCCTTCGTGCGCCACGACGGATATCAGTGCGGATATTGCACGCCGGGCCAAATCTGCTCGGCGGTGGCGGTCCTCGACGAGATCAAGCGCGGCGTGCCCAGCCATGTCCAGGCCGACCTGACCGCCAGGCCCCAGGCATCGGGCCTCGAGATGCGCGAGCGGATGAGCGGCAATATCTGCCGCTGCGGCGCCTATTCCAACATTGCCGATGCGATGACAGAGGTCGCAGGGGTCGCAAGCAAGGAGATGGGGGCATGAAGCCCTTCACCTATGAACGCGCGAAGGACGCGGTATCGGCGGCGCGGGCGGCGACCAAGCCGGGTGCCAAGTTTCTTGCGGGCGGCACCAACCTGCTCGACCTGATGAAGATCGAGGTCGAAACGCCGACCCATCTGATCGACGTGCAGGACCTGAAGCTCGACCGGATCGAAAAGACGAAGGACGGCGGCCTGCGCATCGGCGCCTTCGTGACCAACACGGCCCTGTCCGCCGACGAGCGGGTGCGGCGCGATTACGGCGTCCTGTCCCGCGCGATCGTCGCCGGAGCGAGCGGACAGCTTCGCAACAAGGCGACGACGGCGGGCAACCTGCTCCAGCGGACGCGCTGCCCCTATTTCTACGACACCAACATGGCCTGCAACAAACGCAGGCCCGGCAGCGGATGCAGCGCGATCGGCGGCTATTCGCGCCAGCTGGCGGTGGTGGGGTCCAGCGACCATTGCATCGCCACCAACCCCAGTGACATGAATGTCGCGATGCGGGTGCTGGACGCGGTGGTCGAGACGGTGAACCCGGACGGCCGGACCCGCGCCATCCCCATCGCGGACTTCCACCGCCTGCCCGGCGATACGCCGCATATCGAAACGGCGCTCCAGCCCGGCGAGCTCATCACCGCCGTCACCCTGCCCCGCCCGGTCGGCGGCACGCATATCTATGAAAAGGTACGCGACCGCGCTTCCTATGCCTTCGCGCTCGTGTCGGTGGCGGCCATCGTCCAGAAGGACGGCTCGGGCCGGGTCGCGGTCGGCGGCGTCGCGCACAAGCCCTGGCGGGTCGAGGCGGCCGAGGCCGCGATGCCACAAGGGGCCAAGGCGGTGACGGCGACCCTGCTCGCCGACGCCCGGCCCACCAAGGACAACGAATATAAGGTGCCGCTCGTCGAACGGACGCTGGCGGCGGCCATCAGCCAGGCGAGGACCGCATGAAATTCACCGAGCCAGCCGGTACCAACCCCATCGACCGCATGACCGTGGTCGGCCGACCGCAGGACCGGATCGACGGCCCGCGAAAGACGACCGGCACCGCGCCCTATGCCTATGAACGCCATGCCGAGGCCCCAGATGCCGCCTATGGCTGGATCATCGGGGCCGCCATTGCCAAGGGGCGCATTCGATCGATGAACCTCGACGATGCGCGCGGTGCGCCGGGCGTGCTAGGCATCGTCACCGCCGCCGAGGCAGGCAAGTTGAACAAGGGCAATTTCAACACGGTCAAGCTGCTCGGCGGGCCGGAGATCGACCATTATCACCAGGCGATCGCCATCGTCGTCGCCGAGACGTTCGAGCAGGCACGCGCCGCCGCCGGGCTGGTGCAGATCGACTATGAGCGCGCCAAAGGCCAATTCGATCTGGACGAGGCGTTGAAGACCGCGCCGCTGACCGGCGGTGAAGAGGGCAAGCCGGGCAAGGAAGACCGGACGGGCTCGTTCGAGAGCGCCTTCAGCGCCGCGCCGGTGCAGCTTGATGCGACCTATACCACCCCCGATCACAGCCATGCGATGATGGAACCCTTCGCCTCGATCGCGATCTGGAAGGGTGATGAACTGACCGTCTGGACGTCGAACCAGATGATCGCCTGGGGGCGCGGCGACCTCGCCAAGACGTTGGGCATGCCGAAGGAGAAGGTACGCCTGGTCTCGCCTTATGTCGGCGGCGGTTTCGGCGGGAAGCTGTTCCTGCGCGCCGATGCCGTGATGGCGGCGCTGGGCGCGAAGGCGGTCGGGCGGCCGGTCAAGGTCGCGATGCAGCGGCCGCTGATGGCGAACAACTCGACCCATCGTCCGGCGACGAGCCAGCGCATCCGTATCGGCGCGACCAAGGACGGCGCGATCCAGGCGATCGCGCATGAAAGCGGATCGGGCGACCAGCCCGGCGGCGGACCCGAGACGGCGGTCAACCAGACCAAGCTGCTCTATGCCGGTCCCAACCGCCTGACCTCGATGCGCCTTGCCGTCCTGAACCTGCCGGAGGGCAACGCGATGCGCGCGCCGGGCGAGGCGCCCGGTATGATGGCGCTGGAAATCGCGATGGACGAGATGGCGGAGAAACTGGGCATGGACCCGGTCGCCTTCCGCGTGAAGAACGACACCCAGGTCGATCCCGAAAAGCCCGACCGCCAATTCTCGCAGCGCCAGCTCGTCCGCTGCCTGGAGGAGGGGGCGCAACGTTTCGGCTGGAACCAACGCAATGCCAAGCCTGCCCAGACCCGCGACGGCCGCTGGCTGGTCGGTATGGGCGTCGCCGCCGCTTTCCGCAACCACATGAACATGAAGTCGGGCGCGCGGGTCACGCTGAACAAGGACGGCCGGGTCGTGGTCGAGACCGACATGACCGATATCGGCACCGGCAGCTATACGATCATCGCCCAGACCGCCGCCGAGATGATGGGCGTGCCGATGAGCGCGGTCGACGTCCGGCTGGGCGACAGCGACTATCCGGTGTCAGCGGGTTCGGGCGGCCAGTTCGGCGCGGCCAATGCGACGGCGGGCGTCTATGCGGCCTGCGTCAAGCTGCGTGAGGCGGTGGCCCAGCGGCTGGGCTTCAACTCGGCCGAGTTGAACTTCGCCGATGGTCAGGTGACGGGCGGCAACCGATCGGTCGCCCTTCGCGATGCGGCCTCAGCGGGACCGCTGACCGCCGAGGACCGGATCGAGTTCGGCACTCTCGACAAGACCTATCAGCTGTCGACCTTCGGTGCGCATTTCGTCGAGGTCGGGGTCGATGCCTATACCGGCGTCACGCGGCTTCGCCGGATGCTCGCGGTCTGCGCGGCCGGGCGTATCCTCAACCCCAAGGCGGCGCGCAGCCAGATGATCGGCGCGATGACCATGGGCGTCGGCTCGGCGCTGATGGAGGAACTGGCGGTCGACAAACGGTTCGGCTTCTTCGTCAACCACGACCTGGCGGGCTATGAAGTGCCGGTTCATGCCGACATTCCGCATCAGGAGGTCGTCTTTCTGGAGGAAGCCGATGACAAGGCCAATCCGATGAAGGCCAAGGGCGTCGGTGAACTGGGCCTGTGCGGCGTCGGCGCTGCGGTGGCCAACGCGGTCTATAATGCGACGGGTGTCCGTATTCGTGACTATCCGCTGACGCTGGAAAAGCATCTCGACCGGCTGCCCACTATCGCCTGAGCGGTATTTCATGCGCCCGGCCCCGGCCGCGACATGACGTCGCGGCCGGGGCGAGATTGGCGACAGGCACCGTCAATCCATCGGACTTCCCCCCGATCCCGTTGCAATATAGGGCAATACCGCACTGGCCGGATCGAAGCGGCCGGGCATGGGGGGATAGGCGCGGATGAACGACGCGATCGACAGTTTCTGGACGACCTTCACCGGCATCCTGGCGCCCCATGGCCCGGCAAGTACCGGAGCCGCCGCGACCTATGTGCCGGGCGACTACAGCATCCACTTCTTCCTGCAGCTGGCGGTGATCCTGTTCGCATGCCGCATCGTCAGCTGGGCGGGGCAGCGCTTCCTGGCCCAGCCGCCGGTGGTGGGCGAGATGATCGCCGGGGTTCTGCTGGGGCCATCGCTGCTTGGCCTGTTCTTTCCGGATCTGCAGGCCGCGATCTTTCCCAAGGAAACCCGCAACGTCCTCTATGCCGGATCGCAGCTCGGCGTGGCGCTCTACATGTTTCTGGTCGGCCTGACGCTGCGCATCGATCACTTCCGGTCGAAGGCGCGCAGCGCCATGGCGGTGTCGGCGTCGGGCGTCATCGCGCCGTTCCTGATCGCGGCGGCGATCACGCCCTTTCTATTGCAGGTGCCCGGCCTGTTCACCGCCGGGATCAGCCAGGCCAATGCGACGCTGTTCATGGGCGCCTGCATCGCCCTGACCGCCTTTCCGATGCTCGCCCGGATCATCAACGAGCGGGGACTGGCGGACAGCCCGCTCGGCACGCTGTCGCTGGCAGCAGGAGCGTTTGACGACGCCGCATCATGGTGCGTGCTGGCGATCGTGCTGGCGACCTTCGGCGGGGGTAGCGGGGTGGCCATCCTCGCGATCGGGGGGGCGTTCCTCTATGTCGGCTTCCTGATCCTGTTCGCCCGTCGACTGCTGGCGCCGCTAGGCCGTGCGGTCGAAGCGAAGGGCGAGATGAGCACGACGGTGCTGGCGATCACGCTGATGGCCTTTTGCGTGTCGGCCTTCATCATGGATGCGATCGGCGTGCACGGCATTTTCGGCGGCTTCATCCTGGGCGTGTTCATGCCGCGCGGCCTGTTCGTCACCGAATTGAAGAAGAAGGTCGAGCCGCTAGCGGTCGTCCTGCTGCTGCCGATGTTCTTCACCTATTCAGGGCTGAACACGCGGATGGACATGGTCAATTCGGTCTCGCTGCTGCTGATCGCGCTGGGCATCCTGGCCGTATCGATCGCCGCCAAATTCGGCGCCTGCTATCTGGCGGCACGGGCCTGCGGCGAGGACAACCGCACCGCGATGGGGATCGGCGCGCTGATGAACTCGCGCGGGCTGATGGAACTTATCATCATCAACATCGGGCTGCAAAAGGGAATCATCGGCCCCACCCTCTTCTCGATGCTGGTCCTGATGGCGATCGTCACCACCATGATGGCCAGCCCGCTGTTCGAATATGTCTATGGCCGCAAGGCCCGGGTGTTGGGCGAGATGGAAACCCTGAACGGGGTCAAAGTCTGATCGATCGGATCCGGTCTGGGATCGGGCCGCCTATCGTGCCTCGCTGGCGACGGATCTCAATCGGTCAGCCCAACGTCCAGTTTATCAAGCAGGCGGCGGACGAGCTAGGCCCGGCCCAGCCGCGCTACAAGACCCATAAACAAGCGCTAACCAGGCAGCCTTTTTGTAACACTGGGCCTTTATGTGAGCGTTACAAAATCGAGCCGTTGGTGAGAGCCAAGGAGCTGTCGGCTTGCAGCGCTTGACCCGCCTTCAAAACATGCCACACATTTAATCACGATTTTTTCGTTGTTTAATATCGAAGCCTGGCACAGATTGCGCGCAAGGTGAGAGCGGCAAACGCTTCGCCCCGCGTTTCGGACATGGACGTCGGCCTGACCATTGCCCGCCCTGTCCACCGCCAAAAATGATAGCGCTATCTATAGCAGGAGAGGTTATGCGGATAGGAATGGGTGCCGCCTTGCTGGCGTCGGCAAGCATCATGACATCGGCCATGGCCGCCCCGTTGCAAACGGGAGCGCAAGGCTCGGCATCCGCGCTGGCCGTCACGCCCGCCGAGACGCTGGAGCGGCAGGGCCTGACCGTGATGGTCGACCAGAACCAGTTCAGCCCGATCTTCTTCGACGAAAAGAATGCCGGGATTCAGATCGTCCTGCATGGGGAACGGATCGCCACCGACGGTGCGGTACGGCTCAATCCCACGCCCGAGCAATGGGACCCCGTCCCCGCCTTTCTCAGCCGGACGCGCGGGAGCCAGCCCAATCAGATCATCGTCCGATCCGCCTATAAGGACCAGAAGCTCGCCTATCGGGTAAAGGTAACGGCGGAGAGAGACGGCTTTCGCATCGCGGTCGACCTCGACCAGCCGCTGCCTCCCGCGCTTGTCGGCAAGGCGGGGTTCAACCTCGATTTCCTGCCGACGCGCTATTTCGGCAAGACCTATCTGATGGATACCGCGCCGGGCCTGTTCCCGCGCCATCCCACCGGCCCGATGGCCAAGGACGGATCGGGCGACCCCATGCCGCTGGCTTCGGGTGGCAAGTCGATCACCCTGTCACCGGAAGACCCGCTGACCCGCGTGACGATCACCTCGGATGCGGGCGGCCTGGCGCTATATGACGCGCGCAACCGGGCGCAGAATGGCTGGTTCGTCGTCCGCTCGCTGATCGCGGCCGGGGCCAAGGAGAATGCCGTCGTCTGGCATGTCCGCCCCAATGTCGTGAAGGACTGGGTACGCCCGCCGGTCGTCTCGTTCAACCAGGCGGGCTATACGCCAGGCCGGTCGAAGGTCGCGCTGATTGAAACCGATCCGCACGGCACCGCGCCGGGCGAGGCGGAACTGGTCCGGCTTGCCGCCGACGGCACGCGCCAGTCGGTGTTGCGCAGCGCCGTCATTCCGCGGGGGCGCTGGATGCGGTATAATTATGCCGCGTTCGACTTCTCGCAGGTCCGCGAGCCGGGCATCTATGCGATCGCCTATGGCGGCCAGGTCACCAACCCATTCCGTATCGCCGCCGACGCCTATGACCACATCTGGCAGACCTCGCTCGACACCTTCATCGCCGAGCAGATGGATCATGTCGGCATTCGCGAGCAGTACCGCGTCTGGTCCGCGCCCTCCCACCTCGACGACGCGCGCCAGGCCCCGCCCAACCATGTCCATTTCGATGGTTACAAGATGGGCCCGAACCTCGACTCGCCGTTTAAGCCCGGCGAGCATATCCCCGGCCTGAATGTCGGCGGGTTTCAGGATGCGGGCGACTATGACATCCAGACACCACAAAATGCGCAGGTGGTCCGCGATCTCGCATGGGGTCGCGAACTCTATGGCCTCGATTGGGACGAGACGAGCGTGGACGAGGCCGCCCGCGCGGTCGAAATCCGCAAGCCCGATGGCAAGCAGGACGCGGTGCAGCAAATCCGCCACGGCGTCCTGCAGTTGCTCGCCCAGTATAAGGTGTTCGGCCATGCGATCGTCGGCATCATCGATCCAATGCAGCGCCAATATGCCCATCTGGGCGATGCGGGATCGCAGACCGACAATCTGACCTATGACGCCTCGCTTGGCGCCAATGAGCGCAAGGGCGGATCGTCCGGCGCGCAGGACGATCGCTGGGCCTTCACCACCGATCTGCCCGCCAACAATCTGGCGGTGGCGGGTGCACTCGCGGCGGCATCGCGCGCGCTGGCGGACAGCGATCCGGCCATGGCGGCCGAGGCCTGGGACGCCGCCGAGGTCCTGTGGGGACGCTATCAGAAAGGGCCGATCAAGTCGGGCGACGGCCGCGACGACTCCGGTACGCCCTGGTCGGCGGACGGCGCCAATGTCGGTGCGACCGTCGAGATGCTCATCACCAGCAAGGGCGAGCGCGTCTATGCCGATCGCCTGCGCGCGCTGATGCCCGTCATCGCGAAGAACTTCACCTGGGTCCGCGCGCCAGCGGTGCGCGCCATTCCGTTCATGGACGCCCAATACCGCGCCGCGCTGGTCCCGCTCGTCCGGCAGGCCAAGGTGAAGATGGATGCGGAGGCCGCCAAAAACCCCTTCGGCGTGCCGATCAGCGAGGGCAACTGGGCCGGTTCGCATCAGGTCGTCGAGTTCGGATCGACCGCCTTCCTGATGCACAAGGCGTTCCCGGAGATCATCGGCACCGACTACACGCTGAACGCGATCGACTATGTGCTGGGACGGCATCCGGCGAACAATCTTTCGCTGGTCTCGACGGTGGGCACCGCGTCCAAGCTGATCGGCTATGGCCACAACCGCGCCGATTACGGCTTCATCCCCGGCGGGCTGGTGCCGGGCATTCTGATCGTGAAGCCGGACTTCCCCGAGTTGAAGACCGACTGGCCGTTTCTGTGGTTCGAGAATGAATATACGGTCGCGACGACCTCGGCCTATATCCTGGCCGCGAATGCCGCGATCGAGGCGACGAAGGAGAGCCACTGATCCTTATTTCCTCCCCTTTGAGGGGAGGCGGCAGTCTGCGGAACTGACGGAGGGGTGTCACGGTCAGCGGGGACACCCCTCCACCATGCTTCGCATGGTCCCCCTCCCCTTACAGGGGAGGAATATGCCTCGATCAATAATCGAAGCGCAGCGTCGCCATGATGCTGCGCGGGGCAGCGAGAAGGCCTGCCGGTATTTCAGCGTACCCCGATATTTGGCGTTCGTCACGTTGCGCAGGTTCACGCTGGCGCGGACATGGTCGACCACGCGCAGGCTGCCCAACAGGTCGAACGTGGCAAAGGCGTCCTGCACCACCGGGATGGCCTCGCCTACGGCGGTGACGGCACCGCTATTGGTGCTGATCCGGCACTGATAACGGAACTGGCCGCCCAGCTTCCGGTCGCGGGTATCGGCCTGCTGCAACCGGGGCGTATCGGCGACCTGCGGCGCGCGGAAGCTGGGCGTCATTGTTCCTCCACTGATACGCCCGAGCACGGCCCGGAGTGCTTTCGCATGGCCATCAATGCAACGATAGTGACAACCAATTGCATTTTCGTCACCGATGATGACGCATGAAATTCGTGTCATGATCGCAACGAGAATTGACTGCCCAGGCAACCATTGCCATGGCAGCGACATGACGTCCGACAACCCAGACCCTTTCGATCCCGAACGCTCGGTCGGCTATCTCACCAAGCGCGTATTCCAGCTTGCCCGGATCGGCCTGGAGCCGGTCTTCGCCGATGAGGAAGTCACCCATGTCCAGTGGAGCGCGCTGATGGCGTTGCAATATGGCGTCGGCGGCACCGCGGCCGAACTCGCCCGCCACCTGTGCCACGACACGGGCGCCACGACCCGCATCGTCGATATGCTGGAGGAGCGTGGCCTGATCGAGCGCTGCCGCTGCACCGAGGATCGCCGGGTCGTCCGCCTGTCGCTGACCGAAGCGGGCCATGCCATTTCCGATCGCTGCAAGGCCAAGGTGTTCGCCCAGTGGAACGAGTGGCTGGCCGACTGGTCGCCGCAGGAGATCGAACGGTTCGTCGGCGATTTGCTTCGCCTGCGCAACAAGCTGGAGACGGTGGCATGAAGCGTTTCGCATGTCTGACCGGGTTGCTGCTCGCGGGCTGTTCGGTGCCGCAGGCGCATCCCGCCATCACCCCCACCGCCCCTGAAAAGCTGGGTCTGGGAACGGCGCAGGCGCCGCTGATCGCCGCCGACTGGTGGCGGGGCCTGGGCGATCCACAGCTCGACCGGATCATCGGCGACGCGTTGGCGGGCAACCCTTCGCTCGACATCGCGCTGGCCCGGTTGCGGCAGGCCGAGTCGGTGCTGGCCACCCGCCGCGCCGATGACGGCCCGTCGGTATCGCTCGACGCTCAGGAACAGTATAACCGGCTGTCGGGCAAGTACATCATCCCGCCGCCCTATGCGGGGACGACCCAGTGGCTGGGGCAGGCGCAGGCCAATCTGAACTGGACGATCGACCTGTTCGGGCGACAGGCCGCCGCGATCGAGGCCGCCCGCGCCTCGACGCGCGCCGCTGCGCTCGACGTGACGGCCGCTCGGCTGGCCTTGGCCGGGTCGGTCGCGCAGACCTATGTCGAACTGGCCCGCGCCGAGCGACAGGCCGCGATCGCGCGCCAGACCATCGCGACCCGCACCCGCTCGCTGGGGCTGGTTCAGGCGCGGATCCGGCACCAGCTGGCCAGCCAGATCGACGCATCCGGCGCGCGGACGCTGCTTGCCCAGGCGCGGGTGGCATTGGCCCGGGCCGAGACGCAAGCAGCGCTGTCCCGCAATGCCCTGGCGGCGCTGGCCGGTCGCGGCCTCGACTATCCCGCGACTATCGCGCCGACGAAGCTGGTCTTCGACGCCGCTTTGCCCATCCCCGCCACCGTGCCCGCCGACCTGCTGTCGCGGCGCCCGGACATCGCCGCCGCGCTCGCCCGGATCGATGCCGCGAGCAAGGGGCAGGAGGTTGCGCGCAAGGCGTTCCTGCCCAATATCAACCTGACCGCACTGGCCGGTTTCCAGGCCGTCGGGCTGGGCAATCTGTTCACCGCCGATGCGGCAGCCGCCGCGGCGGGTCCGGCGATCCATCTGCCGATCTTCGACAGCGGACGGCTGCGCGCCGGACTGGCGGGCGCGACCGCCGCGCTCGACCTTGCGACCGCCGACTATAACAACCGTGTTGTGGGTGCCGTCCGTGAGGCGGCCGATGCCGTCACGCGCAGCCGCACCATCGCCACCGAACGCGCCCGCCAGGCCGAGGTGACGCGTGGCCTGTCCGAAACCCGCCGCCTGAACGCCATTCGCGTGTCGAGCGGGCTGCAATCGCAACTCGGCCTGATCGATCCCGACATCCGCCAGCTGGAGTCGGATCAGGCCGACGCCAATCTCGCCGCCGACGCCGTCCAGGCGCGCATCGCGCTGGCCGTCGCCCTTGGGGGCGGCTTCTCCTCTTCTTCGCAGGGTATCACGCAATGAGCGACACCGAAGCCGCCACCCCCTCCCCCGCCGCTCCGACCACGCAAGCCCCGAACGGCGGCAAGCCGAAGGCGCGCAAGCTCGGCCTGACCATCCTGGTCGTCGTGGTGGTGATCGCCGCCATCGTCTGGGCGGTGTTCCACTTCCTGCTCGCCAAGCCCGAGGAAGAAACCGACGACGCCTATGTCGCGGGCGACGTGGTGGCGATCACCGCGCGCGATCCGGGACAGGTCCTGGCCATCCATGCCGACAATACCCAGACCGTGAAGGCGGGCCAGCCGCTGATCGATCTCGACCCCGCGACCGCCGATGTCGGCGTCGCCTCCGCCGCCGCCGAGCTGGCCCGCGCGGTGCGCGCGACCCGCGCCGACTTCACGAAGGTCAACCAGAGCGGCGCCGCCATCGTCCAGGCCCAGGCCGAACTGACCCGCGCCCGCGCCGACTATGCCCGCCGCCAGGGCGCCGCCGCCGAGGGCGCGGTGTCCGGCGAGGAACTGTCGCACGCCGCCGATGCGGTGAAGGTGGCGAACGCCAACCTCGCCCTCGCCCGCGCCCAGGCGGCGCAGGCCCGCACCGCGGTTCAGGGCACCGACGTCGACACCAACCCCGCCGTGATGGCGGCCATCGCCGCCTATCGCCGCGCCGCCATCACGCGCAGCCACATGCATGTCGTCGCACCCATCGGCGGCGTCGTCGCCCAGCGCACGGTCCAGGTGGGGCAGCAGGTCGCGGCGGGCACGCCGTTGATGGCGGTCGTCCCGCTCGACCGGCTGTGGGTCGACGCCAACTTCCGCGAGACCCAGCTCAAGGACCTGCGCATCGGTCAGCCCGCGACGATCACCGCCGACATCTATGGCGGCAAGATCGTCTATCACGGCAAGGTCGTCGGCCTTGGCGCGGGCAGCGGCAACGCCTTTGCGCTGCTGCCGCCGCAAAATGCCAGCGGCAACTGGATCAAGATCGTCCAGCGCGTGCCGGTACGCATCGGCCTGAACGCCAATGAGCTGCGCCAGAACCCGTTGCGCGTCGGCCTGTCGGCGACGGTGACGGTTGATACCGCCGACCAGAACGGCCCGCGCATCGGCACCGCCGCGACCCAGGTCGACAGCACCAGCGGCACCGATGGCAAGGATCCGGCGATCGAGGCCCGTATCGCACAGATCATCGCGGCCAACCGCTGATGGCCGGGGCCCCCGCTCAGGCGGGCGCGGGGGAAGGCCCCGCTCCGCTGAAAGGCGCCTCGCTGGCGCTGATCGCCTTCGCACTGGCGCTCGGCACGTTCATGCAGGTGCTGGACTCGACGATCGCCAATGTCTCGCTGCCCACCATCGCGGGCAATCTGGGCGTCAGCTCGGACAACTCGACCTGGGTCGTCACCGCCTTTGCCGTCGCCAACGGCGTGGCGGTGCCGCTGACCGGCTGGCTGATGGGCAAGTTCGGTGTGGTGCGGACCTTCTGCGTCTCGGTCTTCCTGTTCACGGTCGCCTCCTTCCTGTGCGGGATAGCGTGGAACCTGTCCTCGCTGATCGGCTTCCGCATCCTGCAGGGCGCGGTGTCCGGCCCGATGATCCCCGGCAGCCAGGCGCTGCTGATCTCGATCTTCCCGCCGCAGAAGCGATCGACCGCGCTCGGCATCTGGTCGATGACCACGCTGGTCGCGCCGATCATGGGGCCGATCCTGGGCGGGTACATCTCCGACAATTATCACTGGAGCTGGATCTTCCTCATCAACGTGCCGGTCGGCCTGTTCTGCGCGGGCGTATGCTGGCGCGGACTTTCCGACCGAGAGACGCCGACCCGCAACCTGCCGATCGACAAGGTCGGGCTCATCATGCTGGTCGTCTGGGTCGGCGCGCTGCAGATGATGCTGGACCTCGGCAAGAATGACGACTGGTTCCACTCGACCCGGATCGTCGTGATGACGGTGATCGCCATCGTCGGCTTTATCGCCTGGCTGATCTGGGAGCTGACCGACGCCAACCCGGCGGTCGACCTGTCGCTGTTCAAGGGGCGCAATTTCAGCATCGGGACACTCGCCTTTTGTTTGGGCTATGCGGTGTTCTTCGCCAACACGCTGCTGCTGCCGCTCTGGCTCCAGACGCAACTGGGCTATACCGCGACCTGGGCGGGTCTGGTCGCGGCACCCAGCGGGGCGGTGGCGGTGGTTCTGACCCCCATCGTCGCGCGCCTGTCGGGCAAGGTCGATGCGCGGATCATGGCGACCATCGCCTTTGCCGCCTTCGGCGTATCCTATTGGATGCGCTCGGGACTCAATACGCAGGCGAGCTTCAGCGATTTCGTGCTGCCGCTGATGGTGCAGGGTATCGCGATGAGCACCTTCTTCCTCGCCATGCTGACCATCGCGCTGGACGGCGTGCCGCAGGCGCGCATCCCCTCTGCGACCGGCATCTCGAATTTCGCGCGCATCACGGCGGGCAGTTTCGCCGCGTCATTGACCACGACCATGTGGGACCGGCGCGAGGCGATGCACCAGGCCCATCTATCCGAAGCGATCGGCCAGGGCCCGGTGTGGCAGATGGCGCGGAACGGCCTGAACCATCTGGGCCTGACCGACGTCCAGGCCGCCGCCGCCGTGACGCGGCAGATGGTCGGGCAGGCCTATCTGCTCGCCTCGACCGACATCTTCTATGTCTCGGCATGGTTGTGCATCGTGCTGGCGGCGCTGACTTGGTTCACCCGGCGGCCCAAGCCGCATGACGGCCCCATCGCGGCGGATTGACGCAATTCCTCCCCTGCAAGGGGAGGTGGCAGTCCGCAGGACTGACGGAGGGGTGTCACCGCTGCTGGTGACACCCCTCCACCATGTTTCGCATGGTCCCCCTCCCCTTGCAGGGGAGGAATGCATTGCCCTTACCCGTCAGCTTGCTACGCTCCCCGAAAAGGGAGACGGATGATGCTGAAAACACTGGTGATGATGGCGCTGGTCGCCGTGGCACAGGCGCCGTCCGATCCGCATCTGCCGCCCAAGGTCGTGGACACCTTCGCCCCCACCCTCCCCGCTGGCTTGAACCACGGCGTGCTGATCGTCTCCAAGACCAATGGCTGGCGGCACTTCGAGCATATCCCGCATTCCAATGCCGTGCTGGCCGATATCGCCAAAGCGCTCCACCGCCCCAGCTTCACCACCGAGAATGCCGCGGTCTTCAACGACGACCAGCTATCCCATTTCTCGGTGGTGGTCCTGAACAGCGCCAGCGGCGATTTCCTGACGCCCGAGCAGCAGGCCGCCTTCGCCCGTTTCGTCGCGCGCGGCGGCGGGGTGGTCGCGCTTCATGCGGCGGGCGACAACAGCCACAAGGCGCCTTGGTATGTCGACACGATCATCGGCACGACCTTCACGGGCCACCCCAACGGCGAAGACCATATCCAGCCCGCCCGTGTCGAGATCATGCAACCCCGCCATCCGATCATGGCGGGCGTGCGGACGCCGTGGGTCCCGCGCGACGAATGGTACAGCTTCGACAGCAACCCCGCGACGCGTGGCATGACGATCCTGGCGCAGGTGGACGAGGCCAGCTACCGCCCCGGCGATACGCTCCGCATGGGGGCCGCGCATCCCGTCATGTGGATCAATTCACGCGCGAAGGGCCCGGTCTTCTATTCCGCGCTGGGGCATGAGCCGCAGCTTTACGACGACCCCGATTACCGCCGCATCCTGACCAACGCGGTGCGCTGGGCCGCGGGGACGTAATCAGCACTCGACGACGTTGACCGCCAGACCGCCGAGGCTGGTTTCCTTATACTGCGACTTCATATCCTCGCCGGTCTGACGCATCGTCTCGATCACCTGGTCCAGGCTGACGATGTGCTTGCCGTCGCCGTGCAGCGCCAGATAGGCGGCGTTGATCGCCTTGATCGCCCCCATGGTGTTGCGCTCGATGCACGGGATTTGGACCAGCCCGCCGATCGGATCGCAGGTCAGGCCGAGATTATGCTCCATGCCGATCTCGGCCGCATTCTCAACCTGCGCCGGGGAGCCGCCCAGGGCCGCCGCCAGCCCCGCCGCCGCCATCGAGCAGGCAACGCCGACCTCGCCCTGGCACCCCATTTCAGCCGCTGAAATGGACGCCCGCTTCTTGTACAGCATCCCCACCGCCGCCGCCGTCAGCAACAGCGTGCGCACCCCGTCGCGCGTCGCACCATGGACGAAGGTTTCGTAGTAACGCAGCACCGCCGGGATGACACCCGCCGCGCCATTGGTCGGCGCGGTGACGACCCGGCCGCCCGCCGCATTCTCCTCATTGACCGCCAATGCCCAAAGGCTGACCCATTCGAACACCAGGCTGGGATCGCTGCGCGGGCCCCGGTCGAGCAGCTTCTGCTTGATCGCCTGTGCGCGCCGCTGAACCTTCAACCCGCCGGGCAGGATACCCGAAGCCGCACAGCCCCGCTCGATCGAGGCACACATTGCGTCGCGCACCCGGTCCAGGAACGCATCGGTTTCACCATCCTCCCGCCACGCTGCCTCGTTGGCGCGGACGATCTGGGCGATCGACAGGCCGGTCTCGTCGGTGCGCTCCAGCAATTCGGCGCCCGAGGCGAAGGGATGCGCCAGCCTGCGGTTCGTGCGCATCGGCTCGGCACCCTCCATGCGGATCGCGCCGCCGCCGATCGAATAGAAGCGGCGGACGACCGAACTGCCGTCGGGCAGGAAAGCGGTGAAGACCATGCCGTTGGGATGCGCGGGCAGGAAGCCGGGTCGGAACAGCAAATCCTGTTCGGGATCGAAGGGCAGCGGGTGACGGCCGTCCAGCATCAGCTGGCGAGTCTCGGCGATCGTCGCCAGCAATCCCTCGATCGCATCGGGATCGACCCGCTCGGGCGTCTCGCCCGCCAGCCCCAGCAAGACTGCCCGGTCGCTATGATGTCCCCGCCCGGTCAGCGAAAGCGAGCCGAACAGCTCCGCCTGCACCCGATCGGGGATCAGGCCGGTATCCAGCATCTCGACCGCAAAAGCCTTGGCCGCCCGCATCGGGCCGACGGTGTGCGAGCTGGAAGGGCCGATGCCGATCGTGAACAGCTCGGTCACGCTGACCGCGGCGATGCTGTCCTCGCTGCGCGGTGTGCCGACGGGAATGGCGGAGAGGGTCAAGATCGTTCCATTTGTTACGGCTTTGTCCTTGCCTAGCCGAACCGCTGGCCAGTGACCAGCCTGATGGACGCGATCAGGTCAGCGGCGCGAGATACTCGAAATCCTCGCGGGCGAGCGGCGTGTCGAAATGGCATCCGGCGGCAAAGTCCTTCGCCCACACGATACGTGCCGCCACTTCCCCCACTTTGGGCAGGCGCAGCCAGATCTTCAGGCCGCGCTTCAACTCGGTATAGGTTTGCAGTCGCGCACCCTGGACCGAGATGTCCGTTACCCGGCACAGCGCCCGGTCCAATCCGCCGCGCGCCATGTCGGTGTCCAGCGCCACAGACGCGCGGGGTGCCCGGCGGCGATTGGCCAATTCGGCAGGTTCGAATTCAGCGGCGAACATGGAGCCACCCTAAACACCCCTGGTTAACAGACTGCAAACCCATTCGCGAAGCATCGCCTTTGGCCGATACAAAAAACCCGGCGCTTCGTGGGGAAGCGCCGGGTCCTTCGATCTTGCGGCACGGATGCCGAAAGCAATTACTTGCGGAGCGTGAGACCGCCACCGAAACGCTTGTTGAAGCGCGCAACCTGACCGCCGGTGTCCAGCATGGTGCCACGGCCGCCGGTCCAGGCCGGATGCGCCAGCGGATCGATGTCCAGCTGCATCGTGTCGCCTTCCTTGCCCCAGGTAGAGCGGGTTTCGAACACGGTGCCGTCGGTCATCTGCACCTTGATCATGTGATAGTCGGGATGCGTGTCGGTCTTCATGATATTGCTCCGGAAAATGGCTGGTTCCGACCAGCCTTAAAGCTCAAGGCGCGGCCCATAGCGGACCACGCCCCGTTAGTCAAAAGCCCGTGACGATCGCTTACGCGTCCGCGGGCGGATCGGCGATCATCGCGGTGAAATTGGCCTCGGCCACGGCAACGCCGTCGATCTTGGCGACGCCGGCGAACTTGCAGACGCGGGTCCGCTTCGACACGAACTCGACCTCCAGATGGAGGAGGACGCCGGGCTCCACGGGCTTGCGGAACTTCACACCGTCGATCGACATGAAATAGACCAGCTTGCCCGAATTGGCGAGGCCCAGGCTTTCCACGCCCAGAACGCCGGCGGCCTGCGCCAGCGCCTCGACGATCAGCACGCCCGGCATGATCGGGCGGCCGGGATAATGGCCCTGGAAAAAGGCCTCGTTCATCGTCACCGCCTTCACCGCGCGGATCGACGTGTCGAGGACCAGTTCCTCGACACGATCGACCAGCAGCATCGGATAACGGTGCGGGATCGCCGCCATGACCCGGGTAACGTCCATCGGGCCGATGACGGTCTTCGCCTCTTCGTTCGCGACGTCGCTCACCGGGATATTACCGGCCGCTGTTCTGGCGACGGGCAGGCGCCGGGGCGGCGGCGGCCGGAGCAGTGGCGGCGGGAGCCGCACCCTGCTGACCCTGCTGGCCGGGCTGCCAGTTGGCGGGCGGCGTGATGCTGACGGTCGGGACCAGCTTGTCCAGCTCGGCAGTCACCGCCGAGGTGATATCGGCGGTCGGCTGCATGAACAGCACGGCCTGCGGGCTGACCAGCAGGCTGACATTCTTGGCACGCACGGCGTTCTGCACCGCTTCGCCCAGACGTGCCTGGATCTGCTCGATGGCATAGCTCTGCGCGCGGGCGGCGGGCTGGGTCAGGCGAGCCAGCTCCTGCTCGGCGGCCTGCTGCTTGGCCTGGATCGACTGGGCCTGGGTGCGCAGCGCGGCCTCGTTGGCGTTCGGCGCGGCGCGGGCGGTCTGGAACGCCTGGACCAGCGGCTCCAGCTCACGGCCGAGCGCGGTGCGGCGGGCTTCGGCCTGGTCGAGCTGCGCCTTGTAGGTCGTCTCGATCTGCTGGCGGGCGGCGGTCCAGGCACGCGAACCGGCGATCGCACCCTGCGGGTCGGCGACGGCGACGCCGTTCACCTGCGCGCTGGCGGTGGTGGCGACGGTCGCGGCCGGAGCGACAAGGGCCGCCGCGAGGAGGAGCTTGGAAATCGTCTTCATCAGAACTGCGTCCCTACGTTGAAAGTAATGAGCTTGGGGTCGTCGCCCGGCTGCGTGACCAATGCCTTGGCCAAGTCGATGCGCAGCGGTCCAAATGGTGAATTCCAGTTCACGCCGATGCCGATCGACACGCGCGGCTTCCAGGTACCGAGGTAGAATTGCTCCTGGGCGAAATTTGTATTCTGGAGCGCGATGTTGGCTGTAGTACCAGTACAAGTTCCACCCAGGGTTGACGAATATCCGACCGCGCAGGTCGTCTGCCGGCCGGCATTCGGATCGGTCGTTCCTGTTGGCGGTGTCGGCACCTGATATAGCGGTCGCCCCTGTGCATCGGTTTGCGCCACCGGCAACAGCGTCGGCGAACCGTCCTTGTTGAACAGCGGGTTACCGTTGGCATCCTTCGCTTGCGGGAAGTTGAGAGAGGGCAGCGGGCGCGTGACGCCCCAAAGGCTACCTGCCTGGACGTAGATGCTCGGACGCAGGCCCATTTCACGCGCGCCCGAGCCCAACGGAATTTCTAGCTCCGCGCGCGCCAGATAATAAGCGCGGCCGCCCAGCGCGTCGTCGACAAACCGCTGGCGATCTGTATCGAGCGACTGAGCACCCGTGGTGGAATCGACGTTATAAGGCACGCGCAGGACGCGCGGGCCGACGCCGCGAATGTCGAAGCCACGGAACTGCGGCTCGCCCAGATAGAAGCGGTCGACGATACGAACCGGATCGATGCCCGGACCACGGCTCTTCTCCAGCGAGTGGATATAACCGCCCTCCCCCTGCACCGAGAAAACAAAGCCCTTGCCCAGGCCCTTGAACTTGGCGCCTTCCGCGCGGGTGCGGATATATTTCACGTCGCCGCCCAGACCCGCAAAGTCCTGGCTGAACGAGAAGCGATGACCAGCGGTCGGACGCAGGCGGCTGTTCAGGCTGTCATAGATCAGCGAATAGCCGACCGACGAGGTCCAGCGATTGCCGATCGAATCGCAGAGATAGCGGCCCGCCTGCTGGAAGTTACAGGTGCCGTCCGCGTTGAAGAAGGACGAGTCCAGACCGACCTGGTCATAGGTCAGGCCATAGCGACCCGACAGCGACCAATATTCGGTCAGCGGAACGCCCGCGCGAACCTGGAAGCCAGTCGACACCTGGCTGTAGGTCGTCTGGCGCGTGGTGCCCAGATAGTTGAACGAGTTGAAGTCGCGGCGAAACACGTCAACGCCCAGCGCGATATTCTTGTCGAACACATAGGGCTCGGTGAAGCCCAGCTCGATCGACTTGGAATAGGCGGAGTAGTTCACGCCCGCGCGCAGTTCCTGGCCCTTGCCGCGGAAGTTGCGCTGGGTGATGTTCGCCTGGATGATGAAGCGTTCCAGCGACGAGTAACCGGCCGACAGCTGCAGCGAGCCGGTCGACTGTTCCTCGACATTGGTTTCCAGGACGATACGATCCGGCGCCGAACCCGGGTTCTGCTTGATCTCCAGCTTTTCCTGGAAATAGCCGAGCGAGTTGATGCGGTCCTGGCTGCGGCGGACCTGGAAGCTGTTGAAGGCGTCGCCCTCCGCCACGCGGATTTCACGGCGGACGACCTTGTCCTGCGTCTGGGTGTTGCCGTTGATGTCGATCCGCTCGACATAGGTGCGCTTGGCTTCGGCGATGTTGAACGTCACCGACATGGTCAGCGTGTCCTTGTCACGCTGAATGTCCGGGTTCACGTCGGCAAAGGCATAGCCGAACAGACCGGCGGTCTGGCTGAGGCTGTCGATCGAATCCTCGATCAGCTTGGCGTTATACCACTCGCCCTTCTTCATGGGCAGCGACTGAGCCAGCTTGGCATTGTCGAAGTCGCGGATCTGGCTGTCGACCTTGACGTCACCGAACTTGTAGCGCGGACCTTCCTCCACCACGTAAGTGATGATGAAGTCCTTCTTGTCCGGCGTCAGCTCGGCCACCGCGCTGGTCACGCGGAAATCGGCATAGCCGTTGGTCAGGTAGAACAGGCGCAGCTTCTGCTGGTCGGCCGCCAGGCGATCCTGGTCGTAGCTGGTGGCCGAGGACAGGAAACGGAACCAGCGCGACTGCTTGGTGTACATCGCACCGCGCAGTTCATCGTCCGAGAATTTCTCGTTGCCGATGATGTTGATCTGGCGGACCTTGGACTTCGGCCCCTCGTTGATCTCGAACACCACGTCGACGCGGTTCTGGTCGAGATTGACCATCTTCGGCTCGACCACCGCGCCGAACCGGCCCTGGCGGCGATACAGCTCGACGATGCGGGCGACGTCCTGGCGAACCTCGGTCCGGGTGAAGATCTGCCGCGGCGCGAGCTTGATCTCCTTCTTGATCTTGTCTT
>DXIH01000144.1 GCA_019112965.1 Candidatus Sphingomonas excrementigallinarum | reverse complement strand
CGGCTCTTGCGGACCAGCGCGATGGCGTGGGCGAAGTCCTCGTCCGAAGTGCGCCGTCCCTCGACCGCATCCTTCCAGAATGCGCGTTCCTCGTCGTTGGCGCGCGCATAGGCCAGGATCACCGGCAGGGTCATCTTGCCCTCGCGGAAGTCGTCGCCCGCATCCTTGCCCATCGTGCCTGCGTCCGACACATAGTCGATCGCATCGTCGATCAGCTGGAACGCGATGCCGAGGTTCCGGCCATAAGCCTCCAGCGCCAGCTCCTCCGCCTCGGGCCGCTCGGCGACGACCGCCGCGATGCGGCAGGCGGCGGCGAACAACGCCGCCGTCTTGGCGTCGATGATCGAGAGATAGCGTTCCTCGGGCAATCCCACCTGCCGCACGGCGGTCAGCTGGTTCACCTCGCCCTCGGCGATCACCGCCGACGCGCCCGACAGGATGTTCAGCACCTTCAGGCTGCCCGCATCGACCATCAGCTGGAAGGAGCGGCTGAATAGGAAGTCGCCGACCAGCACGCTGGCCGGATTGCCCCAGATGATGTTGGCGGTGCGCCGTCCGCGCCGCAGGTCGGAGCCGTCGACAACGTCGTCGTGCAGCAGCGTGGCGGTGTGGATGAACTCGACCGCCGCCGCCAGGACATGGTGGCTGGTGCCCTGATAGCCCAGCAACTGTGCGCTGGCTAACGTCAGCATCGGGCGCATCCGCTTGCCGCCGCCGGAGATCAGGTGACCCGCCAGTTGCGGGATCAACGGGATCTCCGACCGCATCCGGTCGATGATGACCTGGTTCACGGCGTTCATGTCGTCGGCCACCAGCCGGATCATCGGGTCCAGCGAGGGCGCGGGCTTGGCGAGGCGGGTGGCGGTTACGGTCATGGGCAGGTAAGAGCCTCTGGCGACAACGCTTGCCGAACGCAAGCCTAAGCGCGAAAGGGCGCGCGCGAATTCATGTGCGGCACGGGCCCCGGCAGGGGCGCCAGAGGGAGACGTAGCGATCATGTCCGACACCGTCCTGACCGGCTATCGCCAGTCGATCGACAATATCGACGCCGCGCTGGTGTTCATGCTGGCCGAGCGGTTCAAGATCACCCAGGCGGTCGGGCGCTACAAGGCGGAGAACGCCCTCCCCCCCGCCGATCCCGGCCGCGAGGAAACCCAGATCGCGCGCCTGCGCCAGCTGGCCAGCGATGCGCAGCTGGACCCCGAATTTTCCGAAAAATTCCTGCGCTTCATCATCGACGAGGTGATCCGCCACCATGAAGGCTTTCGCGGCTGATGGCCTTCCTGCTGGCGATCGAAGGCGCCGACGGCGCGGGCAAGGCGACCGCGACGGCGGCCGTCACCGAACGGCTGAACGCCGCCGGGCTGTCGGCGGCGGCCTTGTCATTCCCGCGCTATGCCGAGACGGTCGGCGGCTGGGCGCTGGGCGAGTATCTGGCGGGCCGCCTGCCCCATGCCGCCGCACCCGAGACGGCGGCGACGCTCTATGCGCTCGACCGATTCGAGTCGCGGCCGCATCTGGTCGAGCTGGCCGAAGCGCACGATGTCATCGTCTTCGACCGCTATATCGCGTCGAACATGGCCTATCAGGCGGCCCAAGTGCCGCCTGACCGGGCGCCTGCGCTGCTGCAATGGATCGAACAGCTGGAGACGGTGCAGTTCCGCCTGCCCGCACCCCATCTGTCGGTCTATCTCGACACGCCGCTCGACGTCGCGCGCGACCTGATCGCCCGCAAGCGCAAGCGCAGCTATACGGACGATACCTATGACGCCTATGAAGCCGATTTGGGGCTTCAGGCACGGGTGCGCGCCAATTACGCCGCGATGGCGGACGGCGCGATGCTGGGTGAGTGGGTGACGGTGTCGACCGTGGCGCATGGTGCTTTGCGCGATCCGGCGGAGATCGCGGACGAGATCACGGCGCTGGTGACGGAGCGTCTGCGCTAACGGTTTCCCGGCGACTCGCCGTTCCCCGGCGAAGGCCGGGGTCCAGTTCCTGTGTGCTATCGAAGGCGCAAGGCATTTACCGCCCACGCACGATCTTTGTGCACCAGCGGCCTGGAAGAAACTGGGCCCCGGCCTTCGCCGGGGAACGGGGTATAATCTCTCTATCTCTCGCGAAGCCGCGATGCCGCGAAGAGGAAGACGTTGGTTCGCGCGGAGGCGCGGAGGACGCGGAGATGTCGTACCCGGTGCTCTTGCAGCCTTTATTCTTCCAGCGATCAAAGATGGAGAAATAGGCGCTGCCGCGCGCGATACATCTCTGCGTCCTCCGCGCCTCCGCGCGAAATCAAGCTCTTCGCGTCATCGCGGCTTCGCGTGAATTAAAAACCCCTCAGTTCGACGCCCCGATCGTCCCCGCCAGCGGCGCGAAGCGGGCGACCTGTTGGCCGACCAGGCGCAATTGCCCTTCGACCGCCGGGTCGCTGATCCGGCCTTCTTCGTCGAACCGCGTCTGCTGCGTGTTCACCGCCGCCGCGAAGGGCGTCGGCCAGCCGCGCAGCGCATGGACGATCGAGCGCAGGGCCGCGATGGTCGAGCCCGTCGCCTGCCAGCCATAGGCGGTGGCGATCAGCCCCACCGGCATGTCGGCGAGATAGGGGCGGTCGTCCTTCGCCGTTTCCTCCAACAGGTCGAGCGCGTTCTTCACCAGCCCCGAGATGCTGCCATGATAGCCCGGACTGGCGATGATGATCGCCGAGGCCTGTCGCACGGTGTCGACGAACACCCGCTCCGCCTCGGTTCGCTCGGTCGCGCGCGGATTGTAGAGCGGCAGGCGCGCCAGATCCTCGCCACCGAAGACATGGGTGCGGAACCCCTCGTCCGCCGCCGCCGTCATCGCGGTGCGCAGCGCACGCTCGGTCGAGGAGACGCTGCCGATCGTGCCGCCGATGCCGACGACGAGCGGGGAAGAGGGTGCGCTGGCCATAGCCCGCCTTTCACCCCGGACGGCGCGGCGGGGCAAGCGCTAAGTTCAGGGTCCACGTCCGGTTGCGGC
The DNA here is from genome assembly GCA_019112965.1 of Candidatus Sphingomonas excrementigallinarum. GTDB lineage: Bacteria > Pseudomonadota > Alphaproteobacteria > Sphingomonadales > Sphingomonadaceae > Sphingomonas > Sphingomonas excrementigallinarum. The sequence goes on along the minus strand of DXIH01000144.1, from coordinate 1,996 downwards.
GATGCGGGTCCCGCCCTATCCAAGATGACAGGGAGATGAAGGATGCGTGTCTGGGCTTTGGGGATGGTTGCGCTGCTCGCCTGTCCGGCGGAGGCGCAGGAGGTGCGGCAGAGCGGCCCGCCCCCTGGCATCGCGTCCGGCGCACCGGCCACGCCCGCGGGCTGGAGCATCACCATCGGGGCGGCTCCCGTCCTTGGCCCAGCCTGGCAGGGATCGCGCGACATGGCGCTGTCGGTATTTCCCGATCTGCGGGTGAATTATGGCGACACGCTCTTCGCCTCGGTGCCCGACGGGATCGGTTGGAACGCGATCCGCCGCGACGGCTGGCGCGCGGGGCCGCTGGTCAAGATCCGCTTCGGCCGTGACGAGCGCAACGGCGGCTCGCCCTTCCTGATCGCGGGCGGCAGCGACGCGCTGGAGGGCATGGGGAATATCAAGGCGGCGGGCGAGGCTGGCGGTTTCGTCGAGAAGTCGTTCGGCCCGCGCCGGGCCTGGCGGGCACGCGCAGAGGTGCGGCAGGGGTTCGGCGGCCATGACGGCGTGGTCGCGGACCTGTCAGCGGCCTATCGCACCCGGATCGGCCGCGCGATCGTCAGCGTGGGGCCGCGCATGACGCTGGCCAGCGCGAATTTCATGCGGACCTATTTCGGCATCTCGGCTGCGCAATCGGCGCGCACCGGCCTGGCCCCCTATCGTGCGGACGGCGGCGTGTTGTCCTATGGACTGGGCGGCAATGTCATCCGCCCGCTGAACCGGCGCAGCGCGCTGACGCTGTTCGCCAGCCTGGAGCGGCTGGGCGGTCCTGCCGCCGACTCGCCGCTGATCCGTCAGCGGGGACAGCGGATGCAGGCGACGCTGGGCCTGGGTTACGGGTTCCGCTTCGGCCTATAGCGCGGATCGGGCCGCTGCCGCCGCGCGACCCAGTTCGGCGCGCTCGGCCCGGACGGCCATGGCCTCCCACGAAGACGCCGCACGCTCGCAGCGTTCGCGGACATTCTGCAAGGTCGCATCGGCGGCATTGGCGCGCTCAAGCTCGGCCTGGTTGCGGAAGAAGATGGCATCGCGCGACATGGATTATCCTTTCGGCCACAAAAAAAGCGGTAGCCGGATCGGCTACCGCTTCGACATTCAGGCGGGCTGAAGGTTGACCGCCGCCATCTTTCCGCGGCGATCCTGCTCCAGTTCGTAGCTGACCCGCTGATCCTGGTTCAGCGTAATCATGCCCGCACGTTCGACCGCGCTGATATGGACGAAGGCGTCCGCGCCGCCATTTTCGGGGGCGATGAAGCCATAACCCTTGTCAGCGTTGAAGAATTTGACGGTTCCGGTGATGCTCATATTCGTTCCTTCATAATGGTGAACCAGGCGCTGGGCCGGATTCGGGGCCGCGGTGCAGGGAAAGAAGGAACGAGCCGCAAAGCAGAGAACCGTCGATTTGCGACTTTAGCAGCCTGACATGTGGGCCTCCCCACCTGAGTCTACAAGGCCAAGCCGAAAATAACTTGCTGCACTCCACCGCCATCAAGGCCGAAATTGGGGTGGCATGCTTCTGTCGGAGGGGTAGAAAGGCGGACAAGAGCATAACCGGAGGACCGAGCGGGGCATGACGAAACACCTTCCCTGGATCGCGCTGGCGATCGTCGGAGCGGGCGCATTGGGCGTCGTCGCGAGCGTACGCGGCGAGCCGATCAACGCGCTGTGGATCGTCGCCGCCGCCGTCTCGGTCTATCTGATCGCCTATCGCTATTATGCGCTGTTCATCGCCAAGGTGATCGGCATCGACCCCAGCCGCCCCACCCCGGCCATCCGCCGCGCCGACGGTCTGGATTATGTCGCGACCGACCGCACCGTGCTGTTCGGCCACCACTTCGCCGCGATCGCGGGCGCGGGTCCGCTGGTCGGACCGGTGCTCGCCGCGCAGATGGGGTATCTGCCCGGCACGTTGTGGATCTTGGCGGGGGTGGTGCTGGCGGGCGCGGTGCAGGATTTCCTGGTC
>DXIH01000143.1 GCA_019112965.1 Candidatus Sphingomonas excrementigallinarum | reverse complement strand
ATTGAGCGATGCTTCGGACGCCTCAAACATTTCCGCCGCTTCGCCACCCGCTACGACCGCCGAACTGCTCACTTCACCGGCTTCGTACATCTCGCCGCCGCCATGATATGGTTACGCTGAATGTCGATCCGACCTAGGATAATTCCTTCAGCGCTTTGGCGAAGTGATCAATGTCGTTCATCGAGGTAAACAGGGAGGGCGTCACTCTCACGCAAGCGCCCTGGGCTGCCCCCACGCGATGAACAGTGAAGACGCGGTGCCGTTCAAGCAGTCGCTGAGCAAGCGCGGCGTTGGCCTTTGCGGTAGTTTCACCTTTGACCCGGAAGGACGTGATGCCCCCATGCAAGGCGGGATCGTCTGGCGTCAGTATTTCAATGCCGGGGAGCGCCCGTGCCTTCCGTACCCAGCCATCGCGAAGGGCGCGCAGCCGGGCGGCGCGCGCGGCCCGATCGACCTTGTGCTGGAATGCGAGCGCGGCGGGGACGGTCAGCCAGGAAGCGTAATCGAGCGTCCCGGTATGGACACGGGCCATGACGGTGTCGAGACCGTCGGCGTCTTCGGCGGGATCACGGTCGATCCGGGCGAGCGCGCCTTTGCGAATATGAAGAATGCCTGTGCCGAGCGGCGCGCCGAGCCATTTATGCCCGTTCAGGCCGACAAAATCGCAATCCAGATCGGGCAGAGCGAAGTCGAGCTGTTGCCAGCTATGTGCCGCATCGACGATGACATCGATACCACGCATACGCGCCATCGCCGCGATCTCCCTGACCGGGATCACCAGGCCGGTACGGTGGCTCATATGGGTGAGCAGGATCAGCTTCAGCCGGGGTTCCTCGGCCATGACCTGCGCATAGGCGTCGATCAGGCTGGCACGGGTCGCCGGTTCGGGCAGCGCGATGCGGCGGACCCGGACGCCGCGACGTTTCGCCAGGCTCTCCATGCACGCCTGCATGCTGTCATAGTCGAGGTCGGCATGGAGGATCGCGTCGCCTGGGCTCAGCCGGTTATAGCCGAGGATCAGCGCTTTCAGCGCTTCGGTGGCGTTGCGGGTGAAGGCGATCTCGTCCGCAGGCACCCCGAGCTCGGCGGCGACGGCGGCACGGGCGGCGGCAAGGTCGGCCAGCATCCCACGGCGGGCGTAATAGCTGGTGTCGCGGTTCACGCGCGCAACCGTCTGTTCGTACGCGGCGCGAACCGGGCGAGGCATGGCGCCCCAATTGCCGTTTTCGAGCTGGATGACGTCCCGCGGCACATCATAATCCGCCGCGACCGTCGCCCAGAACGCTTCGTCGTCCGGGGCGGGGCGTGCCGAACCGCCGGCACGCACGGGCAGCGGAAGGGTCGCGGCCATCCCGCCAGCCAATAGTGCACGCCGGTCGATCATCAGAAGCTCAACCCCAGCCGGACATAGTAACGACCGCCATCGGTATCGTAGGGGGCGTTGCGCGAATAGATCAGGCCGCGATTGGCCTGGTTGGTCGCCTCGGCCGGATAGGTGCCGAAGACGTTCTCGGCCCCGCCACGAACCGAGATGTTCGGCGTCACGCGATAGGTAAGTGACGCATCGAATAGCGCCAGGCCGCCGAAGCGCTGGAACAGTTCGCCGGTCGCGTTGCCCGTCACGTCGGTCCACGGCCCGTAATAACGACCGCGCAGCATCACGCCGATGCGGCCTATATCATAACCGAGCGTGCCGGTCGCATTATGCTGGGGCAGGCGTTCCTGGAAGATGAGGCGCTGCGTGTCGTTGGCGATCGCCGCGCTCGTGCCGCTGCGCACGGTGGTGCGGTTATAGTTATAGGCCAGCGTCGCGCTCGCCCGGCCGTTGCCCAGGGTGCGGGCATAGCTGACCACGACGTCGACGCCGCGCGTGCGGGTGTTGAAGTCGTTGGTGAAATAGCTGATCGAGGTGAAGCGGTTGGGATTGGCGAAGCCCGCCGGGATGGGGATGGTCGCCGACTGGCTGAAACGGTCGTCGACATCGATCTGGTAGAGATCGACCGTCGCGCCCAGCCCGATATGCGTCTGCGCGACGAGCCCGGCGCTGATGTTGCGCGAGGTTTCGGGGCGCAGCGGCTTGGCGCCGAGCGCGACCGCCAGCGGATCGGTGGGGGCTAGGCGTCCCTGGTTGAAGACCTGCAGCGTGCGGGTGTCGAGGCCCTGGCTCACCAGCCGCGTGTTCAGCTGGGCCGGGGTCGGGGCACGGAAGCCGGTGGAATAGGTGCCGCGCAGCGCCAGCCATTCGACCGGCTGCACCCGGCCGGAGAATTTGTACGTGAACTTGTCGCCGAAGCTCGAAAAATCCTCGTAGCGGCCCGCCGCGCCGAGCGTGAGCATCGTCACCGGATGCCAGGCCAGATCAATATATCCGGCATTGCTCGTCTGCTGAAAACGGCCCGCCTGCTGCGGGCCGAAGCCGGGGAAGCCGTTGGAATTGGGCGCAAGGCCGGTCGCGGCGCCCGCACCGATCACATAGGAGGCCGGATCGCCGACGCCGACCGCATAGCGTTCGATCCGCCGCTCGCCGCCAAAGGCGATGTTGAGCGGTTCGATGCCGCCGACGGGCAGGCGATAGACGAAGTCGGCGTTGAAGTTGGTCTCCCGCTGGGTCAGGCGACCCAGATAGAAGCTGGTCGGGCTGGCAGGCCCGAGCGAGGCGTTGAGCGTCTGGGCCAGCGTATAGTCGATGCGGCTGCGCCCCGCTGACGCGCTGAGGTCGTAGCTCAGCGCGTCCGACAGATTGCCGCGCAGGCCGCTGACGAGTTGCAGGTCGGCGAATTGCGTACCGAAGCGCGGCGTGAAGCCCGCCGGATAGAGGCTGCGGAAGCTGAACCCCGGAAAGGCGCTGCTGGCATTGTAGACGCTGCCCGTGTTGCTGGGATTGCGCCAGTTGAAGTCAGTCACCCCTTCGCCCTGCTGCACCGTGCCGAAGGCATAGATGGTGGCGGCGTCCGCGAGGTCATAGTGCATGTCGAGCGCACCGCGCAGACGCTCTTCGTCGGGCTGGCCCCAGCGCTGCACGGGGTTGGGCACGGCCAGGGTCGGGTTCGCGGCCTGGAAGGCGATCGCATCGGGGCGCTGGCGGGTGCGCGAGGTCGCCTCGGCATGTTCGAACTGGCCGGTGAAGACGATCGCGCCCCTGTCGTCGAGGGCGATGCCGCCGCGCGCGCCGGACTGATAGTTGTTGCCGTCGCCCGCATAATATTGGCTGAACTGGCCGTAAGCCTCCATCCCCGGCTGGTCTTCGAGGATGATGTTGATGACGCCGGCGATCGCATCAGAGCCATATTGCGCCGAGGCGCCGTCGCGTAGCACCTCGATGCGCTTGATCGCCAGGCTGGGTATGCTGGCGAGATCGGGCGCTTGTGCGCCACGCGTCCCGAGCAGCGCCGACCGGTGGTAGCGTTTGCCGTTGACGAGGACGAGTGTCTGGTCGGCAGAGAGGCCACGGAGTGTAGCCGGTCGGACGAAGGCCTGGCCGTCTGCGGCGGGGAGGCGCTGCACGTTGAACGAGGGCAGAAGCTGCGCCAGCACGTTATTGAGATCACCCGAGACACTGGACCGGACAAGGGCCTCCGGCAGTACGTCAACAGGTGCCAGGGTATCGAATTGCGTGCGACCACGCTCCCGGGTTCCGGTAACGACAACATCGTCACTGCCAGCGACATCCGGCGCAGGCTGGCTGATAGCCGATTGGGCCTGGGATGGGTCAGACTGCGCCAATACAGCAGGAGCCAACAGAGCGTTTAGCACCACAACGGCGCCTGCGGTAACGAGTTTCATGGTGAAGCAATCCCTGCAGAGCGGCTCTTTCGGCCCCTGGGAAATGGGCGCTAGAGGCCCTTTGTTTCACCGCAATTGAGGTCCAGCGGCAAAGGCATGTCGTATCAATGAAGCTTTTATGTCAGCCCGCCTAATATTGGCAATTCGATGGAAGCAGCCCCCCTGCCCCATCCTCACGAAGATCCAGAAGCGGTTATTCGGACGAATGCGGCAGTCTCCCGGAAGCGGACGCTCGTTAATCGTCGTCTGATAACTCCCGATGTTGCCAAGCAGGTCGTGCAACGCCGCCAAGGGGAAGATCACCTTAACCCCGTCCCCCGTTTTGAGTTATACAGCCTTGGAAAGCACGTCACGATGAGCGGTAGCCATCAGCGAACGTGACAGCGCTACGATTCCGTTATCGACGGTGTGGTAGTGGACCGTCGCCAGTCCGACGGCAGCCGCGAGCAAAGCAAGAATTATGAAGCCAATGATCGACAAATCGACACCTGGCTCAATGATCCAGAAATCAGTATTCGATACTACCTGTCGACAAGGCAGCTTGGTAAAAGCATTCTGTTTCTGTTTTGACTCGATCGCTTAATCGGGCCAAGATCGAATTCGCAGCATCAGAAAACCCCGGCATATCGTTGGCAATACAATCTTCGGTCCAATGGTCCAGGAAACCACTCCAATCGGCCTTGAGCTGCAGGAGAGCTGCCTCACCGTCGACCCAGGTCTCTCGCCATGCATCGGGTAATATTCCCAGGCGTGTATGCTGGATGACATCGGACTCTTCACGCAGATGCTTGCGGATGACGATGGCCAGGGCATCGAGTTGGACAGCGATGTCGTGGGGCGATGCGGGCTCTTCCTTCAAATCGTCCAACAGGGTCGAGATGCTCGACTCGATATGAACATGGTCTTCGACCAGCCGGGCAAATCCAACGCGCTGCGAATTGGAATATCGCTTAGAAAACATTGGGCATGTTTCCGTATGCCATGGTGATTTCCTTGCCTGGGGAAAGGGAGGATCTGCTGGGACATGGGCTTGCCGTCGCCATTCGTGGCAAGCCCCATGCCCTATTGGGTCACCCCGGAAAATGAATGCCGCAAATCTTGTTGCCGTCCGGATCGCGGACATAGGCCAGTTCGATCGTTCCCATGGAGGCCGTATGACGGGGTCCGGGCGGCGCTTCGATAGACGTACCCCCCGCTGCCACGGCGATGTCGTGGAATTTCTTGACCTGCTCGGGCGAGTCGCATTGGAAGGCGACGGTGCCGCCGTTCGAAACGGTCGCCGGTTCATCATTGATCGGCTGCGTGACGATGAAGGCGGTTCCGCTCTCGCCCCGATAGATCAGGCGCGTGTGGCCGCTATCGGCGACGTTCCGCATCGGCTCCCCAATGCCGAGCGTTCCCAGCACAGTGTCGTAAAAGCGCTTCGACCGTTCAATGTCGTTCGAACCAATCATCGTGTGAAACAGCACTTATCGTCTCCTAACCGGGGTGCCAGGGGCCTGCGCGACAGACTGCCCCTCTGTCACGTGGATGGAGCGACCACCTGCCGCCCCATCCCATGTCATGATCCGCCGTCGTTTATGGCATCATCACCGTATCGATAACATGCACGACGCCGTTCGACTGCATGACATCGGCGGTGGTGATACGGCCGGTATCGCCCTTGCCGTCCATGATGGCCCAGCCGCCCATCGCCTTCTTGAACATGATCGGCTCGCCCTGAACGGTGGTGTAGGTCGCCGTCCCGCCGTTCGCCTTTGCCTTGGCGGCAATATCCCGGGCGGTGATCCGGCCCGGTATGACGTGATAGGTGAGGATCGACGTCAACTTATCCTTGTTCTCGGGCTGCACCAGAGTGTCGACGGTGCCAGCAGGCAGTTTTGCAAACGCCGCATTGGTCGGCGCGAACACGGTGAACGGGCCTGGGCCGGAAAGCGTGTCGACGAGGCCGGCCGCCTTCACCGCGGCGACCAAGGTGGTATGGTCTTTCGACTGCGACGCGTTCTCCACAATCGTCTTGGTGGGGTACATCGCCGCACCACCGACCATCGGGTTGCGCGGGGCAGCACCGGCGGCGCCGCCGACGGTGAGCGCGACGGCCATCATCGCGCCACGGATCATCAGGGTCATCACATCTCTCCAGCCGCATGAAGCGCGGCTTTCGTATTACGTCGCCAGCAGCTCATTGGACGCAGTGACGCAACGCGACACCTTAAATTTCGGCAAGCTTACCCGCAGCCACCACCGGCCCCGTCGGTGTCGACTTCGGCGATCCCCCTAGCGGCTCGATGGATATCGCCAAGGTGGTCCCGGGAACGACCGTGACCTGCGGAGCGATCTTCAGGGGAGCCCCGCCTTCATGACGGATCAGACCTGCTGCGTGGGGAACGCCGTCGCCCCCGATCGCCCATAGCTGTGCGTCCTGGCCGCTCTTCACGGACGGCGCGTCACGCAGCTTCAAGGTGCGGCTGGCAGGATCGAAGAACGCCGTGATCGGCGCGGCACGCTCGGGGGTAAGGACGGCAAAGAGCAAGGGGGCAGACTTGGCAGCACGCGGTGCAACGGCTGGCATATCGGGACGAGTTACTACGACCGTCAGCAGGATCGCGGCCGCCAGACCGGCCATACCCGCAATCGCTCGCCAAGGTGCCTTACGGTGATTATCGTTGTCACCGGCTGCCAGGATCCGGCGTTCCAGATCGGCGCTTGGCGCGATCGGCTCGACCTCGATAAACAAGGCAACCAGATGTCGTCTCCACCCGGCGACGCTGCGCGCAAAAGCGGGATCGTCCAGCATCCGCCGCATCGCAGCAGTGCGCTCGTCGCCATCGAGGACTCCGAGCGCCAGTTCGGCGGCAGTCAGATCGGTCTCGTCAGATGTCATCGTCGAGACACTCCTTGAGCCGTTCGAGGCCACGCCGGATCCGGCTCTTCATCGTGCTCGTCGGAACCCCGCGGACATCGGCGAGCTCGGCATAGGTAATGCCTTCGAAGAAGGCCGTCCGGATGGCGTCGCGCTGCGTTTCGCTGAGGCGATCCATGCAGCCATGAAGTTTGCGCTCCTCCTCGTCCAAGAGCATGCTATCCAGTGCCAGGCGCTCCGAAGCCGCGGGTTCGGCGACATTGTCCAGCGGCGCGGTCGGGCGCCGCCCCAGGGCGCGGTGATAATCAATGGCGCGGTTGCGGGCTATTGTGGCCAGCCAGGCGAATGGACTGGTCTGTCCCGGCTCATACGCACCGGCGCGCCGCCAGATGATCGCGTAGACCTCTTGTAGAACGTCCTCCGCCGCTTGCCGCTCGCGACATATACGAAGGCAGATCCCAAAAAGCTTCGCAGACGTCAGGGCATAAAGTTGGCGGAAGGCGGCACGATCCTCACGCCCGGTCGCGACCAGGGCTTTGACAAGCTCCTGCCGAGCGTCAGGTTGGTTCATTGTCACCGTTGACGGGATACCGAAGCGCTCATCGGCACGCAACGGGGTAGGTCGGAACGGCGATGCGGTTCGGGGTCCGATCGTGCGCGATGCCATTCGCCTTTTTGCTGACGCCCGTCGACGCCAAACCAAAACGCCGCGTATCCCAGCCGGTCGGGTAGCAGAATGACCCAATTACGCCCATTTCATACCGCTATTCTAAATTGCTGTCCCCCGCTGTCAGTTCAAGGGAGCTATCGGCCGATCCCTTGAATTTGTGTTGCTAAAATGCGGAAGAATGGGAGTCACTAGGTGGGTTGGCCACCGGGCCTGTCTCCGCAAATCGAACGCGCGGCCATCACATGCCACCTTCTTCTGCGGCGCATCGTACTTATCCGCCAGGATCGGCCGGTCAGATCGAGAAAGCGTTGCTGTATCCCGGCTGCGTGCTGCACGAAGTCATAATAGTCGACTTGATGATGGGCGAGCACCACTCGTCCGCCGGGGCGTAGCGCCTGGGCGACGCACTTGGCGACGTGCCTCATCGCCTGCGGGGGTAGATAATAGAGCAGTTCCGCAATCACGATCGCATCATAGTCTCTTTGCGGGAGTCGCGCAGGCAAAGCCAAGCGGATGGCACGCGCGCGAGGCCAGTCCACGATGGCTCGGGCAGTCAGCGCCGTACCTTCGGGCGTTCCCTCTGTCGCGTGAAGACGCAAGGCACGAGCGGCCATGGCTCGGCTATTCGATCCGTTGCCGCTTCCCAGTTCCAGAACGCGGCCAAGGGGGCCTGGCCCCAAGGCATGCAGGATCGCCGCACGCTTCACGGCTTCGTCCCGGTCGGAGCAAGTCCGCCAAGGGTCATCATTCGCCGCGAATTTCTCGGCAAAATCGGTGAGGTCGATAGGCCTCATCGCGCGTCCGGGGCGAACTGTTCGACCGGGTGGGCGAAGACCACGAGTTCATGGCGTGCGATCGCAAAGCCACGAGGATCGTCGGTGATCGCGCCCAATTGGGTGCGATGCATCCGGATCAGCGATCGCTTCGCCGCCGCCCCGCCCGCCAGCGAAACGGTTCGGCATCGGGCAACCCTCGCACGATGTGGCGGCCAGACCTGATAGGTCATGCGTCGTCCGGCGAACCGAGTATCCCGAAGCACCGCCGCGACAGCCCGGTGATCGGGATGCGCGTCGGTCATGGCGGGTCCGACGAGCATATCCCAACCACGGCACTGACGGATCGCCCGGCCCAGCCGCTGACGACATAGCACCGCTTGAGCGGAAAGGCCGCCATCGGGCAGGTCCAGAAAGGTCACGTGATGACGCGACACGCCCAGACGACGGAGCGCCGACAGGCTTTCCTGCTGGCGCGCGGCAATCAACCGTTCAGGGGGCCACGCCCCACTGTTCGGATGCGAGGCAGCGCCGTTGCTGACCACGATGACCCGCACCACGCTGCCCTGCCGTCTCAAGGCCTGTATCAGGCCAGCGGCACCAATGATCTCGTCATCGGGATGGGGCGCTACTACGACCGCGCGGCGAACGGCTTTGATATCCAACTTCACAAGCCCGGTACCAACAAACCCTGTCGAACCGCATGACCGACGCGGAGCCTTTGGGCATCGGGGGCGGGCTGGCGGAGATAGACTGCCAGATCGCTGAGCATGGCCGAGAGAGGATGGCTGTGGAATTGGCTGGCCAGTCCCACCGCCTCGCGCGCAACGACGATCGCTCGTTCGGCTATATCGGCCACCGCCAATCGGGCCGCTGCCACCCGTGACAGCCGCGGCTCGTCCCCTCCTTCGGCATCCTCGAACCACAGCCGTGCCGTCCGCCGCACGGTGGCGGCCGCGCCATCGGCCAATACGAACAATTCGGCCATTCGGGCGGCCTGGAAGGGATCTTCGGCCCGCCCCGTCTTAATCAGATGATCGCGACTGAGGTCACAAATACCTGCCATCCCGCCCGCATGAACCGCCACGAAACGCAGCGTGCCGCCGCTGAAAAAGGGTTCACGTGCATAGCTGCCGGGCTGGCCGATCCGATCGGCATCGGTGACGGGGGCATGGTCCCAGCGCACCTGATGCGTTTCGGATCGCTGCATGCCGATCACCCGCCACCAATCGGTGTCGATCATCGGCGGCACGCGGGAAAGGTCGAGGAGGAGCAGTTGCACGCCTGCCGACGTGTCCGCCGTGACCAGCGCATGGCTCAGCACACCCGCCCCCGAGGCATAGCTCTTGCCGCCGCTCAGCCGCCCGCCGTCCAGCCGCAGCGCCTCGCCCGGCAGCCCGGCATTCCACACCCCCAGCGTCGCGCCTTGTGCTAAGGCATGGCCCAGTCGGTCAACCTGCGCGGCCGAGCCATAGCGCCGAACGATCTGCACGGCGTCGACATGCCCCTCGACCAAGCGGGCAAGCGGCAGGTCGCGACGGCCGATCGCATACAGACCCGACAACAATGCGATCAGTTCGTCCGCCGTCTGCGGATCGCCCGGAGGATCATCGGCCCAACCAAGACCGGCGATCGCGCCTTTCAGTAGATCGGCCATCATCGTCATGCCGCGACCTCGCACCACTGGCTTTCCAGTTCACGCAGAATATCTTCCGCTGCCGCCAGCGACACCATGACGTCTTGGCGCATGGGTGCGGGGACGATTCGCATGGCGAACGCCTCGCCATTGGGACAATCGCGCGCAACGCCAAGCACATGGTCCGCCGTCAGACCCAGACTTCGCCCCAGCGTCATGCGAACATCGAGCTGATCTATCATCACGAAGCTGCGTCGCGCGGCCGCCTGTGCGTGCCATTGCCATGCCGATCCGCGCGGGTCGGCCATGGATGGCAATTCGCCTTGATCCAGCGCCCGCAACACGTCCGCAAGGCCCCCGGCTGCCCGTCCGTCGCGCCGAGAGGATGTGTCGACTACCATCGCCCCGTCGCGGCGGACGCGAAAACCGGCCCGCGCCGCGTCATCGAGAAACCGGGCATCTTCGCCGGACGGCAGCGGCAGGAACCCGCCGATCGCGCGATAGGCAGAGGCGTGGACCGCGATGTTGGCGCCACCGCCGAAATGATGGGTATCCCGCGCCTCCCAAGGCACCGGGTCGACAAGGCGCCGATAGTGGTGGAGCCGATCATAATAGCGCTCGATGCGGCACTGCCGGGGATCGCGGGCGGCATCGAGGCGAAGGATACGCCCGGACACCACATCCGCCTCTTGCAGGGCCCGGCGGCCCGCCGCGATCCAATCCCGATGCGGCATGCTGTCGGCGTCGGTCGAGAATAGCAGCCCTTTGCCGCCCGCCAGACGCTCCAGGCCCATAGCCAGCGCCGTGCGGCGGGCCGCGCCTGCGTTGGGCTCGGTATCCATGGGGCCCCGCGACAGGGTCAGTCCGAAAGGCAGAGCGGCGCGCATCCCCTCGAGCATAGCTATGCTGCTGTCCCGGCAATCATCGAGATAGAGACACAGGTGCAGACCATTTCCGTCGACCGCTTGTTTGGTGATCGCCGCCAGCAACCGGGGCAACAAGGCCGCCTCGTTCCGTGCCGGAACACAGACGATCACGGGGATATCCTCGTCCAGAATCAATCTCCCATGTGTGCGGCCTGCCGCCACCGATCCAGATCAATTACGCATGCGTACGCCAGGCACGCCAAATAAGCCTTGATCAATATCAACCATTTAGCAGGCGGACGATTGCGTGGCCCGTGCGTTGGGAGGGCTGACATCCTCAATGACGGAAGGCAGCATCATGGCTGACGTGACCCCCGCCTTTCATCCAGCGGCAACCAGAGACTGACGGTGGTTTTCGCGCATGAGCGCAAGTGAAGCAACGGGCGGGGTTAACCCCGCCCGTTGCTGTTCGAGCCCGGCAGCGAACGCAGCCGGGGTATCGTAGCCGAGCGACGAGTGCGGCCGCTCGGTGTTGTAGTC
>DXIH01000142.1 GCA_019112965.1 Candidatus Sphingomonas excrementigallinarum | reverse complement strand
AGCGGTGGTGGAGGGGTGTAACCGGTGGTGAGGGGACGTGCCCTCTCCGACCGGGACACCCCTCCGACAGGCCTTCGGCCTGCCACCTCCCCTTGCAGGGGAGGAATACTCCCAGAAAAAGGGCGCCGGTGGAACCCCACCGACGCCCTTTCCTGATTTCCGGCGCTAGTCCGTCAGGCGCGAATTACGCAGCCTGCGGCAGAGCGGCCTTCGCCTGGGCGATGATCGCCTTGAAGGCCTCGCCCTCGTGCATGGCGATGTCGGCCAGGACCTTCCGGTCCAGTTCGACGCCCGCCAGCTTCAGGCCGTGCATGAACTGCGAATAGGTCAGGCCCTCGGCCCGGACACCGGCGTTGATGCGCTGGATCCACAGACCACGGAAGGTCCGCTTCTTAACCTTGCGGTCGCGATACGCATATTGACCGGCCTTTTCGACGGCCTGGCGTGCGATACGGATGGTGTTCTTGCGACGGCCGTAATAGCCCTTCGCCTGATCCAAAATCCGCTTATGCTTCGCCTTGGTGGTCGTGCCCCGCTTGACGCGTGCCATATCTTTCTACCCTTCCAGAAATCAGTTCAGGCCGTAAGGCGCCCAGGCCTTCACGGTCTTGGTGTCGGCATCGGACAGGACCGAGGTGCCGCGGTTCTGGCGGATATACTTGCCGTTATGGCTGATCAGGCGGTGGCGCTTGCCGGCGACGCCGTGCTTGAGCTTGCCGGTGGCGGTGAGCTTGAAGCGCTTCTTGACGCCGCTCTTGGTCTTGAGCTTGGGCATTTTTTTCCTTTCGCTAGAGCTAAGGCAGAAACGGCCGCGGCAGCCCTGATGGCCGGGCCGTTCGTGACACCTCGCTCGGGAAGCGGGCCGCTTAGACGAAGCGGCGGCGGAATGCAACCAATACGCCCCATGGAACCGCCGCTTCGCTGGCGCGCTTGGGGTTTCCATGGATCAGGCGCCTGCGGCCGACAGTCCCGCGACTCCTTCCGCTACCCGCACGGGTTGGCGTCGCTGGGCGATTCGGGTCGCCATCGGCCTCCTGACCGTCATCGCCACGATCTGGCTGGTGCTGTTCGTCACCAAGGGGAGGTTCCTGCGCCATCCCTTCGAGTCGATCGTCGGCAAGCTGACCCATCGGACGGTGTCAGTCGGCGGCGACTTCCAGCTCTATTTCGCGCCGTGGCGGATCAAGTTTGTCGCCGAGAAGATCGCCATCTCCAACCCCGGCTGGGCAACGCGGCCCAACCTCTTCACCGCCGACCGGATCGATTCGCGGATCGCACCGCTGTCGCTGCTGTTCGGCAGGCGCCGCTTCACCTGGCTGGAGCTGACCAACGGCGCGGTCGACCTGGAGTGGACGCCCGACCACCGCACCAACAGCTGGACCTTCAGCGACAAGAAGGGCGGCAAGCGGTTGGAGTTTCCGCGCATCGATGTGGCCGTGGTGAAGGGTACGACCGTCCGCTACCGCGATCCCCGGATGCAGGTGACGGCCGACCTGGCGCTCGCCGATTTTCAGTCGCAGGACGCGCGGATCGGCCGCGCGGTCGGGGTGCGTGGCAAGGGCGTGATCCGGAGCACCCCCTTCGTCGTCAACGCGCAGCTATTGTCGCCCGACGCTACCGCCAATCGCGGCAAGAACGAGCTGGTCGCGCGGATGCGCACGGCGGGCAATATCGTCGATGTCACCGGCACCCTGCCCTCGATCGCCGATGTCGAGAATGTGCCGCTGCACACCCGCGCACGGGGCAAGGACCTGTCGACCCTGCTCGAGGTGATCGGCGTCGTCATCCCGCGCACCCGCACCTATGACCTGCATGCCCAGCTGGTGAAGGACGGCGATGTCTATCGCTTCACCCGCATGAAGGGGACGTTCGGCGACAGCGACCTGACCGGCAAGCTGACCGTCACGCATGGCGCGCGGCTGCACCTCGATTCGACGCTCGCGACCGACAAGCTCGACATCATCGATGCCGCGCCGTTCATCGGCTACAACCCCGATATCGTCGCGACCAAGGGCGCGGAGGCCGCCGCCGCCGCGACGGGCGTGGGGCCGCAGCGCCTGCTGCCCGATGCCGCGCTGCCCATCGCGACGATGCAGCGGTTCGATGCCGACCTGAAATGGACGATCCGAACCGTCCGCTCGCGGCGGGTGCCGATCTCGAACGTCGACCTGACGCTGGCGCTGGATCGCGGCAAGCTGACCCTGTCGCCGCTGAAATTCGCGATGGCGCGCGGCAATGTATCCTCCGACCTGCTATTCGACACGCGCCAGCGGCCCAGCCTGGTGCGTTACGACATCCGCCTGTCGCCCACCCCGCTCGGACGGTTGCTGGCGGGCTGGGGCGTCGCGGAGGCGGGCACGACCGGCACGGTGAAGGGCCGGGTCCAGCTGACCGGGCGCGGCGACACCATCCATGATTCGCTCGCCAGCGCGAACGGGCGGATGGCGTTCATCCTGCCCGCAGGCTCGCTATGGACCAAGAACGCGCAGCTGGCCGAGCTGGACATCGGCACCTTCGTCCAGAAGATGTTCGAGAAGGAATTGAAGGAGCCGGTGCGGATCAACTGCGGCCTGATCGCCTTCACCGTGCGCGGCGGCGTGGCGGCGGCGGATCCGATCCTGATCGACACGTCGAAGAACGTCATCACCGGGCGCGGCGGCTTCAGCTTCCGCAACGAGGCGCTCGACATGGCGGTGCGCGCCGATGCCAAGACCTTCAGCCTGTTCTCCGGCCAGTCGCCGGTCGGCATCACCGGCAGCTTCGCGCACCCCAGGATCGATCCGATCAGCGGCGACCTGCTGGCGCGCGCCGGGGCCGGGCTGGGGCTGGCGGTGGTCGCGACCCCGCTGGCGGGCGTGCTGGCCTTCGTCGATGTCGGCGACGCGAAGGCGGCAGCCTGCGGCCCGATCCTGTCGGGCGCGCGGGCGAGTGCACAGCGCACCACCAAGGGCGACAAGCGCAACGATGTCGGCAATGGCACCACCGCCAAGGCCGAGGACGGACGGAGCAGTCCGGGCGAGGCCAAGGCACAGCGCAAGAAATTCCTAGGAATTTTCTGATCCTCCCTGCAAGGGGAGGGGGACCAGCCAAAGGCTGGTCGAGGGGGAGCGCCCCAAAGGATTCGCCCGGTGAGCGCCCCCTCCACCACCGCTTCGCGGCGGTCCCCTCCCCGTGCCGGGGAGGATCGAAATCCCCTTGCGATCAAAACTATGGCGGTCGTGCCGCACCTTGCTTATGATCGGCCCCCGCGCAGCCGGGGGGCCGCGTCGTTTCCACCACCCGCCCCAAGCGGCCCAGTTAAGCAGCGCGCATGAATCGTTTTGCCATCGGCATCGCAGGCATATTTGTCATTCTGGGCATCGCGGTCGCCCTGTCCACCGACCGCCGGGCGATTCGCCCGCGCGTCGTCGGCGCGGCGTTCGCGCTGCAGGCGGGGATCGCGGTCCTCGTCCTCTATGTTCCCTGGGGCAAGCGGGTGCTCCAATGGCTGTCGGGCGGCGTCGCGGACCTTCTCGGCTATGCCAATGAGGGGACCAAGTTCCTGTTCGGCGCGCTGGCGTCCGATCCGCTGGGCCGCAACTTCGCCATCCAGGCGCTGCCCGTCATCATCTTCTTCGCCGCGCTCGTCTCGATCCTCTATCATCTGGGGATCATGCAGCTGGTCGTGCGCTGGCTGGGCGGCGCGATAGAGAAGGT
>DXIH01000141.1 GCA_019112965.1 Candidatus Sphingomonas excrementigallinarum | reverse complement strand
CGGCTATATCACATGCCACGGTATACCGCTTTACAGAAGGTATAAAACCGGCGTGGACCACGCAGTCCAAAACGCAAAACTCCTTATCCTCCACCTCCGTTCAGCCTGAGCGAAGTCGAAGGCCACGGCCCACCGCTCGCCACCAACAAAAAAGGGCGACGGAGCCCGAAGCCCCGCCGCCCATCGCATATCCGAACCCGAAACCGAGATCAGATCATGCCCAGCGCCTTCATATACACTTCGAGGATGGCTTCCTCTTCCTGATATTCCTCGCGCTTCTTCTTGCGAATTTGCATGATCTTCTTGATCGCCTTCGGGTCATACCCGCGCGCCTTGGCTTCGGCGAAGACGTCCTTGATGTCGTCCGAAATGCCCTTCTTCTCTTCTTCCAGCCGCTCGGCCCGCTCGATCAGCAGGCGCAGCTCGTCGGCCGTCACATTGCCGCTGCTGTCGAAATTCTCATCCGCCATTGTCTTAACCCTTGTGAAATCCGGTCTGCCCCATGAACCCGCCGCCAACGACACGGCCCTCGCCTGAAGCAAGGTCGGTCCGGCGCGGATGTCGGGATCGCTGGCGGTCTAGGCGGTTCCGAGGCCGGGCTCAAGCGGGCGTTAACGGTTCTTCTTCACACTCTCGGCCATGCGTGCCAGCTGTTCCGACGTCGCCTCGGCCTGATGCTCGGCCTTCCACTGGTCGTACGGCATTCCGTAGATCGCCTCACGCGCGGTCGCCTTGTCGACGCCCGCCGCCTCGCCCACCCAGTCGGACAGGCAATTGCGGCAAAAGCCCGCCAGCCCCATCAGGTCGACATTCTGCGCATCGGTGCGATGGCGCAGATGCAGCACCAGCCGACGAAAGGCCGCCGCCGCCGCCGCGTCATCGATTGCATTCAACGCATCCAGCGTATCGGTCATATTCGTCGCTCCTAGGTTGATCGTAACGCATTAGGCTTTAGGACACTGGCCGCAAAGAAGCAGGATGTGAACATGACCAAGGCCCTCCCACCGCGTTCGCGCAAAGTCCGCGTCCTCGCCACGCTCGGCCCGGCCAGCAGCGATCCCGAGACGATCGCCACCCTGTTTCAGGCTGGCGCCGACGCGTTCCGAATCAATATGAGCCATGGCGACCAGCAGTCGAAGGTGCCGCTGATCCAGGCCATCCGCTCGCTGGAGGAACGCTTCGGGCGCCCGACCACGATTTTGGCCGATCTTCAGGGCCCGAAGCTGCGCGTCGGCAAGTTCGCCGACGGCAAGGTCATGCTGGAAACCGGCAGCACCTTCATCCTCGACCGCGATCCGACGCCGGGCGACGCCACGCGCGTCGAGCTGCCGCACAAGGAAATCTTCGCTGCGATCGAGCCGGGTGCGCGCCTGCTGCTCGACGACGGCAAGCTGGTGCTGCGCGTCGCCTTCCATGATGACGAGAAGATCACGACGTTGGTCGAGGTCGGCGGTGCGCTGTCCAACAACAAGGGGCTGAACGTCCCCGACGTCGTGCTGCCCATGGCCGCGCTGACCGAGAAGGATCGGTCGGACCTGGCCTTCGCGGTGGAGCAGGGCGTCGACTGGATCGCCCTGTCCTTCGTCCAGCGCCCCGAGGATCTGATGGAGGCACGTGGCCTTATCAAGGGGCGTGCCGCGCTCCTCGCCAAGATCGAGAAGCCGCAGGCGATCGACCGGCTGGAGGAAATCGTCGAGCAATGCGACGGCGTGATGGTCGCGCGCGGCGACTTGGGCGTCGAGCTGCCGCCCCAGGCGGTGCCGCCGCTCCAGAAGCGCATCGTCGAGGTGTCGCGCCGCATGGGCCGCCCGGTGGTCGTCGCGACCCAGATGCTCGAGTCGATGATCCAGAGCCCCTCGCCCACCCGCGCCGAGGTGTCAGACGTGGCGACCGCCATCTATGACGGCGCCGACGCGATCATGCTGTCGGCCGAGTCGGCGGCGGGTGCCTGGCCGGTCGAATCGGTCGCGATGATGAACGCGATCGGCGTATCGGTGGAAAACGATCCCGGGCACGGCGAACGCGTCCATTTCACCGCCATGACCCCCGACCCGACCACCGCCGACGCGCTGGCCGAGGCGGCGGCGCGGATCACCAATACGGTGTCGGCCAAGGCGATCATCTGCTTCACCACCAGCGGCTCGACCGCGCGCCGGGTGGCGCGCGAGCGGCCTTCGGTGCCTCTGCTGGTCCTGACGCCGCAGCTGGAGACGGCACGCCGCCTGGGCCTGCTCTGGGGCACGCACGCGGTCCATACCCGCGACGTGGAGTCCTTCGAGGAGATGGTCGCCAAGTCCAAGCGCATGGCACTGCGCCACGGCATCGCCGAAGCGGGCAACCAGGTCGTGCTGATGGCGGGCGTCCCCTTCCGCACGCCGGGTTCGACCAACGTGCTCCACGTCACCCGCATCATGGGCGACGAGCTGGCCAATTACGGCGACCGCAGCGAGGCGTAAGCGCCGGGTCCAGGACAGGAAGGGCGGCGGCGCGAAAGCGTTGGCCGCCCTTTTTGTATCGGGCGCCGATGCCATGGACGTTCAGCGGGCAAGATCATGTTCCCCTATCTCGATAGCCGACCCGACCTTGCCACCGCCCGCCTGTCGCTGCGGCGTCCGGCCGAGCGTGATGGGGAGGCGATCATCTCCATCGTCGGAGACTGGGACGTCGCACGCCGTCTGGCCCGCGTACCGCACCCTTACGGGCCTGATGATGCGCGCTTCTTTCTCGAGCGGGTCGTGCCCGCCGAATGGGTATGGGCGATCACGCTACGCGGCGAGGACCGGCTGCTCGGCGCGGTCGGCCTGACCCCGGAGGAGGAGACGGCGGAACTGGGCTATTGGCTGTCCCAGGCCCATTGGGGGCGGGGAATAGCGACCGAGGCGGCGCAGGCGATCGTCGACTTTGGGTTCGAACGGCTTGGTCTCGCCCATCTGACTTCGGGTTATTTCGAGGACAATCCCGCGTCTGGCCGGGTGCTCACCAAGCTGGGCTTTATCGAGACGGGCCGCGTCATTCGGCGCTGTTTGGCCGTTGGCGGCGAAGTCCCGTCCGTGCGGATGGTGCTGAAACCCTGATCCTCCCCGGCACGGGGAGGTGGCAGGGCGCAGCCCTGACGGAGGGGGGCTTCGCCGCAGGACCGTATTTGCGGCCCGCCCCCTCCATCACCGCTTCGCGGCGGTCCCCCCTCCCCGTGCCGGGGAGGACTTTTCCCATAACAAAAAGGGCGAGCATCTCGCGATGCCCGCCCCTTCCGTCATCCGGTAAAGCCCGATCAGATGTGGATCGGCTTGCCCTGCACCGCCATGGCGGCTTCCTTGAGCGCCTCGGCATGGGTGGGGTGCGCGTGGCAGGTATAGGCGATGTCCTCCGACGTCGCGCCGAACTCCATCGCCTGCGCGGCCTGGGCGATCATCGTGCCCGCGAGCGACGAGATGATCCACACGCCCAGCACACGGTCGGTCTTGGCGTCGGCGATGACCTTCACAAAACCGTCGGTGTCGCGGTTCGTCTTGGCGCGGCTGTTCGCCATGAAGGGGAATTTGCCGACCTTGACCTCGCCGCGCTCCTTGGCGGCTTCTTCCGACAGGCCGACACCGGCGATTTCGGGCATGGTGTAGACGACGCTGGGGATGACATCGTGGTTCACGATGCCCGTCTGCCCTGCGATATTCTCCGCCACCGCGACGCCCTCGTCCTCGGCCTTGTGCGCGAGCATCAGGCCGGGGGCGACGTCGCCGATCGCCCAGACGCCGTCGACATTGGTCGCGAAGTCATGGTCGATCTCGACCTGGCCACGGCCATTCAGCTTCACGCCCGCCGCTTCCAGGTTCAGCCCGTCGGTGTTGGGCTTGCGGCCAATCGCGACCAGCACGGCGTCGGCCGACAGCGTTTCCGCTGCGCCGCCAGCCGCCGGTTCGACCGACACGGTCGCGCGGTCGCCCTCGACGGTGACGCCGGTCACCTTGGTCGAGGTCTTCAGCTCCATGCCCTGCTTCTTGAACAGCTTGGCCGATTCCTTGCGGACCTCACCGTCGAAGCCGGGCAGGATCTGGTCGAGATATTCGACCACGGTGACCTTGGCACCCAGACGACGCCAGACCGAGCCCAGCTCCAGCCCGATCACGCCGCCGCCGATGACGACGAGATGCTCCGGCACCTTGGGCAGCGCCAGCGCGCCGGTCGAATCGACCACGACCTTCTGGTCGATCTCGACGCCCGGCAGCGGGGTCACGACCGAGCCGGTCGCGATCACGATGTCGCGCGCGGTGACCGTCTGGTCAGCGACCTTGACCGTGCTCGAATCCTGGAACGCGGCCTTGCCCTTGAGCCAGGTGACCTTGTTCTTCTTGAAGAGGTACTCGATGCCGCCGGTCAGCTCGCCGACCGCCTTGGCCTTTTCGGCGTGCATCTGGTCGAGGTTGAGCTTGGCGCCCTCGATCTCGACGCCAAACTTGGCGAGGGCACCGTGCGATGCTTCCTCGAACAGTTCGGACGCGTGGAGCAGCGCCTTGGACGGGATGCAGCCGACATTGAGGCAGGTGCCGCCCAGCGTCTCGCGCGCCTCCGCACACGCCGTCTTCAGGCCCAGCTGCGCCGCGCGGATCGCCGCGACATAGCCGCCGGGGCCAGCGCCGATCACCAGGACGTCATAGTCATACTCAGCCATTTGTCTCTCCCGTTCCCCGGCTCTCGGGGTCCAGCCTGCGGGCGCACCCGCCTGTCACAGCAAGGACGGACCCTCGACCGTTCGAGGGCCCGTATAGATCACAAAGCGATCAGAGGTCGATCAGGATGCGGGTCGGATCCTGGATCGCGTTCTTCAGCGCGACGAGGAAGGTCACCGCCTCGCGGCCGTCGATGATGCGGTGGTCATAGGACAGCGCCAGATACATCATCGGGCGGATGACGATCTGGCCGTCGACGACGACCGGACGCTCCTCGATACGGTGGAGACCCAGCACCGCCGACTGCGGCGGGTTGATGATCGGGGTCGACATCAGCGAGCCGAACACGCCGCCGTTCGAGATGGTGAAGGTACCGCCCTTCATCTCGTCCATCTTCAGCGTGCCGTCCTTGGCGCGCTTGCCGAAGTCGCCGATCGTCTTTTCGATACCCGCGACCGTCAGGTCCTGCGCATCGCGGATGACCGGCACGACCAGGCCGTTCGGGGCCGAGACGGCGACCGAGATATCGGCATAGTCGTGATAGACGATCTCATCGCCCTCGATCGAGGCGTTGACCGACGGAATGTCCTTCAGCGCCATCGTCGCGGCCTTCACGAAGAAGCCCATGAAGCCCAGGCGGACGCCGTGCTTCTTCTCGAACAGGTCCTTATACTTGGCGCGCGCCTCGATCACCGCGGTCATGTCGACGTCGTTGAACGTCGTCAGCATCGCGGCAGTGTTCTGCGCTTCCTTCAGGCGCTTGGCGATCGTCTGACGCAGGCGCGTCATCTTCACGCGCTCTTCCTTGCGCGCCGAACCGGCGGGGGCAGCGGCCGGAGCGGCAGCGGCAGGCGCCGGGGCGCTCGACTTGTTGGCGGCGGCGGCGGCGGCGACGTCTTCCTTCGTGATGCGGCCGTCCTTGCCGGTGCCCTTGATCGTCGCGGGGTCGAGGCCGTGCTCGAGGACCGCACGGCGCACCGACGGCGAGAGCGCGGCGGGCGAGTCGCTCGACTCGTCAGCGGCGGCAGGCGCAGCGGCGGGGGCCGGAGCAGCCGCCGGAGCCGCGGTCGCGGCAGGCGCAGCCGCTTCGGTCTTGGCCGGGGCCGAGCCACCGGCATCGACGGTCGCCAGCAGCGCGCCGACCTGCACCGTGTCGCCGACCTTCACGGCATGGTCGCCCATGACACCCGCCACCGGCGAGGGCACTTCGACCGAGACCTTGTCGGTCTCCAGGCTCGCGATCGGCTCGTCGACGGCCACCGCGTCACCCGGCTGCTTCAGCCATTCGCCCAGCGTCGCTTCGGAGATCGATTCGCCCAGTACCGGGACCAGAACTTCAGTCGCCATTTCCATTTCCTCCGCCCGGTCCATCGACCGGGGCTCTTACGCGGGCGGGCAAAACGCCCGCGCCAGATTTCATCCCTCCCCGGCTCGGTCACGAACCGGGGAACTCGGTAAAGTTCAGTCCGCCGCCTGCGTCGTCGGCTTGGCGGTCGTGTTGCTGCCCTCGGCGCGCGTCCGGCGGATTTCGTCGCGGACATTGTGGCCCAGCGCATCGGCGACCAGCGCACCCTGCTCGGCGGTGTGGCGCTTCATCAGGCCGGTGGCGGGCGATGCCGCCGCCGCACGACCCGCATAACGCGCCCGCTTCACGCTCGCACCGGCCTCGGCCAGCGCTTCCTCGATCAGCGGTTCGACGAAGAACCAGTAACCGTTGTTCTTCGGCTCTTCCTGCGCCCAGACCACGTCCTGCAGGTTCGGCATGCGCCCGATCCGCTTGGCGAGCGCATCGCTCGGGAACGGATAGAGCTGCTCGACGCGCACGATCTGCGTACCCGTGTCGCCCGCCGCATCGCGTGCCTCGATCAGGTCGTAGGCGACCTTGCCGGTGCACAGGACCAGCCGCGTCGTCGCTTCGTCGGCGGCACCGTTGGTGTCCGACAACAGGCGGCGGAAGTGGCTGTCGCCCTGGAAGTCCTCGGCCTTCGACACCGCGAGCTTGTGACGCAGCAGCGACTTGGGCGTGAAGACGACCAGCGGCTTGCGGAAATTGCGGTGCATCTGGCGGCGCAACAGGTGGAAATAGTTGGCCGGGGTGGTGCAGTTCGCAACCTGGATATTGTCGTTGGCGCACGACTGGAGGAAGCGCTCGGGACGTGCCGACGAGTGCTCCGGACCCTGGCCTTCATAACCATGCGGCAGCAGCATCACGAGGCCGTTGGCACGCAGCCACTTGGACTCGCCGCTGGTGATGAACTGGTCGATCATGATCTGCGCGCCGTTGACGAAGTCGCCGAACTGCGCCTCCCACATGACCAAAGTCTTCGGATCGGCCAGCGCATAGCCATATTCGAAGCCGAGCACGCCATATTCGGACAACGGGCTGTCCAGCACCTCGAAGCTGCCATGCTCGACGGTCTTCAGCGGCACGTACTTGTGCTCGTCGGTCTGGTCGACCCAGACGGCGTGACGCTGCGAGAAGGTGCCGCGCCCCGAATCCTGGCCCGACAGACGCACGCCATAGCCTTCCGACAGCAGCGAGCCGAAAGCCAGCGCCTCGCCGGTCGCCCAGTCGAAATTCGCGCCGGTGGCGAACATCTGGCGCTTGGCGTCGAGTACGCGGTTCAGCGTCTTGTGGACCTGAAGCCCCTCGGGAATTGTGGTCAGCGTGCGGCCGATCGCGTCGAACAGCTTCTTGTCGAGGCCGGTCTCCACGTTGCGGCGACCCTGATCGGTCTCCTTCGGCGCCGACAGGCCCGACCAGCGACCGGCGAACCAGTCGGCCTTGTTGGGCTTGTAGCTGGCGCCCGCCTCGAACTCGCCTTCGCAGCGGGTGGTGTACTGCTTGATATTCTCGTCGACCCAGGCCTGATCGACCACGCCCTCGGACACGAGACGCTTCGCATAGGTCTCGGCAACGCCGGGGTGCGAGCGGATCTTGTTGTACATCAGCGGCTGGGTGAAGCCCGGCTCGTCGCCCTCATTGTGGCCGAAGCGGCGATAGCACCACATGTCGATCACGATGTCGCGGTGGAATTTCTGGCGGAACTCGATCGCCATCTTGGTGGCGAAGGTCACCGCCTCGGGATCGTCGCCATTGACGTGGAAGACCGGCGCCTGAACGCCCTTCGCCACATCCGACGGATAGGGCGAGGAGCGCGCGAACTGCGGCGAGGTGGTGAAGCCCACCTGGTTGTTGATGATGAAGTGGACGCAGCCGCCGGTGTTATACCCACGGATGCCGGAGAAGCCGAGACACTCCCACACGATGCCCTGCCCCGCAAAGGCCGCGTCGCCATGGATCAGCACCGGCACCGAGGCCGAGTGGTCCTCCAGATCGCCCGCGATCGTCTGGATCGCGCGGGTCTTGCCCAGCACGACCGGGTTCACCGCCTCGAGGTGCGAGGGGTTGGCGACCAGCGACATGTGGACCTTGTGGCCGTCGAACTCGCGGTCGGTCGAGGTGCCCAGGTGATACTTCACGTCGCCCGAACCGCCGATGTCATCAGGGTTGGCCGAGCCACCGGCGAATTCGTGGAAGATGACGCGCAGCGGCTTGGCCATCACATTGGCCAGCACGTTCAGACGGCCGCGATGCGCCATGCCGAACACGATCTCGCGCACGCCCATCTGGCCGCCGTACTTGATGACCGACTCGAGCGCGGGGATCATCGACTCGCCGCCGTCCAGGCCGAAGCGCTTGGTACCGACATATTTCTTGCCGAGGAATTTTTCCCACTGCTCGGCCTCGATGACCTTGTTCAGGATGGCCTTCTTGCCATCGGTCGTGAACTCGATCGCCTTATCCTGGCCTTCCATCCGGTCCTGGAGGAAGCGGCGCTCCTCCACATCCGCGATGTGCATATATTCCAGGCCGACATTGCCGCAGTAATTCTTGCGCAGCGTGTCGACCAGCTCGCGAACGGTCGCCCATTCGAAGCCCATCGTGCCGCCCAGATAGACCTTGCGGTCGATATCGGCGTCGGTGAAGCCGTGATATTCGGTCTTCAGGTCTTCCGGAAGCTCGCGCAGGCCCGACAGGCCCAGCGGGTCGAGGTTCGCCGCAAGATGGCCGCGCACGCGATAGGTGCGGATCAGCATCTGCGCGCGGATCGCGTCACCCGCCGCCTTGACGATGTCGGCGGTCGAGGGGGCTGCGGCCGCAGCGGCCGCCGGGGCAGGCTTGCCACCCTTCGCAGGCTTGGGGGCCGGTTCCATCTGGGTCGGGTCGAGGCCCGCCGTCAGGTCGTCGGTCGAGGTCAGCGGCCAGCGCTTGTTCTGCCAGCTGGGGGCCCCGACGCCCTGCTCCAGACCGTCGAAAAAGCCGCGCCAGCCCGCGTCGACCGACGACGGGTCGGCCTGATACTTGGCATAGAGCGCTTCGATGAAGGCGGGGCTGACGCCCGCCGCGATGTCGCTGAAATCCTGGCCTTCGTAGCCCATGAGACGCTTCCTCGACCGCCCGACTTCTTCATGATCGCCACCCCGGCACATCCGCCTGGGGTCCGCAGCCGCGAGCGGCCCGCCTGCCGCCACGGACCCCGGCGGGTGTGCCGGGGTGACGCGATACGCCTTACTTGTTCAGCACCGACAGCAGCGTCGAGCCGAGTTCCGACGGGCTGGCCGCAACCTTGATCCCGGCCGCTTCCATCGCCGCGATCTTGCTTTCCGCATCGCCCTTGCCACCCGACACGATCGCACCGGCGTGACCCATGCGACGGCCCGGAGGCGCGGTGCGGCCCGCGATGAAGCCCGCCATCGGCTTCGAACGGCCACGCTTCGCCTCGTCGATCAGGAACTGCGCCGCCTGCTCTTCCGCGTCGCCGCCGATCTCGCCGATCATGATGATCGACTTCGTCTCGTCGTCGGCCAGGAACAGCTCGAGTACGTCGATGAAGTTGGTGCCGTTGACGGGGTCGCCGCCGATGCCGACCGCGGTCGTCTGACCCAGGCCCGCGTTCGAGGTCTGGAACACCGCCTCATAGGTCAGCGTGCCCGAGCGCGACACGACGCCGACCGAGCCCTTCTTGAAGATCGAACCCGGCATGATGCCGATCTTGCACTCGCCCGGCGTCAGCACGCCCGGGCAGTTCGGACCGATCAGGCGCGACTTCGAACCCGACAGGGCGCGCTTCACCTTGACCATGTCGAGGACCGGGATGCCTTCGGTGATGGCGACGATCAGCGGAATCTCCGCGTCGATCGCTTCCAGGATCGAGTCGGCCGCGAAGGGCGGCGGCACATAGATGACCGACGCGTCGGCGCCGGTCTTCGACTTGGCTTCGGCGACGGTGTTGAAGACCGGCAGGCCGATATGCTCGGTGCCGCCCTTGCCCGGCGTCACGCCGCCGACCATCTGCGTGCCGTACGCCAGCGCCTGCTGGGTGTGGAACGTGCCGGTTTCACCCGTCATGCCCTGGGTGATGACCTTGGTGTTCTTGTTGACGAGGATGCTCATCTAACTTCTCTTCCTCTTGTTCCCCGGCGAAGGCCGGGGCCCAGTTGGGGAAACGGTCATGGCAGTGCGATCCGGTCGTAAAGATCATCCCAGTCGGGATTGAGCCCTTCGATTTCCCGCAGCTTCCAGGCCCGCTTCCATTCCTTCATCCGCAGCTCGCGCTGCCGTGCTGATTCGATGCTCTCATGCGCCTCGAACCAGACGAGGCGATGACAGCGATGCTTTCGTGTGAACCCGGCAACCACTCCGTCGCGATGCTGAAGCACGCGCTGGGCGAGGTTGCTGGTCACACCGAGATAGAGCGTCCCGTTGCGATCGCTGGCCATGATATAGACATAGCCTGGTCGCTCCATCTCGAATGCCTTCCCAACTGGGCCCCGGCCTCCGCCGGGGCACAATCAGCTGGATTACGCCAGGCTCTCGTCGATGCCCTTGCACGCGACGAGCAGTTCCTTGACCGCGTCGACCGAGACCTGAAGGTTGGCCTTCGCCTCGTCCGACAGCTTGACCTCGACGACCTTCTCGACGCCACCGGCGCCGATCACGACGGGCACGCCGACATAGAGGTTGTCGATGCCATACTCACCCGACAGGTGCGCGGCGGCAGGCAGGATGCGTTTCTGGTCGTAGAGATACGCCTCGGCCATCGCGATGCCGCTGGTGGCGGGCGCGTAATAGGCCGAGCCGGTCTTGAGCAGCGCGACGATCTCGCCGCCGCCACCACGGGTGCGCTTGATGATCTCGTCGACCTTTTCCTTGGTCGAGAAGCCCATCTCGATCAGGTCGCTGACCGGGATGCCGCTGACGGTCGAATATTCCAGGACCGGGACCATGGTGTCGCCGTGACCGCCGAGCACGAAGGTGTTCACGTCCTTCACCGACACGCCGAACTCCTCGGCGAGGAAGTGCGAGAAGCGCGCCGAGTCGAGCACGCCCGCCATGCCGACGACCTTGTTCGCCGGGAGCCCCGAGAATTCGCGCAGCGCCCAGACCATCGCGTCGAGCGGGTTGGTGATGCAGATCACGAAGGCGTCGGGCGCGTTGTCGCGGATGCCCTCGCCGACCGCCTTCATCACCTTCAGGTTGATGCCGAGCAGGTCGTCGCGGCTCATGCCGGGCTTGCGCGCGACACCGGCGGTGACGATGATGACGTCCGCGCCCGCAATGTCGGCGTAGTCGTTGGAACCCTTGATATTCGCGTCGAAGCCCTCGACCGGGCCGCACTGCGACAGGTCAAGCGCCTTGCCCTGGGGCACGCCCTCGACGACGTCGAACAGGACGATATCGCCCAGCCCCTTGAGCGCGGCGAGGTGCGCCAGCGTACCGCCGATGTTACCGGCGCCGATCAGCGCGATCTTCTTGCGAGCCATTCCAATCCTACTCCGTAGTGGACGTACGTGATTGGTCACGCGGCCTACGCCTATTGCGGCGTCGGGGCAACCGTTATTCCACAGAGTTTAAGATTTTAAACGATAATAGTTCGCAAGTGCATTAAGGTAGGATTAAGCCTCCAGCGAGCCATGGCCCTGGGCCAGATACTCCTCGGAACGCATCTCTTCCAACCGGCTGATCGTACGCTCGAACTCGAACCGGCCATCGCCGGTTTCATAGAGTAAGGCGGGCTGGGCGTCGGCTGCGGCGAGCAGCTTGACCTTGTGTTCGTAGAGCGCATCAATCAGCTGGACGAAGCGCGCCGCCTCGTTGCGGTTCTCGGGCCCCAGCTTGGGGACACCGACCAGGATGACGGTGTGGAAACGCCGCGCGACCGCCAGATAGTCCGCCGCGCCGCGCGCCTCGCCGCACAGCCGCTTGAAAGAGAAGACGGCCACCCCCTTCAACGCCTTGGGGACGTGCAGCACGCGGCCGCCGACCTTCAGGTCTTCGCTAGGCACATGCGCGGCATCCTCGACCGGATAGTCGGTCAGGCGGAAGAACGCCGCCGACAGCGTCATCGTCGCCTTCGGCCCATTGGGCACCAGCCAGGTATCCAGCCGCCCCAGCCGGTCGCGCCGATAGTCGGTCGGGCCGTTCAGCGCCAGCACATCCAGTCGCGCCTCGATCAGCGCGATGAAGGGCAGGAAATGCTCGCGGTTGAGCCCGTTCTTGTAGAGGTCCCTGGGCGGCCGGTTGGAGGTGGTGACGATCGTCACCCCCGCCTCGATCAGCGCGGTGAACAGCCGCGACAGGATCATCGCGTCGGGGCTGTTGGTCACCATCATCTCGTCGAACGCCAGCAGCCGGGTTTCCTCGGCCAGCGCGGCAGCGACCGGGGCGATCGGGTCGCCCGCCTGCTTGGCGCGCTCGGTGGCGATGCGGGCGTGCACCTCCAGCATGAACTCGGCGAAATGGACGCGGCGCTTGGCCTCGACGGCGACGTGATCGAAGAACAGGTCCATCAGCATCGACTTGCC
>DXIH01000140.1 GCA_019112965.1 Candidatus Sphingomonas excrementigallinarum | reverse complement strand
ATGCGCGTGGCCCCGCGCCGCCGCCAGTTGCTCCTGCCGGTGCCGCTCGGCATAGGCGGCCAGTCGCTCCGCATCGCGCGTGCCGTGACAGGCGGAGCAACTCACCCCCTCGACATAAAGCGGCGAGGCCCGATCCTCTGGGCTGACCGGCATCCGACAGCCATGGCACAAGCCGTGCGATCCCTGCGCCAACCCGTGCCCGACCGCGACGCGGGCGTCGAAGACGAAGCATTCTCCGTTCCAGCGGCTCTGCTCCTCGGGCATCGTCTCCAGATATTTCAGGATGCCACCATCAAGGTGGAAGACATCCGCCACCCCTTCCGCCTTCAAAAATGCCGTCGCCTTTTCGCAGCGTATGCCGCCGGTGCAGAACATCGCAACCTTCGACTTGCCCGCCATCAGTTCGTCGCGATGCTCGCGGAACCAGCGCGGGAAGTCGCGGAAGCTCTTCGTCCCCGGATCGACCGCACCATCGAACGTGCCGATCGCGACCTCGTAATCGTTGCGCGTGTCGATCAAGAGGGTGTCGGGATCGGCGATCAGTGCGTTCCACGCTTGCCCCGCGACATAAGTGCCGACCTCGCGGGTGGGGTCGATGCCCTCGACGCCCATCGACACGATCTCGCGCTTCAGCCGCACCTTCATCCGGTGGAACGGCATCGTCTCGGCGGTCGAGTCCTTATAGTCGACATCGGCACACCCCGGCAGCGTCCGGATATGCGCGAGCAGCGCCTCGATCGCGTGGTGGGTGCCCGCCACCGTGCCGTTAATCCCCTCGCTCGCGAGCAGCAGCGTGCCGCGAATGCCGTTCGCCTCGGCCATGGCGAGCAAAGGCTCACGGAGTGCGGCGGGGTCGGGGAAGGAGGCGAAACGGTAAAGGGCGCAAACGCGGATCATGCCGGCGCCTTTACGCCGATCGGATGCGGGGGACCAGATGCCGTGCCTCATGCGGCAGGCGGGACCCGATCACTCCTTTATCGCCGAACGCGCATGGGCGGAGCGAGATCGGACAACAGATGCTCGACCGGCGCGACCTCCTCATTCGCCACCAGAGCCATCATCGCCTGGTCGCTGCCGTCTTCCAGCCGGACGACGACATATCCCACCGCCGCCAACACGGCCCGATCAATGGGGCCTGCCGGTCGCAAGCGGAGGCTTTCGAGTCTCTGTTCGGCAAGCTGGAGAACGATCTCATCGACCGTGTCTTCCCGCCAGTCGACCGGCGCCACCCACCCTTCCTCGCGCAGCATGTCGAGAAAAGCCTCCATCCGCACCGAATCCGGCGCGTCCTCCTGATCGACGAAGAAGCTCTCGCGCAGCCGCCGCCGTGCGACCGGCACCGAAACGCCGGACAACCGATGATACAGCTCTGCGAATTGCCGCTGCCATGGCGATAGTCCGGGGCCGGGTGCATGGGGCGATGCCGTGGGAAGGACCTGTTCGGCCCAGACCAGCAAGGCCGAGAGGTATTTTCCCTGCCGTCCGGTCAACGTCTCGGTTTCCCGTCGCCCTTCGAGATGGTGCAGCGAAATTCGGGCATCGCAGCCCGGGAGGACATGAAGGCGAAACCGGGCATGGAGCAACGCCGCGCCCGACACATCAGAACGCAGCTCCATCTTCAGGTCGAGCTCCGCGCTATCGGCTCTGCGCGAGCATTGGACGAGGCGTTCCTTGTCACGCACCTTCAGCGACTTGCCGACCGGGCAGTGCCCGATAAGGGTCTGGATGCGCCCCGCATAGCGCTTCGCCAGTTCGGAATATCCGTGGATCACCCGCATATCCTGGCAATGACGCGAAACATCTGTCGAGGACCCTATCGCGGCGGCACGACGGCCTGAATGTCATCGGCGACATCCTGCCCGACATCCGCCGCCATCCCGGACGCCCGGCGCGCGAGGGACAGAAACTCGGCTTCGGAGGCCGATGTGTAATTGCATCCCACGAACAGGCTGTCGGCGGGCGGCGGAGGCGGTACCTTGGCGCCGAACGCCCGGGCCGGCATGGCGGCGGTCGCATGGCCGGTGGGCGCGAAGGCTCCCAGCATCGGGCCGCTGTCCGGGTCGAGAAAGCGATAATATTGCTCGGTAGCAGCGATCGGGGCGCGCTTCATCGCCTGGGCGGCGATGAAGGCCTCGGCGACCTTGCGCGGCCAGAGCGTCACGATCCAGTCGTTCAGGAAATAGACGCGATCGACCTGCCGCCCCGACAACGAGACCGGCGTGGCGAGCCGATAGCCCGCAATGCCCAACATGCCCTTGGTCGCCTTGTCGTCCGTCATCTCCCGCATCCAGGCGGGCGGCCTGGGATCGAGAAACAGGGCATCGGCAAAGGCGTAGAGCGCATCCCGCGAACGACAGGACAGGGCATTACCGAGCAATTCGGGCGTCAGCGCAACCGACGCATCGGGCTCCGCTAGCCCGGCTTGGGCCTGCACGGGAAATGGCCAAGCTAAAGCCAAGACGAGAGGCAGGATAAAAGACAGGCGGCGAACCATCCCACGATCCTGCCAGCCCGCACCAGCCGGATCAACCGCGCCGCGACGGCCTTGACCCCTGCGGATACGGCGGTCACTCATCAGGCGATGAGAGTCCTGCTGTCCCTGATGCTCGCCTTCGTCATCGCCGTGGCGGGCACGGGCATCGCCAAGGCGATCGATCCGACCATTTTCGGCTCCTGTTTCGAAGGGGGCTGCGGTTACGCCGCCCTGTTCGTCGCGCTGCTGGGCATGCTCGTCCTCGCGCCGATCCTGTGGATCGCGCTCCGTCGCGTGGGGGCGCTTGGGCGATTGCTGCTCTTCTTCGCCCTGTTCGCTTTGATCGGCCCGTTCATCCTGACCACCGCGCTATGGCTCCTCGGGCTGGCCGCGCTGGTCTATGCGATGGTGCGATCGATCCGGCGGGCGCGGGCCGATGGCCACCCGATCCGTGCGATGCTGATCGCCCCCCGCGCCCGGACATAACGCCCCCGCTCGTCAGGGCAGCCTTACCGCGTCGGTCGCCCTGCTCACCCGCAGGCCCAGCGAGTCGGCCAGCGCGACGATCCTGTCCGTATCCAAACGGCGGACGATGACGACGTGCAGATTGTCGTCCAGATCATTGTCCCAGGACAGCAATTCCCAGGCCGGGATCCTCGCCCCCAGCTCGTTGTCGAGCCACGCGAAGTAATCCGCAACCAGGACTTTTTCGTTATCGTCGCGGTATGGAAAGGGCTTGAGCGGTTCGGCGAATTCGTCGCTGATAAGCTCATGAAGTTCGTCGATCTTATCGCCGATCAGGACATAATCGATGATCGCCAACTCGACAGTCAGTTGCCTGATCGTCTCGGGGTCGAAGTCGAGCATCCATTCCTCGGGTTCGCGCAGTGCCGCGTCCAGCTCTGCGACCATTTCCCGAACAGCCTCGTCATCGAGCGTCCGGCCGCTCAACAGGGTGACCAACTCGCTATACATTGACCTTCTCGCCGATCCGCCAACGATCATTGGTGCGCTTCTTTAGCGCGCCGCCATCCGCCGTGCAAAATGCACCTCGACCGCTTGCAGGACCGCCTTGGCGATCCGTTCGCGGCCCTCGGCGCTGTCGAGGAACGCGGCGTCCTGCATGTTCGAGATATAGCCCGTCTCGAACAGGATCGACGGCATGTCGGGCGCCTTGAGCACCATCAGCGAGGCCATGCGGTGGAAGGTCGGCTTGACCGGGATCAGCGGCTGCGCCTCGCGACCCAGCAGTCGCGCGAAGCTGGCCGAGGCGTTCATCGTCTCGCGCTGGGTCAGGTCGATCAGGATCGAAGAGACGTCGCTGTTTCCGCCCAGGTCGACACCGGCGATCACATCCGCCTTGTTCTCGCGCGCCGCCAATCGCGCGGCTTCCTTGTCGGAGGCCACGTCGGACAGGGTATAGGCGGTCGCCCCGCGCGCTTCGCCCGCGCCCGCGCTGTCGCAATGGATCGAGATGAACAGGTCGGCGTGCAGCCGCCGCGCGATGCCATAGCGTTCGCGGTGCAGGATATAGCGATCGTCCTCGCGGGTCAGCGCCGCGCGCACCCGACCGGACGCGACCAGCGTGTCGCGAATTTCCTTCGCGATGGCCAGCGTCACGTCCTTTTCGCGCAAGCCCGTCACCGGGTTGATCGCGCCGGGATCGACCCCGCCATGCCCGGCATCGATCACCACCAGCGGCCGGTTGTCCGCGCCCCGGACCCGCGGCATCGGCAGCGTGTGCGACGGACTGGGGACCGGCACGGTCAGCGTGTAGGCGGGCTTGCGCTGAAAATGGAACGGGAAGAAGTCGAGCGCCCCCGCGAAACTCGCCTGGGTATAGCGGCCGGTGACGGGCTTCAGCGTCAGCGACAGAGTCTTGCCGTCGTCGTCGAAGCCGCCGTCGAAGATCGTCGCGTCCTGCGCCAGCGCAAAGCTCAGCCGGGTGACGCCGGGCTTGATCCGGGTCTGGGTCAGCCCGCGCACCACCCCCGTCCGAATGGAGGCACTGCCCGGCGAGGCCCCGGTCACGTCGACCGCCACCCGCCGCTGTTCGTTCAGCATGACGCTGCGCGCGCGTTTGACCGGCGTGTCGAACCGGATGATGAGCCGGGCGCCGCGCACCACGACCTTCTGCACCGTCGCCGCCATCGCGCCCACCGGCGCGAACAGCCCGAACAGGAAAGTGAACAGCATCAGCACGACCCGGCAACCATGCCGCGTCGGTGCCCCGCCGGTCCAGCGAAAAGCCATTACGCCATACCCTTTTCAACGATCCGGGGATCGAACATCGGGCATAGAAGGACGTAGCTGACGCAGGGCTTTCAGCCATTGGTTAACCCAAAATTCGGCATATTCCGGCCGCCGGATCGGCAAATTCCCGCCTGTTGCGCAAACGTTCCGATGATGCTAGCACTCCTGCGGACCCCGGCCTCGATCACCTCTCCCACGATCGGGACGGGGCCATCTCTAAAAGGGCTGGGACTGCGAGGATTTCGCGCCCGGACCAACCAGGTTGACGCTCGCATGACGCATATGATCCACCCCGCTGACCGACCGGCCTTTGCCGGTGGGATCGCGGTGCCGTGGGTCCGCACCGGCCCCGTTGCCGATGCTGCGGCTGAGAGCGGCACGCTTTCCGTTTTTTCCAGCGCATCGGCGCCCCGCGCCGCCGCCCACCTTATTTACCGCGCGCGACGGCTGCCTTCAGGCCCGGCGCGCGCGTGGAGACTTCACAATGACCACGCGTATGCTGATCGACGCACGCCACCGGGAAGAAACCCGCGTGGCCGTCGTCAAGGGTAACCGGATCGAGGAATTCGACTTCGAGTCGGCCGAGCGCAAGCAGCTCAAGGGCAATATCTACCTCGCCAAGGTGACCCGGGTCGAACCGTCGCTGCAGGCGGCGTTCGTCGATTACGGCGGCAACCGTCACGGCTTCCTGGCCTTTTCGGAAATCCACCCCGACTATTACCAGATCCCCAAGGAAGATCGCGAAGCCCTGCTGCGCGAAGAAGCCGAGCATGCCGCCGAAGAGGCCGCGCTGCGCGCCGAACTCGACGCCGAGGATGACGACGATCACGCGGATCATGACGGCGACGATCATGACGATCACGCCGACGACCATCATGACGACGAGGATGGCGAAGGCGCGCCGCGGCCGAAGAAGTCGACCGTCAACGACGACCAGGTCGAGGCGCTGCGCCAGCGTCGCCAGAATCTGCGCCGCCGCTACAAGATCCAGGACGTCATCCATCGCCGCCAGGTGCTGCTGGTCCAGATCGTCAAGGAAGAGCGCGGCAACAAGGGCGCGGCGCTGACGACCTATCTGTCGCTAGCCGGTCGCTACTGCGTGCTGATGCCCAACACGTCGCACGGCGGCGGCATCAGCCGGAAGATTTCGAACGCGGCCGACCGCAAGCGGCTGAAGACCATCATGGCCGAGATGGCGCTGCCCTCGACCATGGGCTGCATCGTCCGCACCGCCGGGCTTCAGCGCACCAAGACCGAGATCAAGCGCGACTTCGATTACCTGGCGCGCCTGTGGGACGGCATTCGCGAGAAGACGCTGCACAGCTCGGCGCCCGCGCTGATCTATGGCGACAGCGATCTCATCAAGCGCGCGATCCGCGACATCTATAATCGCGAGATCGAGGAAGTGATCGTCGAGGGCGAGGATGGCTATCGCCAGGCGAAGGACTTCATGCGCCTGCTGATGCCCGCCCACGCCCGCCGGGTGAAGCAGTATGCCGACGCGGTCCCGCTGTTCCAGCGCGCGCATGTCGAGGATCAGCTGGCCGCGATGTACAATCCGGTCGTCCAGCTGAAGTCGGGTGGCTATCTGGTCATCAACCCGACCGAAGCGTTGGTCTCGATCGACATCAACTCCGGGCGTTCGACCCGCGAGCATAATATCGAGCAGACCGCGACCGCGACCAATCTGGAAGCCGCGCAGGAAATCGCGCGCCAGCTGCGTCTGCGCGACATGGCGGGCCTGGTCGTCATCGACTTCATCGACATGGACAACAACTCCAATGTCCGGAAAGTCGAGAAGGCGATGAAGGAGGCGTTGAAGAACGATCGCGCTCGAATCCAGGTCGGCCGCATCTCGTCCTTCGGGCTGATGGAAATGAGCCGCCAGCGGCTGCGCACCGGCGTGCTCGAAGCCTCGACCCGTCCCTGCCCGCATTGCGAGGGCACCGGCCTGGTTCGCACCGCTTCGTCCTCGGGCCTGTCGGCGCTGCGCCTGATCGAGGACGAGGCCGCGCGCGGTCGCGGCTCGATCCTGACGCTGCGCGCCAGCCAGGAAGCCGCCGTCTATGTGCTGAACCGCAAGCGCGCGGACATTGCCGAGATCGAGGATCGCTACGGCGTGACGGTCGAGATCATCCCCGACCGCGAGGAAGAGGGTGCGCGCATGACGGTCGAGGCCTCGGGCCCGCCGCCCGC
>DXIH01000139.1 GCA_019112965.1 Candidatus Sphingomonas excrementigallinarum | reverse complement strand
GGCGGTGACACCCCTCCACCAGCTTCGCTGGTCCCCCTCCCCTTGCAGGGGAGGAATAGAGAAGGCCTCGCGTTTACCGTCTCAGCGTGGCCTTCGACTTCGCTCAGGCTGAACGGAGGGGAAGGATTACTCCCCCAACTTCTCGATCTTGTCCTTCAGCGCCGCGAGTTCGGCCTTCAGCGCGGCCATTTCGGCATCCTTGCTCGCGGCCGTGGCCGTCGGCGCGGGGGTGGGTGCCGGCGCCGGGGCGGCGGCCTGGAACCCCTGCGTCGCGGCCTCGAACATCGCCAGGTTGCGCTTGGCCATGTCGGCAAAGGGCGTGTTGGCAAACGCACCCTCGACCGCCGACTTGAACTGTTCCTGATTGCGGCGGAAGCTGTCCATCGACGCCTCCAGATAGCCCGGCACCACCGCCTGCATCGAATCGCCATACATCGAGATCAGCTGGCGCAGGAAATTCACCGGCAGCATCGTCTCGCCCCGGCTTTCCTCTTCCATGATGATCTGGGTCAGGACATTATGGGTGATGTCCTCGTCGGTCTTGGCGTCGACCACCTTGAAGTCGCGGCCCGCGCGGATCATGCCCGCCAGATGATCGAGCGTGATGTAGGAGGAGGTTTCGGTGTTGTAGAGCCGCCGGTTCGCG
This sequence comes from Candidatus Sphingomonas excrementigallinarum, assembly GCA_019112965.1. GTDB lineage: Bacteria > Pseudomonadota > Alphaproteobacteria > Sphingomonadales > Sphingomonadaceae > Sphingomonas > Sphingomonas excrementigallinarum. The sequence goes on along the minus strand of DXIH01000139.1, from coordinate 2,443 downwards.
TATTTCTTGACGATCACGACGCCGTCCGATGCCTGCTTCTTCATGGACCCCCGCCTTTCATGGTTTTGCCGCAGCCTAACGCCTTGGATTTCGCATCGCAACATGGTCCGCGCCCGTTACCGCTGTTCCTTGCGATGCTGCGCAGCGAGGCTGCGGAAAATCCCGATCTGGCGCAAGCCGCATTGACCGGCCTTCGCCGTTTCCAGGAGGCGAAGCGCGAGCGGCCGATGCGCGCCCTGCCCGTCCGGCGGCGGCGCGGCCGGGTGAAATTGCGCGATGCGGGCGGCGAAGGACGGCCGGTGCTGTTCATCCCCTCGCTCATCAATCCGCCTTCGATCCTCGATATTTCGCGCGACCGCTCGCTGATCCGCTGGATGCGCGGACGGGGCTTACATCCCTGGCTGATCGACTGGGGTACGCCGGGGGTGAAGGACCGCGACATCGACATAGCGGGGCATGTCGAGCGTTTCCTCATCCCCCTGATCGCCAGCTTTCCACAGCCGCCGGTGCTGGTCGGATACTGCCTGGGCGGCACGCTCGCCATGGCGGCAGCGGCACGCAGCAAGGTCGCCGGGCTGGCCGCGATCGCCGCGCCGTGGCACTTCACCGGCTATGGCGACGAAGCCCGGGCCGCGATGGCTGCGCAATGGGCGGCGATCAAGCCGACTTCCGAAGCGCTGGGCCTCGTCCCCATGGAGGCGTTGCAGGCGGGCTTCTGGCGGCTCGATCCGGCACGGACAATCGCCAAATATGCGGCCTTCGCCGAACTCGATCCGCGCAGCGAGGCCGCCCGCCGCTTCATCCGATTGGAGGACTGGGCAAACCAGGGCGCTCCCCTGCCCCATGCCTTCGGCCGCGAGCTGTTCGAGGAGCTGATCGCCCAGGATCGCCCCGGCCAGGGACAGTGGCGCGTCGGCGGCGCCACCGTCACACCATCGCAATGCGACGCCCCTAGCGTCGAGTTCGTCGCCACCGCCGACCGGATCGTCCCCGCCGCCACCGCCATCGGCCTGCCCGACCGGCGAGCGGGGGGCACGGGCCATGTCGGCATGGTCGTCGGCGGCCGTGCGGAGCGACAGCTCTGGCAGCCGCTCGCCGACTGGATCACCGCCCTCCCAACACCTAGATAGATCCGAACCTAAAGGAGCCTTCATGACCGAGATCGTCATTACCGCCGCCAAGCGCACCCCCGTGGGCAGCTTCCTGGGCGCCTTTGCCGCCACGCCCGCGCATGAACTCGGCCGGGTGGCGATCACCGCCGCGCTGGAACAGGCGGGCATCAAGGGCGAGGACGTGTCCGAGGTGATCCTCGGCCAGGTGCTGACCGCCGCGCAAGGCCAGAACCCGGCGCGCCAGGCGTCGATGGCCGCGGGCATCCCCAAGGAAGTGCCCGCCTACGGCGTCAACCAGGTCTGCGGATCGGGCCTGCGTGCGGTGGCGCTGGGGATGCAGGCGATCGCCAATGGCGACGCGACCATCGTTGTCGCGGGTGGCCAGGAGTCGATGTCGCTCTCGCCCCACGCCCAGACGATGCGCGGCGGCACCAAGATGGGCCCGCTGACCATGGTCGATACCATGGTCCATGACGGCCTGACCGACGCCTTTGCCGGTTATCACATGGGCATCACCGCCGAAAATCTCGCCGAGCAATATCAGGTCACCCGCGACGAGCAGGACCAGTTCGCCGTCCGCTCGCAGAACCTGGCCGAAAAGGCACGCGGCGAGGGCCGCTTCAAGGACGAGATCGCACCTGTCACCATCAAGGGCCGCAAGGGCGAGACGGTCGTCGCCGATGACGAATATATCCGCGCCGGTGCGACCATCGAAAGCGTGTCGGGCGTCCGCCCGGCCTTCAAGAAGGACGGCACGGTGACCGCCGCCAACGCCTCGGGCCTGAACGACGGCGCCGCCGCCATCGTCCTGATGAGCCGTGAGGAAGCCGAGAAGCGGGGTGCGCCGGTCCTGGCGACGATCAAGAGCTGGGCCTCTGCGGGCGTCGACCCGTCGGTGATGGGCATCGGCCCCGTCCCCGCCACCAAGCGCGCGCTGGAAAAGGCGGGCTGGACCGTCGGCGACCTCGACCTAATCGAAGCGAACGAGGCCTTCGCGGCCCAGGCGCTGTCAGTCGGCAAGGAACTGGGTTTCGACCCGGACAAGGTCAACGTCAACGGCGGCGCGATCGCCATCGGCCACCCGATCGGCGCGAGCGGCGCGCGCGTCCTGACCACCCTGATCTACGAAATGCAGAAGCGCGACGCCAAGAAGGGCCTAGCGACGCTGTGCATCGGCGGCGGCATGGGCATCGCCATGTGCGTCGAGCGCTGAACGTGTGTTGAGCGATAAACACGCCACTTTTCGAAAATTTCGCGATTAACGGTTACATTGCAGGGATGTGTCGAACCTGTCACATCCCTGCAACTATGGTGACGTAATTTTTAAACAC
>DXIH01000138.1 GCA_019112965.1 Candidatus Sphingomonas excrementigallinarum | reverse complement strand
TCATGGATCGTATCGACACCCTCCCCCTCTCCTCGCGCCTGGATGTGCAGGCGCCGATCGTCGCGACCGCCCGGTTCGCGATCGGGGATATCGTGCGCCATCGGATGTTCGATATTCGCGGCGTCGTCTTCGACGTCGACCCCGTCTTCGCCAATAGCGACGAATGGTATGACGCGATCCCCGAACAGATCCGCCCGGCCAAGGACCAGCCCTTCTACCACCTGCTCGCCGAGAATGCCGAGTCGAGCTATGTCGCCTATGTGAGCCAGCAGAATCTGCTGCACGACGACAGCGACGAACCCATCGAGCATCCCGCCATTTCGGGCCTGTTCACGGGCTATGCCGATGGTCGCTATCTGTTGAAGCGCGAACACCGGCATTGACGGACGACGGCCGAGCCCCATGTCCCGACCGCCTGCGCGCCTTCAGAAATTCACGGATGCCCGCGCATAGAGGAACCGCCCGTTGAAGCCGAAGGGCGACAGGCTGGAATAAGGCAGGAAATAATTGTTCACCCCATTGGCGCCGCCGACGGGCGAGCGGGTGGGATAGATGTCGAAGATATTGTCCGCACCGATCGCCAGTTCCAGGGCCTCGATCGGCTTTACCCGGATCTCGGCATCGGTGATCCATTTGGGGGCCAGGGTGAAGTCGCCCGCCCCCGCCCCCGGCGCGATCGCCAGATCGGTCGCGCTGCCCGCCGAGAAGACGGTGCCATAGCGATTGGTGCGGATCGTGGCGGAGACGCGACCCAGTTCATAGTCGGCGCCCAGATTGATCTTGCTGTTGGGCTGCCCCCTGGTCAGGCGGTAGCTTTCGGCGCGGCCGAACACCAGCAGGCCCGGCAGCGAGGGAAGTGACGCCCGCCCGGTAATCGCCTGCTCGTTATAGTTGAACCCGGCGGTCAGGCTGACCCGGCCATAGCCGAAATCGGGCACGCGGTAGGTGGCGATGACGTCCACCCCTTGCGTCTTGGTATCGACCCCGTTGACGAAGAAGCGCGCCGAGTTGACGCCCGTAAAGCCCTGCGCCCGCAGCAGCGCATTGACCGCGGCGCCTTGCAGGTTTTCGCTGAGCACGATCCGGTCGCGAATGCGGATCTGGTAATAATCGGCCGTCACGTTGAAACCGGGAATCGGATCGAAGGTCAGACCGCCGCCGAAATTGGTCGCCTTTTCGGGTTGGAGCGGCTTGGAGCCCAGCGCGATCGCCAGCGGGCTCGACACCGGCACGGTCAGAATTTCCAGCAGCGTGCCCGCGACATTGTTGGTCGAGGAGGTGCTGAAATATTGCTGCGCAAGGCTGGGGGCGCGGAAGCCGGTCGAGATCGAGCCGCGTAGCGCGACCCCGGGAAAGAGTTGCAACCGGCCCGCCAGCTTGCCGTTCACCGTGTTGCCGAAATCCGAATAATGTTCGTATCGGCCCGCCGCCTGGACGGACAGCGCGTCGCTGACCTCGGCCTCCAGCTCGACATATCCGGCAAAGCTGTTGCGCGAGACATCGGTCGCGTTGGCCGGGCGGAAGCCGGGGAAGACCTGCGCCCCGCCCGGCGCGCCGTTGGGCACGAAGGGGCCGTTCACGTAACTGGCCGGGTTGCCCGCGCGGATCTGGAAATTCTCGCGGCGGAACTCGCCGCCCGCGGCAAAGCCCAGCGACTTCAGGAAACCGACATCGAACCGATGGCTGAGGTCGAAATTGGCGACCGTCTGGCCGAAGCGGATGCCGCCCGCGTAGAAATTGCGGGGGCTGTTCGCGCCGCCCAGCGAGGTGTTGAAGCTGTTCTCGACCGAATAGTCGAGCGCGTTGGCGCCGTGCACGACCGACAGGTCCGCGTTCCAGCCATCGGCGATCTCCCCCTTCACCCCGACCGCGCCGGAATGATCGGCGATTTCGGCTCGGATGAACGGCAGGAAGCCATTGGGATAATAAGGCACGAAGGTCGTGGTCGAGGCCGACCAGTCGCGGTTGCGCGAATCATTGGGCCGCCGGAAGAAGCCGGCGCCCAGGCCGTCCCGAATGCCGTAGGAGCCGAAGCTATAGAGATCGAACTGCCCGGCGATCCGCGTGCCCGCGTTCACGAACAGGTTCATGTCGCGCGTCTTGCCGTCGCCATAAGCATGGTTGAAGCGATTGACGGTCAACTCGCGCGGATCGCCCGGGAAATATTGACGGCGCGGATCAGCGGCGGCGCGTTGGGTGGGATCGCGGTCGCGGAACTGGCTGGAAAAGACGAAATAGCCGTCCTCCCCCATCGGCAGGCCGATCGACGAGGCGAGGGTCAGCGTATCGCCGTCATGTCGCACGCGGTCGTCCTGCGAGTAGTTGAGCCCCAATATGTCGTTGGTCCGGTTGGTGCCCCCCGACACCGCGACCACCGGATTGCCCGCCGCATCGGTCTGGACGCCCAGCACGTCCTTCACCCCGTCCATGCCGGTCCGATATTGGCCATAGGTGACCGAGCCGCGCACGCCCTTGCGCTTGGACAACTGGATATCGATGACGCCCGCGATCGCGTCCGAGCCGTAGAGCGAGGAGGCACCGTCGCGCAGGATCTCGATCCGGTCGATGGCGATGGGAATGATCTCGTTCAGGTCGACCGCCCCCGACCCGCGCCCGACCGATCCATTGAGGTTGAGCAACGCTGCCTGGTGACGCCGCTTGCCGTTGACCAGCACCAGCGTCTGGTCCGGCGCGAGCCCACGCAGTGTCGCGGGCCGCAGCGAGTCGGTGCCGTCGGTGATTGACGGTTGCGGAAAGTTGAACGAGGGCACCAGCTGGTTCAGCAGCTTGTTCGTCTCGGTATAGCCCGCATTGGTGAGTTGCTCGCCACCGATCACGTCGACGGGCACGGGGCTGTCGGCGATCGTGCGGCCGGGAATGCGGCTGCCCGTCACGACGATCGTGTCCTGCGACTCAGCCGCGTCCCCTTGGGCGGACACCGGGGCGGCAACCTGTGCGGCGGCGGGCAATGTCAGGCAGATCGCCGAAACGGAGGCGAGCAACAGCGTTGCGTGAAATGCGCGCATCAGATTCCCCTTTTCCGATACAGAGCGGTCTTCCCGCCGCCCCGGAGCATCAGAATATGTCCCGCGCCGATGCCCGCAATTATCATTTCGATCGTTTCATGATTTTGTCATTCGATTGTTGCTGCAGCGCAACATCGCCAGAATAGGACCAATCCGGTCAAATCCGCCCCCGCATCCCTCGAATGGCAAAACGGGGCGAAATACAGATTCCCAGGTTGACAATCCGGCCACCTTTGCCTAGCTGGCCGTTCTTTCCCGACGGGCATTCCCGCGCGGGAGCCATGTATTTGGGAAGTGATAACAGCCATGTTCGCAGTCGTGCGCACGGGCGGCAAGCAGTATCGCGTCGCCGCCGGAGATAAGATCGTCGTCGAAAAGATCGAGGGCGAAGCCGGCGCGTCGGTGACGCTGGGTGACGTTCTGCTGGCGGGCGAAGGCTCGGAGCTGAAGGCCGTCGACGGCATCACGGTCGCCGCCGAGATCATCGCTCAGGCGAAGGCCGACAAGGTCATCGTCTTCAAGAAGCGCCGTCGCCACAACTATCGTCGTCGCAACGGCCATCGTCAGCAGCACACGATCCTGAAGATCGTGTCGGTCGGCGCCTGAATTTCAGCCGCGCCACCCCAACGAAATCCAGGAGTAGTTCGCAATGGCACATAAGAAAGCAGGCGGTTCGTCGCGTAACGGTCGTGATTCGGCCGGCCGTCGCCTTGGCGTGAAGAAGTTCGGCGGCCAGGAAGCAGTCGCCGGCAACATCCTCGTGCGTCAGCGCGGGACGAAGTTCTATCCGGGTCGCAACGTGGGCATGGGCAAGGACCATACCCTGTTTGCGCTCGTCGATGGCCGCGTCGCGTTCCACGAGGGCAAGCTCGGCCGTAAATTCTGCTCGGTCGAACTGGCCGCAGCGGCCGAATAATCGGGCAACCGCGCCGGGTTGCCCACCAGGGTGACCCGGGTTCCGCGCAGGAACCAGCAAAAAAGGGAGACGGGTCACCCCGGCTCCCTTTTTTC
>DXIH01000137.1 GCA_019112965.1 Candidatus Sphingomonas excrementigallinarum | reverse complement strand
ATGTGGGAACGAAGCAGCGTGGCGGCAGAATCGGGCGGCAAGATTGATCCGATGCACCAGTTCCTGATCGAGCCGGTGCTCGGTCGGCACTGGGTGGTCGGCGGCTACGACCTTTCCTTCACCAATTCCGCTCTGTGGATGGTGGCGACGCTGGTCGCGCTGTGGATCTTCATGATCGGCGGGATGAAGCGCGATCTGGTGCCCGGCCGCTGGCAGGCGGCGGTCGAGGGTTTCACCGGCTTCGTCAATTCGATGCTGACGTCGAATATCGGCCCGGAAGGCAAGCGCTTCCTGCCCTATGTGTTCTCGCTGTTCATGTTCATCCTGTTCGCCAACATCCTGGGCCTGCTGCCCTTCGGTGTGGTGCCGGGTGTCCATCCCTTCACCGTGACCAGCCATCTGACCGTGACCGGCGTGCTCGCCGTGATCTCGTTCGCGATCGTGCTGATCGTCGGCTTCGGCCGCCACGGCTTCCATTTCTTTGCGTTGTTCGTGCCGCACGGCACGCCCAAGCTGATGATTCCGCTGATCTTCGTGGTCGAGCTGATGAGCTTCCTGGTGCGCCCCTTCTCGCTGGGTCTGCGACTGTTCGTCGCGATGACCGCGGGGCACATCCTGCTGAAGGTTCTCGCCGCCTTCGTCATCAACGGCATCAACATGGGCCCCGGTTACGCCGCGCTCATCACCCTGCCGAGCTTCCTGCTGATGATCGGCATCACGCTTCTCGAACTGCTGGTCGCCGCGATCCAGGCCTATGTCTTCGCGCTGCTGACCTCGGTTTATCTGAACGACGCCGTCAACCTGCACTGATCCGGTACGGCCGGATCGGGCAGGCGGGCGCGCCGCCGACTTGAATACCCAAACGACCCTTTTTGAACTGGAGTGATTGAAATGGACGCAGAAGCCGCGAAGCTGATCGGTGCCGGTCTGGCCGCTATCGGCATGGGCATCGCCTCGCTCGGCGTGGGCAACGTGTTCGCCAAGTTCCTCGAAGGCGCGCTGCGCAATCCGGGTGCGGCGGACAGCCAGCAGGGCCGCCTCTTCATCGGTTTCGCCGGTGCCGAGCTTCTGGGCCTGCTCGCCTTCGTGACGATGATCATCCTGGTGTTCGTCGCCTAATCATTCGGATCGACCGGGCGTGTCGCTGACGATGCGCCCGGTTGATATGGCAACGAGGACTCCATGCCCCAGATAGCACAGATCAGTGCGACCTATGCGTCGCAGATCTTCTGGCTCCTCATCACGTTCGGCCTGCTGTATTTTGTGGTCGGTCGTGGGATGGTGCCCAAGATTCAGGCGACCGTCGACGCTCGCGAAGGCCGTATCGCCGGCGATCTGGCGGCGGCGGAGGCCGCGCGGGCCGAGGCCGACCGGGTCGAGGCGGCATGGCGGGCCGAAATGGACGCCGCCCGTGTTGCCGCGATGGCCGAAACCAACGCCGCCAAGGCGCGGGCCACCCATGCTTTCGAGGCGCAGGTGAAGGCGGCCGATGCCGACCTGGCCGAGCGTCTGGGTCATCATGACCTGGCGATCGCCAATGCCAAGGTCGAGGCGATGGCCAATCTTCAGTCCGTGGCGGCGGAAGCCGCACGCGATCTCGTCGCCAAGCTGTCCGGCGTCCAGGTGGGCGAGGATGCGGCGGCCGACGCGGTGCGAAAGGTGAGCGCGCATGGCTAATCAATCCGCAAACGGCGTGCTGACCAACGGCGATGCGCTGGTCGCGCAGAACCTGGCCGACGCCGCATCGGCCGAGGGCATGGCGCAGCGTCCGATCCGCGAGGGTGATGGCCTGACCGGCAACACGGTCGCGCCCGCCGAGACCGAGCATCACGCCGCCAGCCCGACCGCGCTGGGTTTCGATTCGACCGGCTGGGTGGCACTTGCCGCTCTGGTCGTGCTGATCGGGATGCTGGTGAAGAAGGTGCCGTCGATGATCGGTCGTTCGCTCGACCAGAAGATCGCTGGTATCCGCGCTCAGCTCGACGAAGCCAACAAGCTGCGTCAGGAAGCCGAAGCGCTGAAGGCCGAATATGAGGCGAAGGCCAAGGCCGCCCATGCCGATGCCGAGGCGATGCGCGCCCAGGCCCAGCATGAAGCGGGTCAGTTGCTCAGCAAGGCCAAGGCCGATGCCGAGGCGCTGATGGAGCGTCGCGCCAAGATGGCCGAGGACAAGATCGCCGCTGCCGAGCGCACCGCGATCGCCGAGGTTCGCGCCCGCGCTGCCGAAGCCGCCGCCAAGGCCGCCGGTCTGCTGATCGCCGAGCATCACTCGGCCGATGCGGATCGCGCGATGATCGACCGCACCATTGCCGGGCTCGGCCGCCCGAACTGATCGGCCTCAGGGCCGGAGCAGGACCGCGCTTCGGGTTGGCCCGAGGCGCGGTTCGGTCGTTTTTGGGGAGCCGTCCCCCAAACGCCGTTCAGGCTGAGCGCAGTCGAAGCCCACGCCCCGCCCTGTCCAAGAGCGAGAAGAGGGATTCCCTTGGGCTTCCACTTCGCTCAGCCCGAACGGAGGGTGTTCATCGCAATTCCTCCCCAAGCTCTGGGGAGGGGGGCCGCCGGGGCAAAGCCCACCAGTGGAGGGGCTCAAGCCCCCACAGCATATACTCCGCCCAAAGGCGGGGCCGCATCGCCGTCTCTTTCGGGTTTCCGGCGACGATGCCCATATCGCCGAGCCCGTGACCAAGGAGACGTTTCCGATGGCATGGGTCATTCTGGGCATTGCCGTGATTACCGAGATTTGCTGGGCGCTCAGCCTGAAATGGGCGGCGACCATCGCCACCTGGCAGGCGTCGAGCGTGCCGATCATCCTCAGCTTCGTGAACATGGGCCTGCTCGCGCTCGCCATGCGCGGACTGCCAGCGGGCACGGCCTATGCGGTGTGGACCGGGCTCGGCGCGGTCGGCGTGGTGATCGGCGGGGCCATCGTCTTCGGCGACAAGATCGCGCCGATCCAGGCGGGCTTCATGGTCCTGACCGTGATCGGCGTGATGGGCACGAAGCTGTTCGCGCAGGGCTAAGATCGTTCCTCCCCTGCAAGGGGAGGTGGCGGCGCGAAGCGCCGACGGAGGGGTGTCGCGGCTGGCGACGGCGCACGCCCCTCCACCATGCTGCGCATGGTCCCCCTCCCCATCGGAGATGGGGAGGAATTGGGGATGTCACTGGAATGCTCGGCCCCGCGACCCTAAATCGCTCTCAATGTCCGAGCCTCCCGTCGACCGCTTCAACGAAGAGAAATCCACCTTCACCCTGCGCGGGGCCGATGCGCCTGATCTGAAGGCGGGGGTGGCGGCGATCCGCAACGTGCTGGCAACGCTGCCGCTGCGGCCCGGCGTGTACCGGATGCAGGATGCGCGCGGCGACGTGCTCTATATCGGCAAGGCGCGCGCGCTGAAGAACCGGGTCGCCAACTATACCCAGGTCGACCGCCTGCCCAAGCGGCTCCAGCGGATGGTGGCGCAGACCCGGTCGATGACGATCGTCACGACCAACAATGAGGCCGAGGCTCTGCTGCTCGAAGCGCAACTCATCAAGCGCTATCGCCCCGCGTTCAACGTCCTGCTGCGCGACGACAAGAGCTTCCCGTTTATCCTGCTGCGCAACGATCATGACTTTCCGCGCATCCAGAAGCATCGCGGGGCCAGGCGCGCGGTCGGCAATTACTACGGCCCCTTCGCCAGTGCGGGCAGCGTCAACAACACGCTGAACGCGCTGCAAAAGCTGTTCCTGCTGCGGTCGTGCACCGACAGCTTCTTCAAGGGGCGCGACCGGCCTTGCCTGCTCTACCAGATCAAGCGCTGCTCGGCGCCGTGCGTCGGCCGGATCGACGAGGCGGCCTATGCCGAGCTGGTCGCCGATGCGAAGAACTTCCTGGGCGGCAAGTCGACCCAGGTCCAGGCCAAGCTGGGCGCACAGATGCAGGCGGCGGCCGAGGCGATGGACTTCGAACTGGCCGCGATCCTGCGCGACCGGTTGAAGGCGCTGACCTTCATCCAAGGGACGCAGGCGATCAATGCCGAGGGGGTGGGCGACGCCGACATCTTCGCGCTGGCCTGTCGCGAGGGGGTGATGGGCATCCAGGCCTTCTTCATCCGTGGCGGCCAGAATTGGGGGCATCGCAGCTTCTTTCCCGCGCACACCCATGACGTGCCCGAGGAGGAGGTGCTGACCAGCTTCCTCAGCCAATTCTACGAGGAAGTGCCGCCCGCCAAGACGATCCTGCTCGACCGCGACCTGCCCGAAGGCGAATTGCTGACCGAGGCGCTGGGCGAGCGCGCCGGGTACAAGGTGCAGCTGACCGTGCCGCAGCGTGGCGACCGTCGCCGCCTGCTCGATCAGGCCAGGCGCAACGCGGTCGAGGCACTCGACCGGCGGCTGGCCGAGTCGACCACCCAGGCCAAGCTGTTGCGCGAGGTGGCCGACTTCTTCGACCTGTCCGAACCGCCGCAGCGGATCGAGGTCTACGACAACAGCCATATCCAGGGCACCAACGCGCTGGGCGCGATGGTCGTCGCGGGCCCCGAGGGTTTCCAGAAGGGCCAGTATCGCAAGTTCAACATCAAAGGGAATGAGGCGGCGACCAACGACGATTTCGGCATGATGCGCGAAGTCTTCCGCCGCCGCTTCGCGCGTCAGCTGGAGGAGAACCCGGATCGCGATGACGCGACCTGGCCCGACCTGGTGCTGATCGACGGCGGGCGCGGCCAGCTCAACGCGGCCAAGGCGGTGCTGGAGGATCTGGGCATCGAGGATGTCTGCCTGGTCGGCGTCGCCAAGGGCCCGCATCACGGCCGCGAGGGGCGCGAGGTCTTCCACATGATGGACGGCAGCGAACGGATGCTGCCGGTCAATGCGCCGCTGCTCTTCTACCTCCAGCGCCTACGCGACGAGGTCCACCGCTTCGTGATCGGCGCCCACCGCGACAAGCGCGCCAAGGCGATGGGCGCCAGCCCGCTCGACGAAGTGCCGGGGATCGGCCCGGCGCGGAAGAAGGCGTTGCTGATGCACTTCGGCACGGGGCGCGCGGTACGGAACGCGAGTCTGGAGGATTTGCAGAAAGCGCCGGGGGTCAGCCAGGCGGTCGCGCAGCAGGTGTACGACTTTTACCATAGCCGGTGATGGCGTATCGCCGCCGTCAATAGAATCTGCGCAATGTGACGGTTCGCGATGTGCCATCGCAGAGTGTCAGCAGATGTTTGGTTCCCGGGGGCGGCGTGAGCAAAATAATCTTCGACCAAGTCTTTTGAGACGGCTTTATAATCAATGGAGCATATCTCGTCGCCCGGTTTCAACTTGGCGGCGGCCGCTGGCGATCGGCTCATGACATGGGCGACTGAGAGTCGTCCGTTGCGGGTATATCCCTGTATTCCGGATGTGCTTCGATAGGCTGGCTTTGACGGCAGCACCCGTGGCTCCAGCAACATCCGTCCCACTGTCAGGTCGACCGTCACATTGTAGTTCCGCAGCATGCCCATGCCGATCAAAGCCCGCATCTCTTTCGCTCCCCACCAGTTTGCGCGCTCGACCGTCGCATAGGCATCCGAAACCCTGTACGCCCCGAGCGTAAAATCGGTCAGTCGGCCAAGGGGTTGGACGACCACGCCTCCGGCACCGACCGATGCGATATCTGTCTGCGGTTTGAACCTCGTCCGCTCGGCAACAGCGGGCGAAATGGACACCTCGCTGTCGGAGCCGGTGTCGATCATCGTGGGGGATACGAACTGGCCGTTGATCGAGACGTCGGTGACCAGCCGGGAGTTGTTCGGCCCCACCCGGATCGGAATGCCGTCGGGGATCGGGATCGATCCGCTGCTTAGCAATCGGAAACGATGATGATCCTGATCGACCTGCCATTCGAAGATGCCGAGTATGGGCAGGCCGATGACCACCTCGACATCGGCGAGGCCCATAGCGTTCAAGCGGCTGAGATCCATGACGGTAACCGCGCCGGGCTTCGTGGTGCGAATTGCGCCGACATCCAAGGTAACGGAAGGCGTAGTGTAAAGTTGCGTGGGTCCACCGACACTGTCGGGTTTTGCCCAAGGTGTCAGGGGTAGATGATGGGAGTCGGCATAGGTCTTGCTCACAACAAGTTGATCGAAGCCCGTGTCGATCATCGCCTTGGTGGGGTGGCCGTTCAAGACGACGGGAATGACAATGATATCGCTTTTCTGATCGAACTCTATCCATCCCGATCCTGTATCAGGTATCCAGAAAACCGGGCGATCGGTGAACGTTGCGGGCAGGGTGGAAGGGGCTTCTTGTGTTGGAAGCGCCGAGAGCGGTGAAAGCGCTGCTACGGAAGATGTGAGCAATGCTGTCCGAGTCAGCGATCTTTTTACAAAGCCCAAAATCATTTCACCAGCCTGCCCATTTTGCAGTCTTTCGTGGAGACAGCTTTGAAGAATGGTGACGTAACGCGGGTCATTCGAGCAAGCTGAAAAGCGCCGTGGCCTAAGAATTTCACCAGCGCTGGTGGTGTTGCTTTACGACACATGCTTGGTCTTGCCAAAAGCCGCTTTTTATTTCTTGGACATAGCATCCCGCCCCATTCCCCCCTACATCCTTTCCCATGCACCGGGTCGCCCCCGCCATCATCCTGTCGGTCAGGCCGCATGGCGAGCATGGGGCGATCGTGCGGGCTTTGACCCGGCAAGACGGGGTGCAGCCGGGCTATGTCCGGGGCGGGCGGTCGCGGGCGCTTCGGCCGGTGCTGCAACCGGGGAACGCGATCGTCGGCGAGTGGCGGGCGCGGACGGTGGAGCAGCTTGCCGCGCTGACCATCGAGCCGGGGCATAGCCGCGCGGGGCTGCATGGCGAGCCGCTGGCCGCTGCCGGGATCGAGTGGCTGTGTGCGCTGACCGCCGCCGCGCTGCCCGAGGAGCAGCCCTATCCCGTTCTGTTCGATGCGCTCGACGCGGTGCTGACCGCGATCGAGTCGGCGCCCTCGGCGCGGGGCTGGGCGGGGGCGTTGGTGCGCTATGAGCTGTTGCTGCTGGGGCAGTTGGGCTTCGGGTTCGATCTGGAACGGTGCACCGTGACCGGCGGAACCGACGATCTCGGCTTTGTCAGCCCCAGGAGCGGCGCGGCGGTGTCGGTGGGGGCGGCGTTCGGCTATGAAACGAAGCTGTTCCCGCTGCCCATCTTCCTGCGCGACGGCGGGGCGGGGGACTGGCCCGATATCTTCGCCGCCGGGCGGATCACCGCGCATTTCCTGGCGCGCGATATCCTGGCGGGTTTGCGCCATGATCCGATGCCTGCCCGGGCGCGGCTGTTCGATCGTTTCAAAAGGGCGGTTGCGTGATGGCCGCCCGCTAAGGCAAAGGGCCCGTCGAACTAGGGTAAGAAGGGGCTAGCCATGGCATTGATTGCGATCCTCGCCGGTGACGGCATCGGCCCGGAAGTGACCGCCGAAGCACGGCGCGTGCTGGAGGCGCTGGACCTGGGTCTGACCTTCGAGGAGGCCAAGGTGGGCGGGGCGGCCTATGAAGCCGCCGGCCACCCGCTGCCGCCTGAAACGCTGGAGGTGGCGGGCCGCGCCGACGCGCTGCTGTTCGGTGCGGTCGGCGATCCGCGCTTCGATAATCTGGAGCGGGCGCACCGGCCCGAACAGGCGATCCTGGGCCTGCGCAAGGCATTCGGCCTGTTCGCGAACCTGCGTCCGGCGCGCCTGTTCGAGGGGCTGGAGGATGCCAGCTCGCTGCGCCCCGACATCGCGCGACGCATCGACATGGTGATCGTGCGCGAGCTGACCGGCGACGTCTATTTCGGCGCCAAGGGCCGCGGCACCACCGAGGCGGGCCTGCGCGAAGGCCATGACCTGATGCGCTATGACGAGGAAGAGGTCGCGCGCATCGCCCGCGTCGGCTTCGAGACCGCGATGCGCCGCCGCCGCCGCCTGTTGTCGGTGGACAAGGCCAATGTTCTCGAAACCTCGCAGCTATGGCGCGACGTGGTGGTCGAGGTGGCGAAGGATTACCCGGACGTCGCGCTCGACCACATGTATGTCGACAATTGCGCGATGCAGCTGGTGCGCGATCCGGGCCAGTTCGACGTGATCCTGACCGGCAATCTGTTCGGCGACATCCTGTCGGACCAGGCGTCGATGTGCGCAGGGTCGATCGGGATGCTGCCGTCGGCCGCGCTGGGGGCGACGGGCAAGGGGCTGTACGAGCCGATCCACGGTTCGGCCCCCGACATCGCGGGCCAGGGCAAGGCGAACCCGTGCGCGGCGATCCTGTCGTCGGCGATGATGCTGCGCCATTCGCTGGGCCTGACCGAGGCGGCCGACCGTATCGACGCGGCGGTGGCGGGCGCGATCCACGAGGGCGCGCGGACCGGCGATCTGGGCGGCAGCCTGTCGACCCGCGCCATGGCCGACGCGATCCTCGAACGCCTCTGACGCCCATGAGCGCGCTCCTCGAACTCGCGGTCGTCATCCCGACCTTCAACGAGCGCGCCAATGTGCCCGTGCTCATCGCCAAGCTCGACCAGGCGCTGGCCGGGCGGCGGTGGGAGGCGATCTTCGTCGACGACAACAGCCCAGACGGCACCGCGGAGGCCGCGCGTGAACTGGGCCGTGTCGATTCCCGCGTCCGGGTGATCCAGCGGATCGGGCGGCGCGGGCTGTCTTCGGCCTGTATCGAGGGGATGTGCGCCACCGCCGCGCCTGTGGTCGCGGTGATCGATGGCGACCTCCAGCATGACGAGACGCTGCTCCCGAAGATGCTCGATCGGTTGCAGACGGAAGCGGACCTCGACATCGTCGTCGGCTCGCGCTTCGTCGATGGCGGCGGCACCGGCGACTGGGACCGCGACCGGGTGGCCAAGTCGGCCTTCGCAACCCGATTGTCGCAGCGGGTGTTGAACGTGAACCTATCCGACCCGATGAGCGGCTTCTTCATGGTCCGCACCCAGGTCGCGCGTGAGACGGTGCCGCATCTGTCGGGGATCGGCTTCAAGATCTTGCTCGACATCATGAGCGCCGCGCCGCGCCCGCTTCGCGCGGTCGAGATGCCCTATGTCTTCCGCCTGCGCACCGAGGGCGAGTCGAAGCTCGACCATGTCGTGGCGATGGAATATCTGATCGCCCTATATGACCGGCGGTTCGGCAAGGTCGTGCCGGTGCGCTTCGCCATGTTCTCGGCGATCGGCGTGCTGGGTGTGGGCGTGCACATGGCGGTGCTCAGCCTGTTCTTCATCCTGCTCGGCGCGAGCTTCCTGGCCAGCCAGATCGTCGCGGTGACCGCGGCGATGACGTTCAACTTCTTCCTGAACAATGCACTGACCTATCGCGACCGGCGTCTGCGGGGGTTCAAGCCGCTGCTCGACGGATGGGTGTCCTTCTGCCTGGTCTGTTCGGTCGGGGCGATCGCCAATGTCGGCGTCGCGGCCTTCCTGCATGACGCCCGCGCGAACGAGTGGGCGCTATCGGCGCTGATCGGCGTACTGATCGGCGCGGTGTGGAATTATGCGCTGTCGTCGCGGTTCGTGTGGGGGCGGTATTGAGCGACTGAGGTGAGAGCTGGGCGTGCACTTCGACTTCGCTCAGTGCGAACGGGGTTTGGTATTGAAACCCGTTCAGGCTGAGCGCAGTCGAAGCCCACGCCCTGACCCTCACCGCCAATCCATGAACCAAGTCCATCGCGCAAAGGACTTCGGCCCCGCCAGCGCCCCCGCCGTCAGGATCGGGTAGAAATAGACGAACAGGCAGGCGACGGCGACCAGATACGCCTCGTCCCAGTCGCGCAGCCAGCCGCGCCACCGATCGATCGCCGCAGCCAGCGCGACCGACAGCCAGATGGCGGGCAGGAAATAATAATAATAGAAGCCCAGCGACTTGGGGATGATCGCCCAGACCGCAAAGCCGCCGATCCACAGTGCCGCCGCGACGCCCAGCCGTATCTCGCGGGTCCGCAGCCAGCCGAGCGCGCACGCCGCCACCGCGACCAGCCCGCCCCACATGACCGCCGGATTGCCGAGCAGGAAAATGCCCCGCTGGGCGCCATCCGCCATCTCATAGAAATACCAGATCGGCCGCCCGATGACCGGCCAACTCCACCAGGTCGACTGGTAGTGATGCGGCGGCAGAATTTGCGTCTGGCGGGCATACATCTCCAGCTGGAAGGGCAGCAGCTTGGCCAGCGTCATCGGCTCGCGCGCGTAGAAAAAGGCCGGCGCAAAGGTCGCCGCA
Source organism: Candidatus Sphingomonas excrementigallinarum (assembly GCA_019112965.1). Classification (GTDB taxonomy): domain Bacteria; phylum Pseudomonadota; class Alphaproteobacteria; order Sphingomonadales; family Sphingomonadaceae; genus Sphingomonas; species Sphingomonas excrementigallinarum. The sequence continues at coordinate 4,472 of DXIH01000137.1, read as the reverse complement.
TAGGCCAGGCCCGCGCCCACCCCGAGCAACCCCCAGGCCGACCACCAGCGCAGGCCCGACCAGCGGCTCGGATCCTGCCGCTTCATCAGGACGAAGCCGATCGCGGCATAGCCCAGATAGGGCACCGCCGCCCATTTCGTCCCAACCGCCAGCCCCAGCAGCACCGCACCCAGTCCCCAGCGCCAGCGGCTCTGTACAGGCGAGCCGCGCATCGCCCAGCCCATTGCCGCGACCGCCAGCACGACGAACGCCGCCATGAACCCGTCGAGCATCGCGATCCGCGCCTGCACCAGCACCATGAAGTTGAGGATGGTCAGCGCCGCTCCGATCGCCGCCGCGCGTGTCCGCCGGGTCATGAGCCAGACGATGCCGAAAACGCCCCCTACGATCGCCGTCCCGGCCCATGTCGACAGCGCGCGCCAGCCCAGCGGATCGTCCCCGAACAGCAGCATTCCCGCCGCGATCAGGGTCTTGCCGAGCAGCGGATGCTCGATATTGACCGGCCCCTCCAGCGCCATCAGCGTGCGGGCGGCGGGAACATAATGAATCTCGTCGAACACCAGCGTGTGCGGGGTGGTCAGCCGCCAGCTGAACAGGGCCTGGGCGGCGACCAACAGCGCCAGCAGGGCCGGGACCGGACGACGGAGCGGATCGAGCAGGCGACGCATGGCCCTGGTCATGGCCGGGCGGGGCGGGGGGCACAATGATTTTTCGGCCCGGTCGCCCGTAGGTGCCCCTAACCCATCCTTCAGACTTATCCGCTAGGCCAGCGGGTCATGAGGGGGACCGACGTTCGGCGGTCGAACCGACATGGGTAATGGACGGATGGGTGCGATGGGTTTGTTCGGCAAGAAGCATGTAAGCCTGGGGGATCGGCTGGCGCTGGCGGTGTTCCGGCATTCGCCCGATGCCATGCTGCTGCTGTCGGACGGCAAGTTCATCGCGGGCAACGCCGCCGTCGAGCAGATCTATCATCGCCGCCTGTCGGAGGTGCTGGGTCACAATCCGCTGGATTTCTCCGCCCCCTGTCAGGCGGATGGCCGCCCGACCGAGGTGCATATCGGTGAGCGGGTGGGCCAGGCGCTACGGGATGGCTTCGCCCGGTTCGAATGGCTGAACCAGGACCCCAAGGGACAGGTGGAGCGGCTTCTCGTCACCCTGATCCCCGCCCATGTCGTGACGCCGCAGGATGTGCTGGTCCTGATCCAAGACATGGGCGAGACGATGGAGATGGTGAACCAACTCGGCGACGGACTGTCGCGCATCGCCAATGGCGATCTGTCGCACCGTATCGCCAAGCCCTTCCGTGACGATTACGAGCCGCTGCGCCTGCACTTCAACGAGGCGGCGCAGATGCTGGGCGGATCGATCCAGTCGATCGATTCGTCCTCGCGCCGGGTGCACAGCGCCGCGCTGGAGATCGGCAAGGCGGCCGGTGACCTGTCGCGCCGTACCGAGCATCAGGCCGCCTCGCTGGAGGAAACCGCCGCCGCGATGCGGCAGGTGACGAGCGCGATCCAGGAAACCGCGCAGTTCGGCAACAAGGCTGCGCAGGTCGCCGCCTCCGCGCAGGAGAATGCGGCGCAGAGCGGCGTCGTCGTGCAGCGCGCGATGGACGCGATGGGCGGGATCGAGCGGACCTCCAACGAAATTTCCGAGATCATCGGCGTGATCGACGGCATCGCGTTCCAGACCAATTTGCTGGCGCTGAACGCGGGCGTCGAGGCGGCACGCGCGGGCGATGCGGGCAAGGGCTTCGCGGTCGTCGCCAGCGAAGTCCGCGCGCTGGCGCAGCGCTCGGCGGATGCCGCCAAGGATGTGAAGAGCCGGATCGGTGCGTCGGACGCACAGATCCGCTCGGGCGTGCAGGAAGTGGACGCCGCCGGATCGACGTTGCAACGCATCGCCGCGCAGGTCAGCGAAATGGCCGCGCTGATCGGCGACATCGCCAGCGCGTCCCAGCAACAGGCGAGCAGCGCGTCGCAGATCACGATCGCGATCGGCGACCTCGACTCGGTCACGCAGCAAAATGCCGCCATGGTGGAGCAGGCCTCCGCCGCCGCCCGCGAAATGGTGGGCGAGGCGAGCGCGATGGCCGATCAGGTCGGCCGCTTCCGCCTGGGAAGCCAACCCCCAGTGATGGCGCAGCCGATGTGGAAGGCGGCGTGACTTGCAAATCCTCCCCGGTACGGGGAGGTGGCAGCGCGAAGCGCTGACGGAGGGGGGCTTCCGCACGGGACCTTCTATGCGGCACGCCCCCTCCACCACCGCTTCGCGGCGGTCCCCCTCCTCGTACCGGGGAGGATAAAGGTCGTTCATTCGTCAGACAATTTGACGAACCCCCGTTTCGCATGGCACCCATGGTTCCGAAGCGGGGAAGGGTGCGATGCACCCCAATCCCGTCCGTGCGAAATGCGACAGAATGAACGGGAGAGTGACGTGATGCGAGCGGTTCGATCGGCCTTGTGCGCAATTCTGGCGGCCAGCGCGCTGTCGCCCCTGTCGGCGCAAAGTATGTCGGCGCAAGGCCCTGTCACCAATGACGGCCCGCCTAGGACCTTCGAGGTGAAGGGCAAGGGGTTCCTGCGCAACGGCCAGCCGCATCAGGTGATCTCCGGCGAGATGCACTATACCCGCATCCCGCGCGCCTATTGGCGCGACCGGCTGCGCAAGGCCAAGGCGATGGGGCTGAACACCATCACCACCTATTCCTTCTGGAACGTGCATGAGCCGCGTCCCGGCGTCTATGACTTCAGCGGCCAGAACGACATCGTCGCCTTCATCCGCGACGCCCAGGCCGAGGGGCTGGACGTGATCCTGCGCCCCGGACCCTATGTCTGCGCCGAATGGGAGCTGGGCGGCTATCCCGCCTGGCTGCTCAAGGACCGCAAGCTCGTGCTGCGTTCGACCGATCCCAAATATACCGCCGCCGTCGACCGCTGGCTGATGCGGCTGGGGCAGGAGGTGAAGCCGCTGCTCCTGAAGAATGGCGGGCCGATCGTCGCGGTGCAGCTGGAAAACGAATATGGCGCGTTCGGCGACGACAAGGCCTATTTGCGCGGGCTGGAGGCCAGCTACAAGCGCGCCGGACTGGGTGACGGCATCCTGTTCACCTCCAACCAGGGCGGCGATCTGGCCAAGGGTTCGCTGCCCAACCTGCCATCGGTCGTCAATTTCGGTTCGGGCGGCGCGCAGAGCTCGGTCGCCAAGCTGGAGGCGTTCCGCCCCGACGGCCTGCGCATGGTCGGCGAATATTGGGCGGGCTGGTTCGACAAATGGGGCGAGGAGCACCACGAGACGGACGGCAAGAAAGAGGCCGAGGAAATGGCCTATATGCTCAAGCGCGGCTATTCGATCTCACTCTACATGGTGCATGGCGGCACCACCTTCGGCTGGATGAACGGTGCGGATTCGCACACTGGCAAGGACTATCACCCCGACACCACCAGCTATGACTATGACGCGCCGATCGATGAGGCGGGCAATCCGCGCTACAAATACGGCCTGATCGCCGCCGCCATCGCCGAAGTGACGGGCAAGCCCGCCGCACCCACGCCCGCAGCCACGGTCGCGACGACCTTCCCGGTGTCAGCGGTGCGGCGCAGCGCCTCGCTCTGGGACAATCTGCCCGCGCCGGTGCGCGCGGCCCAGCCAAAGACCTTCGAGGAACTCGACCAGAATTATGGCTATGTCCTCTACCGCGTCGCGGTTCCGGCGGGGCCAGCACAGACGCTGACGCTGAAGGGTATGCACAGCTATGCCCAGGTCTATCTGGACAAGGCGCTGGTCGGCACGCTGGACCGGCGGCTCGATCAGGAGACGGTCGAATTGCCCGCTCGTGCGAAGCCCGCGACGCTCGACATTTTGGTCGAGAATACCGGCCGGGTGAACTATTCCCATGCGATCCGCACCGAGCAGACGGGCCTGACCGGCGCGGTGACGCTGGCCGGACGGCCGCTCAGCGACTGGCAGATGTTCCGCCTGCCGATGGACAATCTGGCGTCGCTCAAGCTGTCGACTACGCCGTGCAGCGGGCCATGTTTCTATGAGGCGGAGATGACGGTGGCGAAGCCCGGCGACACCTATCTCGACATGCGCGGCGCGCATAAGGGGCAGTTGTGGCTGAACGACCATAATCTCGGCCGCTTCTGGAGCATCGGGCCGGTGCATACGCTCTATACGCCAGCTCCTTGGCTGAAGGCGGGGGCCAACCGGGTGCTGTTCTTCGACCTGACCGGGGATGCGAGCGACAAGCTGACCACGGTGGACAAGCCGATCTATGGCAAGGTGACGAACCACCGCGAGGCGCAGTAAGCGGCGGCTTGCCCCTCCACCATCGCTTTCGCGATGGTCCCCCTCCCCATCGGAGATGGGGAGGAATGGGGCGATAAATCCTCCCCAAGCTGTACTTGGGGAGGGGGACCGCCCGGCGGAGCCGGGTGGTGGAGGGGCGGGCGCCTTAGCGGACAGCC
>DXIH01000136.1 GCA_019112965.1 Candidatus Sphingomonas excrementigallinarum | reverse complement strand
GTCGGGCAGCTCCGACAGGGCGATCGCCATGATCTCCGCCGAAAGGATCAGGTCGGTTCGTATCGCGCCCGAGACCTGCCGCTCTTCCAGCAGCTTCGCATCGACCGGCGCGGCATCTTCCGCCTCGGCATGATGGCCGGTCAGCGTTTCGAGGATTTTCTCGCTGGCCTCGAAACACAGGAACGCGCCGCCCGCCATCAGGATCGGCGTGATCGCCCAAGGCGCAAAGGCACTGAGCAGCAGTGCGGCGGGCAGCAGGAAGATCAGCTTGTTACGCAGCGATCCCAGCGCGATCTTGCCGATGATCGGCAATTCGCGTTGCGGCGCCAGGCCGACGACATAGCGCGGCGTGACGGCGGTATCGTCGATCACCACGCCCGCCGCCTTCGCGCCCGCCCGCGCCGACGCGCCCGCGACATCGTCCAGCGACGCCGCCGCCAGTTTGGCGATCGCCGCCACGTCGTCCAGCAATGCAACCAGACCACCCGCCATCGATCCTCAACTCCCTAAACCCTGTTGGCCTTTGCCTAGTGGCTAGGCCCGGCCGATGCACGGAAAAATGAACGAGCCGTCATCTCATCCAGGCGGCCCCGCGCCAGGCGTCTCGCAAATGGTCGAGCAGCGCAGGGACCGCAGCGGGAGGAGCCGTCGATGCGTGAACGGCCCAGATGCCAACGGCGGCGGATCCCTCGTGATCGGGCAGCACTCTCACCAGCCGCTCGTCCGCCAGCGCATCGCCCACGTCCCAAAGCGAGCGCAGCGCCACCCCCGCGCCGCCGAGTACCAGTTCACGGACAACTTCGCTGGACTGGGTCTCGACCAGGCTCTTGCCGTTCACCGTCGCCCCCGTCAGTCGCCAGGGAAACTGGCCCTGCGCGGCGAGCAGCGCGTGGCTGGCCAGATCTTCAATCGTCCGGGGTGTTCCCGCCTTCGCGAGATAGGCCGGGCTGGCGCAAAGGATGCGGCGATTGTCCGCCAGACGATGCGATCCCAGCCCCGCGGGGGGCGAGGCCGTGATCCGAACCGCCAGGTCGATCCCGCCGTCGATCATGTCCACGAAATCGTCGGTCAGGTCCAGCCGCAGCCGGATCGCCGGATAGCGGTCGAGAAAGGCGGGGAGATGGGGGGCGATCCACAGGCGGCCGAAGGACGTCGGTGCGCTGACCCGAAGCGGGCCGCCGGGCCCTTCTCCGATTTGCGTCACGCGCGCTTCGGCGGCGCGCAGCCCCGCGACCAGCGGCGCGACCTCGGCATGGAACGCCGCCCCTGCGGCGGTCGGCGCCAGACGCCGGGTGGTGCGGTGGAGCAGCCTTGTGCTCAATCGGTTTTCCAGCCGCGCGATCCGCTTGGACACCATGGCCGGGGATAGTCGCCAGAGGCGCGCGGCCCCGGCCAGGCTCCCCTCACGAACGATATCGACGAAGAGCGCAATATCGGGGTCCATTCGTTCCTCCGGCGATCGACAGCGCTTCGATTATGCCGACTACCGCAGCAAATGGCGATGCCCTATCCTGGCCGATATCGAGCAAGAGGAGAGTTTCCGTGCTTCAGCAAAGCCGTATGATCGACCGCCACGGCCTGTCCGTTGCTCCGGCGCTGGTCCAATTTCTGGAGGAGCGAGCACTTCCCGGCAGTGGCGTGGCGCCCGATCGTTTCTGGGCGGGCATGGCCGACCTCTTTGCCCGCTACGCCCCCGAGAACGAGGCGCTGCTGCGCCGTCGGGATGCTCTTCAGGCGCAGATCGACTCCTGGTATCGGCGGGGCGCCGCGCGCGATGGAGCGGCGCAGCGGGCATTCCTGACCGAGATCGGCTATCTGGTGCCGGAGCCCGCCCCCTTCACCATCGCACCGAAGGATGTGGACGAAGAGGTCGCGCTAAGGGCCGGGCCGCAACTGGTCGTGCCGATGCTCAACGCACGTTTTCTGCTCAACGCGGCTAATGCGCGCTGGGGCAGCCTGTACGATGCGCTGTATGGCAGCGACGCCATCGCGGCCCCGTCCGGGATTGGCGGCTATGACCGGGAGCGTGGTGCGGCCGTAATCCGTTGGGTTCGCGACTTTCTGGACGACGCGCTGCCGATCGCGGGCGGATGGGGCAGCGTCACCGATCTCGCGAGCGCCGTCGAACGGCTCGATGATCCGTCCTTGTTCCGGGGACGGAGCGACAAGGGATGGCTGTTTCGCCATCACGGCCTGTATATCGAGATCGTAGTCGATCCCGACCATCCGATCGGTTGCAACGATCCGGCGGGGATCGCCGATGTCGTGCTGGAGTCTGCGCTGACCACCATTTGCGACTTGGAGGACTCGGTCGCGGCAGTAGATGCGCAGGACAAGGTGGCGGGCTATGCCAATTGGCTGGGCCTGATCGACGGCACGCTTTCGGCGGAGATCGAGAAAGGCGGGCAAACGATCACCCGTACGCTTGCCGCCGATCGCCACTATCGCGATCCCGGCGGGACGGGTTTTTCGCTGCCCGGACGCAGCCTGTTGTTCGTGCGCAATGTCGGTCATCTGATGACCACGCCCGCGCTTCGGCTGGCGGACGGCGGCGAAGCGCCCGAGGGTCTGCTGGACGCGATCGTCACCAGCCTGATCGCGATGCGACGGCCGGGTTCGATCTATATCGTGAAGCCCAAGATGCACGGGCCGGAGGAGGTCGCGTTCGCCGACCGCCTGTTCGACGCGGTCGAGGATATGCTGGGACTGGTGCGGCATCGCATCAAGATCGGGGTGATGGACGAGGAACGGCGGACGTCCGCCAACCTGGCCGCCTGCATCCATGCCGTGAAGGACCGGATCGTCTTCATCAATACCGGCTTCCTCGACCGGACCGGCGACGAGATTCACACCGCGATGCTGGGTGGCCCGGTGGTTCGCAAGGCGGCGATGAAGGAATGCGACTGGATCGCCGCCTATGAGGATCGCAACGTCCAGATCGGCCTGGCCTGCGGCTTTGCCGGGCGCGCGCAGATCGGCAAGGGCATGTGGGCGGCCCCCGATCGGATGGCCGACATGCTGGCGCAAAAGGGCGCACATCCGTTATCGGGCGCTTCGACCGCCTGGGTGCCCTCGCCGACCGCTGCGACATTGCACGCGACCCATTATCACCGGATCGATGTTGCTGCTCGACAGGCCGAGCGTTCCGCCGAGCCCGTCGCAGCGCTGGAACGGCTGCTGACGCCCCCCATCGCACCAGCGCCCGATTGGACGCCGGAGGAGATCGCGGCGGAACTCGACAACAATGCGCAGGGGCTGCTCGGCTATGTCGTGCGGTGGATCGATCAGGGCGTGGGCTGTTCGAAGGTCCCCGACCTCCATGATATCGGCCTGATGGAGGACCGCGCGACGCTTCGCATCTCGTCGCAGCATATCGCCAATTGGTTGCATCATGGCGTCGTGTCGGCCGATCAGGTCGAAGCGGCACTGATCCGCATGGCGGCGAAGGTCGACGCGCAGAATGCTGACGATCCTCTCTATTGCCCCATGACGAAGGACGGTCTGGCCATGCAGGCCGCCCGCGCACTGATCTTCGAAGGACTGGCGCAGCCCAATGGCTATACCGAGCCGTTGCTCCACCGCTATCGTGCGAAGGCCAAATCGGAGGGGAAGGCCTGATGCCGCTTTACGCGCTGGAGGATCGGCGGCCGGTCGTTCACGAGACCGCCTGGATTTCCCCCTCGGCCGATGTGATCGGCGAAGCGGTTCTGGGCGAACAGGTCAGCCTGTGGTTCGGGGCGGTCGTTCGCGCCGACAATGGGCCGGTGCATATCGGTGCGCGAACGAATGTTCAGGACGGAGCGGTGCTGCATTCCGACCCCGGCAGTCCGTTGACCGTAGGGGCGGACTGTACGATCGGCCACCGTGCGATCCTGCATGGCTGTACGGTTGGCGACAGATGCCTGATCGGCATGGGGGCGATCGTGCTCAACGATGCCGTGATCGGGGCGGGGTCGCTGGTCGGCGCGGGCGCGTTGGTGACGGAGGGCAAGGTCTTTCCATCGGGCAGCCTGATCGTCGGTGCGCCCGCTCGGGCCGTCCGAATGCTGGAGCCCGGCCAGATCGAGCGCCTGCGTGCATCCGCCACCGGCTATGCCGAGCGCGCCGGGCGCTATGCCGCAGGACTGACGCGGCTGGACGAGTCGGAAGCCGGCGCAAACGTTGACGCGCCGACGCGACCTGCCTAGCCAAAGGGGGTGACCCCGCCCACCATCCTGATCGTCGAGGACGATCCCGCCCTTCGTACCCTGACCGCTCGCGCGCTTCAGGAAAATGGTTTCGCCGTGAAGCTGGCCAATGCCGCCCCGGAGATGTGGCAGGCGCTGGAGGTCGGGCAGATCGACCTGATCCTGCTCGACATCATGCTGCCCGGCACCAGCGGCATCGACCTGTGCCGCCAGGTTCGCCAGAAGAGTTCTGTCCCGATCATCTTCATCAGTGCCAAGGGCAGCGAGGTCGACCGCGTCGTCGGACTCGAACTGGGCGCCGACGACTATCTCGCCAAGCCGTTCGGCACGCGCGAGCTGGTTGCGCGCATCCGCGCCGTCCTGCGTCGCGGCGGCCTGGAGAATACGCCGGGCGAGCGTGAGGCCGGAATCCTGGGTTTCGACGGTTGGACTGCGAACCTGCCTCGCCGCGAGCTGATGTCGCCCTCAGGCGCACAGGTCGAGCTGACGGGGGCGGAGTTCGACCTGCTTGTCGCCTTTCTCGACAATGCCCAGCGTGTCGTCGCGCGAGAGCGCCTGATCGAGCTGTCGCGGGCGCGGATCGGGGACAGCTCGGATCGCAGCATCGACGTGCTGGTCAGCCGCCTGCGCCGCAAGCTGTCCGGGGCAGGCGGGGCCGCGCCGATCGTCACGGTGCGCGGCGTCGGCTACATGCTGAACGTGCCGGTGGAACGACGGTGATCCGCCCCTCGGTCGGCCTACTCGGCCGGATCGTCGCGATCCTGCTGCTGGCGGTCACGATCGAGTTCGCGATTTCGACCTATCTCTACGAGCGGGCCAGCCATGTCTCGGTACGGGACGACGAAGCGCGGCGTCTCGCCGAGCATCTGATTGTCGCGCGCCGCGTCCTCAATGAACGCCCGCCGGTGGAGCGACCCGAGGTGGCAGAGGAACTGACCACCGACCGCTACATCGTCAGCTGGTCACCTTTCGCGCCGCCTCGCCCGACCATCGCCCCGGCCATGGACAGCATGCAGCGCCAGATCGTCGATTGGGAGCCGTCGCTGGCGGCGACGGACATTCATCTGCGGCTGACCTCGCCGGGACGTACGTCGGTCGTCTCGGGTGATTTGCGGCTCGACGATGGATCGCTGCTCAGCTTTCGGATGCGCGAGGGGGTCCGAACCCTCGACCTGGCGCTCGGGCGCGTGCTGCTGGCGCTGATCCCGGCCATCGCCTTGATGCTGCTGAGCGGCGCGATGATCGGCCGCATCCTCCACCCGCTGCGCACGCTGGCGCGCGCTGCCGACAAGCTGGGCCGGGGGCCGGGCGGGCAGGGGGCGACGCTGATTGTACCGGAGCGGGGCCCAGGAGAGGTTCGCCATGTCACCCGCGCCTTCAACCGGATGCAGGCCCGGATCGGGCGGCTGATCGACGAGCGCACGCGCGCGCTGGCCGCTGTGGGCCACGATCTGCGCACGCCGCTCGCCCGTTTGCGCCTGCGCGCGGATGCGATCCGCGATGACGATGTTCGCGAGGCGATCGGGACGGATATCGAGGAGATGGAGGCGATGGTCTCCTCGCTCATGGCCTTTCTGGGCGGCGAGGGCGATGTCGAGCAGCCCGAGCTGACCGATCTCGCGATCCTGTGTGCCAATCTGGCCGACGACGCCGTCGATCATGGCCGCGACGTCCGCTATGAGGGGCCGGATCATTTCGACTGTCGCCTGCGCCGCTTCGGCATGAAGCGGGCGCTGACCAACCTGGTCGAAAATGCGCTGCATTACGGGGAACATGCGATCATTACCCTGCAGGCCGATCCCGGTGACGACGTGCGTATCCGCGTCGAAGATGACGGGCCCGGCATTCCCGACGAATCTCTCGAATTGGTGCTGGAGCCGTTCGTACGGCTCGATACCGCAAGGCGGCGGGACACCGTGGGCTTCGGCCTGGGGCTGTCGATCGTCGCGCGTGTCGTTGCGGCGGAGGGAGGGCAGCTGACGCTCGCCAACCGGCCGCAAGGCGGTCTGTGCGCCGAAATTCGCCTTCCTCATTGTCGGACATGATTTGTCACGCACTCGCTGCACGGCAGCAAAAATGGGTGCGTATATCCTGATCGCAGAGGACGAGATGCCCAACGTGATACGTCGGGCCGTCACCCCTCTGACGAGTTTAGGCAATATCAGTCGGGAGAATGACCGATGACGATGGAGTTCGATTTGACCGCACTGGAATTGCAGGGTGCCCTGCTGGTGCTCGCGGTAATCATCACCTTCGCCGCGATCGAGGGCTGGAAGGCCCGCTAACCCGCTTTACAGGTTTCGCAACGGCTCCTCTGCTGTCCCCTCCGGCATGGGCCCGACCGGAATGGAGCAGGCGGCTCGGCTCAGCGCCGTGTCGCCTGCTCTACGATTTCCAATCGGCCGCTAATTGCGCCGATCAGCTGGCTTGCCGAATAGGGCTTGGTCAATAGCGCGGCATCCATGTTCGCCGCCTCCGCCGCCATGCCGCCATCGCCGGTCGCAAAGATGATCGACAGGTTCGGCCGCAACTGCCGCGCCCGACCCGCCAGTTCGACGCCCGACTCGCCCGGCAGGTTGAGGTCGGTCACCAGCACATCGATCTGCGCCGTTTGCAGCGCGGTCATCGCCTCTTCCGCTGTCACGGCATGGACCACCACGAACCCTGCATCCTGCAGCGTTTCGGCGGTGTTCGCACGGATCAGGTCATCGTCTTCGACCAGCAGGATCGTGCGGCCATCGTGCAGCGGCTGCCCCATCGTTTCCACCGCTACGGACGGCACTTCCCGCGACGAGGGCTCGCCCATGGGCATCTGACGTTGCCGCTGATTGGCAAGCACATGGCGGAACTTCCGGGCCAGCGCTTCCCGCGTATAGGGTTTGGAGAGCAGCTCGACCCCCTTGTCCAGCCGTCCGCCATGGACGATCGAATTCTCGGTATAGCCCGAGGTGAAGAGGACGGCGATGTCGGGGAGCCGTTCGCGGGCCTTGCGGGCCAGTTCCGGGCTCTTCAGCGTGCCCGGCATCACGACATCGGTGAACAGGATGTCGATCGGAATACCGCTTTCGATGACGCTGAGTGCGCTTTGCGCATCGACCGCCTTCAGGACCCGGTAGCCCAGGTCGGACAGCAGCTCGACGACGGTGGCGCGGACTTCCGCATCGTCCTCTACGACCAGCACCGTTTCGGTGCCGCCGGTGATCGGGCCGGTATCGACCGCAACTTCGACATCCTCCGCTTCCATGGCGCGGGGGAGATAAAGTTTGATCGTGGTGCCGTGGCCGACCTCGGAATAGATCTTCACATGGCCGCCCGACTGTTTGACGAAACCATAGACCATCGACAGGCCGAGTCCCGATCCCTTGCCCTCGCTCTTGGTCGAGAAGAAGGGCTCGAAGACCTTGTGGATGATGTCGTCCGACATACCGCTGCCGGTGTCGGACACGGCCAGCATGACATATTGGCCCGGTGTCACCTCGTCATGGGTGCGGGCATAATCGTCGTCGAGATGCGCGTTGCCCAGCTCGATGGTCAGCTTGCCCTGGCCATCCATCGCATCGCGGGCGTTGATCGCCAGGTTCAGCAGCGCATTCTCGATCTGCGCTGGGTCGATGAAGGTGTTCCAGAGGCCACCGCCCACAATCGTCTCGATCTCCACGCCTTCACCGATCGCGCGGCGAAGCATATCGTCCATGCCCTGGACGAAGCGGGTGACGTTGACGACCTTGGGCTCCAGCGCCTGACGCCGCCCGAAGGCGAGAAGCTGCGAGGCGAGCTTCGACCCGCGCGAGACGCCCGCCATGGCATTGGCGACGCGCTGTTCGGCGCGCTGGTTGCCCGCGACATCCTTGCCCAGCAATTGCAGATTGCCCGAGACGACCTGAAGCAGATTGTTGAAATCGTGCGCGACGCCGCCGGTCAGCTTGCCGATCGTCTCCATCTTCTGCGCCTGGGCGAGCTTCATCTCGGCCTGACGGCGTTCGGCGATCTCTTCGATGACGCGGGTTTCCAGCGTCTCGTTCAGTTGGCGAAGCTGCGCTTCGGCGCGCTCGCGGTGATGGACCTGGCGTGCGAGCAGGGTCGCCTGATCGCGCAGTGCCTGCTCGGCGGCCCGCTGCTCGGTGATGTCGGTATGGACGCCGACCCATTCGATCAGCTCGCCATCTGCCCCGATGATCGGCAACGCGCGGATGGCGAATGTGCGCCACTCGCCGTCGTGGCGGCGGACCCGGTGTTCGTGGACGAACATGCCCTTGGCCGCGACCGCTTCGTTCCATGCCACGACCGACGCGGCGGCATCATCGGGGTGGACCGCGTTCGACCAGCCGAAACCCTGATATTCGTCATACGTCTGGCCGGTGATCGCGGCCCAGCCGGGCTGCTCACCGATCATCCGCCCATCGGCGCTGTTGGTCCACAGGACGCCGTGCACCGCATCCATCGCGGCGCGGAACCGGCGGTTGCTGCGTTCGATCGCCTCGGCATGGCGAGAGCGTTCGTCGACGTCGAAGACCAGGATGTGGAAGCCGATGATCTCGCCATCATCGCCGCGCCGTGGAATATAGCGGGTCTCGGCCCGGCGACGGCTGCCGTCGCGGTGATGCATGTGCACGTCGGCGACGATCGTTTCCCCGGCCAGCGCGCGCTCGATCAGCGGACGACGCTCGGCATAATCGTCGGCGGTCAGGACATCGCTGATCCGCTGGCCAAGCATCCCGTCCGGATCGACGCCCAGGAACTCGCGGTAATAGTCGTTGGCGAAGCAGTACCGTTCTTCGCGATCGACCAGTGCGACGAGGACTGGCAGCGAGTCCGTGATGACGCGAAGCTCGGCCTCGCTTTCCGCCAGCCGCCGCTCCGCCGCGACCCGGCCTGTATTTTCGACGACGGTGCACATCACGCCGCCGACCTTGCCGCATTCGAGATAGACGGGCGTGTAATAGAGGTCGAACACGACCTCCTCCGGCACGCCCGCGCGCGTGACGATCAACTTCTGGTCGCGATACGCGATGTCCTCACCGCCAAAGCCTCGTTCAAGGATGTCGCGGTTCCAGTCCCAGATCTCGGGCCAGACCTGCGGCACCAATCCGCCGAACGCCTCCGGATGGCGAGGTCCGGCAATGCTGCGATAGGCATCGTTATAGATCATGACATGGTCGGAACCCCACATCAGGACCTTGGCGATCGGCGAATGGACGATGTTGGCGACGGTGGTGCGCAACACGCCTGGCCAGCGCCCGATCACGCCCAGCGGGCTTGCCGACCAGTCCGTGTCGCGGACCCTTTGCCCGCACTCACCCCCGCCGATCAGCCAGGTGCCGACGTCCGACACCGGGCCATCGGCACGCATACGCTCGACCGCTGCCATCAGCAGCGCCTGGTCGTCGGGAAAATCGCCCGCATCCACGGCGTCGGCGATGTATCGGTCGAGCTGCGGCGGAAGCGACAGCGTTCGCGACAAGGGAGTCTTCATGGGTTGACGCATGAGTAAGCTATACCGTCAAGTCAATCGGCGACGAGGCCGATCACGTTGATTTGCGTCAATTTGTCTATCCGAGGTGTCATGACCGCTCCGTTAAGGATTGGGGATGGTGCGGTTCCAGGATCAGCGTCGAGCCTTCGACCCGCCAGCTCTTGAGGCGTGACAGGAAGTTCATGCCCAGCACGTCGGTTTCGCCGAAAGCGGGCGACACGACGACGGGCACCTTGTCGGCACGAATGGTCCCGATGCGCAGCGAATCGACCCGCGCCGTCTGGGCGCGGATCATGCCATTGGCGGTGTTGAGCACGACCGGAAAGGCCGGGACCGATGGTTGCAGTCCCGCTGCGCGCGCCGTCTCGGTCGACAGCGCCGTCAAGGTCGCTCCGCTATCGACCAGCATCCGGCGACTGACGCCGTTGACCGTCACCCGCGCCCAGAAATGTCCGTCCGGCGCCATGCGGATGCGAACCGTATCGCCGACGACGCTCTGGTCCTGCAGGTTGAGGACCTGCATCGCGCGTTGGATATAAGGATCGAACTCCTGCCGCTGCTGCACCAGGACGAACAACAAGCCGCCGAGCAGCAGCCAGGTGAAAAGGCTGATCGCGACCCTGAGCAGGGGCACACGCCGGGCGATGATCCCCGCCAATACAATGGCAAAGACAATCGCTAACAGGGGTAGGGGGGACGCCCAGATCGGCAAACATCGCGGTTCCATTCCTTCGTTCCGCCCATAGATGGGACGGACGAAGGTCGGCAGATAGGGGCGTCCGCCTTTATCGTTGCTGACTGCGCAGGATCGGCGGATCAGCCCTAGTCCGGCATTCCCACCTCGGATGCGCTGAACCAACGACCGCCATACCAGCGGCGTAAACTTCCATCGGGCTGGCGGAAATAGCGCGAGCCCTGATGAAGAATTGGCGAACCCAAGGACCGATAGGCTGCCCAGATTCCATAGACCATGGCAACCAACGCCAGGACCTTGATCCACTCCATCGACTCACCCTTTTTTATGTTATGAGCCGAGGCTCGCTGTTGTTAT
>DXIH01000135.1 GCA_019112965.1 Candidatus Sphingomonas excrementigallinarum | reverse complement strand
AGCGTGTTTGCGCTCTATGCGTCCTGGGGCGTCGATTTCGTCAAGATGGACGATATGAGCCGCCCCTATGACGCGCATGCGCCCGAGATCGAGGCGGCGCACAAGGCGATCCGGAATAGCGGCCGCCCGATCATCCTCAGCCTGTCGCCCGGCGAAACTCCGGTGATCCGAGGACCCCATGTGCGTCGCTTCGCGCAGATGTGGCGCATCTCGGACGATTTCTGGGACGAATGGTCGATGCTGGAGGCGCAATTCACCCGGCTGGAGAACTGGACGCCTTATCGCGGGCCAGGGGCGTGGCCGGACGCCGACATGCTGCCGCTCGGTCGGCTGGCGCTGGGCAAGCGCGACACCAAGTTCACGCCCGACGAACAGCGCACGTTGATGACCCTGTGGTCGATCGCACGCTCGCCGCTCATCATGGGCGGCGACCTGCGCTATCTCGATGCGCCGACACTGGCCCTGCTGACCAATCGCGCGGTGATCGCGGTCAATCAGGCCTCGACCGACAATCAACCGCATTTCGTCGAGGACGGTGCACGCATCTGGTCCGCCAGGCCCGAAGGTGCACCGCGCGACCGTTATCTGGCGCTGTTCAACACCGGCGACAAAGCCAGGGAGGTCGGCCTGGCGCTCCATTATCTGGGCCTGTCTGGCGAGGTCGGCGTGACCGATCTATGGAGCGGCGCATCGCTGGGCAAGGCGAAGGGCCGCTTCGCGCAGATGCTGCCGCCGCATGGATCGGGCCTGTATCGCCTACGGGTGGGTTAGGACGGCCACACCGCCCTCCCCTTCCGGCACAGCCATCAAAAACATGGACAAAATCCTCTCCCGCAATAGCTTGGCCAAAAAGGACGGGTGGGAGAGGACGACCATGAAGAGACTGAGCGCATTCGCCGCCGCCGGGCTGGCGCTGACCGTCGCGGCGGCGGCGATCGCCCGCAATCCGCAGTTCGAGGGGGCCGACCCGCATGCGATGATGATCGGCGACGAACTCTGGATTTTCCCGACCGGCGGGCCTGGGGGAAGCTGGGCCGCCGATCGCTTCGGCGCCTTTTCCAGCCGCGACCTGAAGACATGGCAACCGCGCGGCGAGCTGATCCGACGCGACCAGATACGCTGGATCAAGGATGACGGCGCGCCCGAGCATTTCCTCTGGGCGCCCGGCGTCGCCACCCGGAACGGCCGCTATTATCTCTATTGTTCGGTCGGGCCGCAGAATCCGACGCCCAGCCGGATCGGCGTCGCGGTCGCGGATCGGCCCGAGGGCCCCTATCGCGACAGCGGCCGTCCGCTTGTGACCGGCGACAAGGCATTCGAGGCGATCGACCCGATGGTCTTCACCGATCGCAAGTCGGGCAAGACCTATCTCTATGCGGGCGGCAGTGCGGGCGCTCGCCTGCGCGTCTGGGAACTCAAGCCCGACATGGTCAGCATCGCGCGCGAGGTGACGGTCGCCACGCCGCCGCAATTCACCGAAGGGGCGTTCATGCACGAGCGCGGCGGCATCTATTACCTGTCCTACAGCCATGGCCGTTTCAACGGTCCCGATTATTCGGTCCACTACGCCACTGCCCCCTCGCCCACCGGACCTTGGCGCTATCGCGGCGCGATCCTGACCAGCGATGCGCGGCACCAGGGGCCGGGCCATCACAGCTTCGTGACCTTGCCGGATGGACGTCCGCTGATCGTCTATCATCGATGGGACCGTGCGCCCGGCCCCGGGCCGTTTCAGGGCGAGCGGGTCGTGGCGATCGATCGCATCGCCTATACGCCCGATGGCCGGATCCGTCCGGTGCGGATGACCGACGATGACGCCCCGGTCATCCCCGCCCGTCCCCAGGATGCAAAATAAGTTAACAACCATTAACCAACTGAATTAATTCCGAAAACGGTCCCCACGCATCACGCGCCGAACTTTGCGGTTAGCATGTGTGCAAGGGGAGGCTGCGTGGTGGCCCAGTAAAACCATGACCGCGCCCCCCGACCCGGCATCCGTGCCGGGGCATGACGACATGCAATGGGAGGAACAGGCCATGCAGACCGAGATCATCGCAAAGGCGACCGGCACCACCACCACGACCACCGCCAACGTCATCGAGCTGAGCGCTCCCAGCGTGGTGCGGCTCAACCTCGATCGGTCGCAGGTCGCCGAGATGACGCGCGAGGGCAATGACCTCATCATCCGCCTGACCGATGGCCAGACCATTCGCATCGACCATTTCTATGACCAGCAACAGGGTAAGGCGAGCGACCTGGTGCTGCGCGAGGATCAGGGCAGCCAGTGGCTGGCCAACCCTTCGGCCAGCGGGTCGGGCCGGTTCAAGGCGATCACCGACCTGGACGATCTGCTGGGTGCGGCAGGCGCGCAGGAGGGCGGCGGATCGTCCTTCGTCCTGCCCGCCATATTGGGGGTGGCCGGGGTTGGCGGGCTGGTCGCGGCGGTAGCGGGCGGCGGTGGTAATGGCGGAAACCAGCCCGGTCCCTCCGTCGATACGCAGCCGCCCGCAACCCCCACCGCCAGCTTCACCGCCAACGGCGCCAGCGTGCGCGGCACTGGCGAGGCGGGCGCGACCGTCCGCGTGACCGACGGCGCGGGCAATGTGATAGGCACCGGCACGGTCGGCACCGACGGCACCTTCAACATCCCGGTCAACCCGCCCCAGACCAACGGCCAGCCCGTCACCGTCGTACAGAGCGACGCGGCGGGGAATGTCTCGCCCCCCGCGACGGCGGCCGCCCCGGACATCACGCCGCCCGTCGTGCCCACCGCGACGATCAACGGCAACGGAACGAGCATCACCGGCACCGGCGAGCCCGGCGCGACCGTCACCGTACGCAACGCCGCCGGACAGATATTGGGCACGGCCGTCGTCGGCGCGCAGGGCGGCTATACGCTGACCCTGACCACGCCGCAGGCCAATGGCGGCACCCTGACCGTCACCCAAGCCGACCCGGCGGGCAATGTCTCGCCCGCCGCCACGCTGACGGCGCCCGACATCACCCCGCCCGCCGCGCCGACCGCGACGATCAACGGCGACGGAACGAGCATCACGGGCATCGGCGAGGCGGGCGCGACCGTCACCGTGCGCAACGCTGCCGGGCAGGCGCTGGGCACCGCCGTCGTCGGTGCTCAGGGCGGCTACACGCTGCCCCTGACCACGCCACAGGCCAATGGCGGCACCCTGACCGTGACGCAGAGCGACCCGGCGGGCAATGTCTCGCCTGCCGTCACGCTGGCGGCGCCCGACATCACCCCGCCCGCCGCCCCCGCCGCGACCCTGTCCGCCGATGGGGCGACCGTCAGCGGGACAGGCGAGCCCGGCGCGACCGTGCGCGTCACCGACCCGAACGGCCAGCCGATCGGCACCGCCGCCGTCGCCGCCGATGGCAGCTATACCGTAACGCTGACCACCCCGCAGACCGGCGGCGGCGTGCTGGTCGTGACCCAGACCGACGCGGCGGGCAATGTCTCGCCCGTCACCCGGATCGATGCCGTCGATACCGGCACCATGCCGCTGCCCACGGCCCAGATCGACGCGCAGGGCATTACGGTCAGCGGCACCGGCGAGCCCGGTGCGACCGTGATCGTACGGGACGCGAACGGCCAGACGATCGGTCAGGCCACCGTCGACGCGAACGGCAATTACAGCCTGACGCTGACCACGCCCCAGGGGAATGGCGAAACGCTGACCGTCGTGCAGAGCGACACGCTGGGCAATGTGTCCCCGACGATCACCCTCACCGCCCCCGACTTCACCGCGCCCGAAGCCCCCACGGCGACCATCGCCGGAGACGGCGCCATCATCACCGGCACCGGCGAACCCGGCGCGACGGTTACCGTCCGCGATGCCGCAGGCCAGCCGCTAGGTACCGCGACGGTCGATGCGCAAGGCAACTACACCCTGCCGCTGACCACCCCGCAGGCCAATGGCGGCACCCTGACCGTCACGCAGAGCGATCCGGCGGGCAACACCTCCCCCGCCACCACAGTCAGCGCACCCGACATCACCGCCCCCACCGCGCCCACCGCTACCATTGCCGGAGACGGCACGGTCGTCACGGGCACCGGCGAACCCGGCGCCACCGTCACCGTCCGCGATGCGGCGGGCCAGCCGCTCGGCACCGCGACGGTTGATGCGCAGGGCAACTATACACTGCCGCTAACCACCCCGCAGGCCAATGGCGGCACCCTGACCGTCACCCAGGCCGACGCGGCGG
>DXIH01000134.1 GCA_019112965.1 Candidatus Sphingomonas excrementigallinarum | reverse complement strand
GCCGGGGTCCAGTTGCGGCGAAGCGGGTGGTGCGCGGAGCGATGCGACCTTATTACCACCAACGATAGGGTGACTGGACCCCGGCCTTCGCCGGGGCGGTCGCAATTTTAGATCGTGATGACATTGCATTGGATCGAGGCAAGCCCCTCCCCTTCAGGGGAGGGGTTGGGGTGGGGCCTCGCTACAGGCCTCACGCTTGCGGAAGCGCCCCACCCCCGGCCCCTCCCCTGAAGGGGAGGGGCGAGCTCATCTCATGTCATCTTGCTCTAGCCTGAGCAAAGTCGAAGGCCACGGGATTCGCGTGCGGCAAAGCGCCGGGCATGCCCTTCGATGTCGCTCAGTGCGAACGGGCGGGGGTATTACCCCCGGAACGCCTGGTTCAGCAGCTTGGCCAGCCGCAGCCCGCCACGCTTCACCTGCTCGCGCTCGACCGGCGCCATTTCGCGGATCGCGGCTTCGTTCATCGTCATGTGCGCGGGCGTCGGCTGGCACGGATCGCCACCCATCGCCGCGGCATAGGCGCGCTTGGCGATCGCCCAGTTCTCACGGCTCCAAGCCTCCACATCACCCGCCGACTCGCGCCGCCGCTCGGCCGCGGGATAGGCGCGGACCAGCTTGGGCGGCGTCGAGATCGCCCGCTCGGCGAGCAGACCGTCCCAGATCGAATGCAGGTTCAGGCGCGGCGTCGCATAGGTGCCGTAATCGACATGCGTGTCGTTGCCGCCCTTGTCGCTCTTGTCGCCCGCATGAAGCGGCTGGTGCAGATCGCCGACGAAATGGACCAGGAAGGCCAGCGCCATCACCCGGTCCTTCGGGCTGGCCCGCCTGTCCTTCAGGATGGCCAGCTGGCGCGGGATCTGCGCCGAGACGCAGTCGCCCGAATCGCAGGCCGGGGGAAGGCGGAAGGGCTGGCAGATGTCGATATTCTGATAGTGCCAGCTATAGGCATAGCCGAAGCGCGACTTGCCGTTCTCGTCCTTCAGCGGCTTGATGCAATCGGGCCAGACGCTGGCCTCCTCGATGGTGCGTACCGGGCAGGTCGGCGTGTCGAGCGCGCTTTGCGCCTTCAGGATTTGGCGGATTTCCGTGCGGGCATGGGGTGTGATGTTGGCCCAGGCGATGGCCGCGACGGTTTCGTGGCCATATTCCCAATAGGCGGCGGCGGGGGAGGCGAGCAAAAGGCCCGCCAGCATCCCGATGAGGATACGCAAGTGCTTCATGGGCCGCCTTTTATCCCTCGTCGGCGTAGATCGCCACCCGATGTTCGCCCATCGCCGTCGCACGGCCGCGATACATGCCCGCCGTCGTCATGCTCCAGGCGATGTTGCCGTCGGGGCCTGCGACGATGGTCCCGCCGGTGCCGCCCAGTTCCTTGACCTCGGCCAGTACCGTGTCGGCGGCGGCCTGTATGTTCTCGCCGGTGAAGCGGCGGCGTGCGGCGATCTCATGCCCTACGCCGACACGGATGAAGACCTCGCCCGAGCCCGTGCACGACACCGCGCAGGCCCGGTCGTCGGCATAGGTGCCCGCGCCGACCAGCGGCGAATCGCCGATCCGCCCCCAGCGCTTGCCGGTCACGCCCCCGGTCGAGGTGGCGGCGGCGACATGGCCGTGGTTGTCGCAGGCGACCGCGCCGACCGTGCCGTATTTCATGTCGCTGTCGAAAGCGTCGGCGTTGCGGGACAGGAGCTCGTCGAGCTGCCGCCGCCGTTCGTCGGTGTGGAACCAGCTGGGGTCGACCTGCTCCAGCTCTTGCTCCACCGAGAAGCGATCCGCTCCCGATCCGGCGAGCAGGACGTGCGGGCTGGCCTCCATGACCTTGCGCGCCAGCGACACCGGGTTGCGGGTGCGCGTCACCCCGGCGACCGAGCCCGCACGCCGGTCGCGCCCGTCCATGATCGCGGCGTCGAGTTCGTTGGTCCCCTCGCGCGTGAAACAGGCGCCACGCCCGGCGTTGAAGTGCGGATCGTCCTCCAGCACGCGCACCGCCGCCTCGACCGCGTCCAGCGCGCTGCCGCCCGCTGCCAGCACCGCCGACCCGGCCTTCAGCGCGGCGTCCAGCCCGGCGCGCGCGCCCGCATCCTGTTCGGGGGTCAGCACGTCACGGGTGATCCGGCCCGCGCCGCCATGGATGACCAGCGACCAGGATGGGGACATGGGCGAAACTCCGAAACTGTCAGGGAAATCGCCCGCGCCCCTATCAGATCGCGCGCTTGCTGCCATCCCCCGAGGGCGAAGACCGATCCGTCCGAGGCGGTCGGAGGCCGATCAAGGAGCGCAACCAGCGTACCTCTCGACCGATCCGATAAAAGGCCCAGCACCCCGCCACCGTCGCGGCGATCAGGATCAACGTATCCACCCACAACGGCCAGCCCAAACCACGCAGGGCTAGGGCGACAAGAATGATGATCGTCTGGTGGATCAGGTAGAAGGGGAAGACCGCTTCGGTCAGCGTCCGCCGCCAGGGATGGTCGCGGTTCCAGAATCGCTCGGCCACCCCGATCAGTGCGACGACCGCCATCCAGCCCTGCACCGCGCGCGCGCCCGCGAACAGGATGCCCAGCCCCTGCGGCGCGCCCGCCAGCCCCGGCCAGCGCCACTCCAAGCCGCCCGCGATCGCATAGCTGGCGACGGCGATCCCGGCGGCGACCGACCAGCCCCGGCGGAAGCTGTCCAGCACCCGCTCCGATCCCGCCATGCCGAATCCGAACAGCAGGGCCGGGAAATAGATGGCATGGGCCAGCCAATCGCCGAGCAGCGCATGCGTCTCCGACTGGCCGGGGAAGAAGCGGATATCGATCAGCAGCAGCGCGACCACCGGCAACACCGCGCCGCCCCAGCCGCCCAGCACCCGGTCGAACAAGGCTTGCGCCGCTCCGGCAAAGCGATGGCCCACCGCCAGCAACACCGCGATCGCCATGGTATAGACCCATAGATAGCCGACGAACCAAAGATGGTTCCAGGCGGGCGTCGGCACGACGCCGCCGATCGCGCGAAAGCTCAGCCAGTCACGGGTCCAGAACGCCCAATAGGACCCGGTATAGCCATATTTGCTGACCAGCTCGGCCCAGATTTGCGGCGGCACCAACACGCACACACCGAAGGCGAGCGGTACGAGCAGCCGGATGCTGCGCCCTCGCGCGAAGCTGAAGATCGTCGGATGTCGCACCGCCAGCGCCCGCGTGGCGTAGCCGGACACGACGAACAACAGCATCAGCCGCCACGGATTGCTGGCCAGCATCGGGATCGCGACCCAGGGCAGGCTCGCCAGCTGGACGTGGAAGCCCCAGGGCACGAAGACCATGCCGATATGGTACAGGATCAGGATGGCGAAGGCGCCGATCCGCAGCCAGTCTAGGCCGTAATGGCGGGGGATGGGGGCGGCGGCGGTCATTCTGGGGGTCTGGTACAGCACTGACTTTGAACCGCAACGCGCTTGCGCGTATATAGGGCCCATGTCCATTCGTCCCTGGCGTGATATCGCCCGCCGCCAAAGCCGTCAGATCATGGTGGGCAATGTGCCCGTGGGCGGCGACGCCCCCGTCACCGTGCAGACCATGACCAACACGCCGACCAGCGATCCGGTCGCCACGCTCGACCAGATCCGGCGCTGCGAAGAGGCGGGGGCGGACATCATCCGCGTTTCCTGCCCCGACACCGACTCGACCGCGGCGCTGGCCAAGATCACCAAGGCGGCGCGCGTTCCCATCGTCGCGGACATCCATTTCCACTATAAGCGCGCGCTGGAAGCCGCCGATGCGGGCGCGGCGTGCCTGCGCATCAATCCGGGCAATATCGGCTCGTCCGAGCGCGTCGCCGAGGTCGTTCGCGCCGCCAAGGCCAATGGCTGCGCCATCCGTATCGGCGTGAATGCCGGGTCACTGGAGAAGGACCTGCTCGAAAAATATGGCGAGCCGTGCCCCGAGGCGCTGGTCGAATCGGCGCTTGACCATATCAAGCTGCTCCAGGACCATGACTTCCACGAATATAAGGTCGCGGTGAAGGCGTCGGACGTCTTCCTGGCGGTCGCGGCCTATCAGGGGCTGGCTGAGGCGACCGACTGCCCGCTGCATCTGGGCATCACCGAGGCGGGCGGGCTGATCGGCGGCACGGTCAAGTCCTCGATCGGCATCGGCTCCCTCCTGTGGTTCGGGATCGGCGACACGATCCGCGTTTCCCTGTCGGCGGAGCCTGAGGAAGAGGTGCGCGTCGGCTTCGAAATCCTGAAGGCGCTGGGCATCCGCAATCGCGGCGTGCGTGTCGTGTCCTGCCCGTCCTGCGCGCGCCAGGGCTTCGACGTGATCCGCACCGTGCAGGTGCTGGAGGAACGGCTCCAGCATATCCGCACGCCCATGTCGCTGTCGGTGCTGGGCTGCGTCGTCAACGGCCCCGGCGAGGCGCGCGAGACCGATATCGGCGTGACCGGCGGCGGCAACGGCAAGCACATGGTCTATCTGTCCGGCCTGACCGACCACACGGTCGAGGACGCCGATATGGTCGAGCATATCGTCAAGCTGGTCGAGGCCAAGGCGGCGGAGATGGAAGCGGCGGATGTCGCCAAGGCGGCGATCGCGGCGGAGTGACGTCCTCCATCATCCGCATCGCCGCCGCCCTGATCGAAGACGGGGCGGGGCGATTGCTGTTGGTGCGCAAGGCGGGCACGTCGTGTTTCATGCAGGCGGGCGGCAAGATCGAACCCGGCGAGGACCCCGCCGCCGCGCTGCTCCGCGAACTGGACGAGGAGATCGGCCTGCGTGTGGGCGTGGACGCGCTGCGGCCGATCGGTCGATTCTCGGCGGCGGCGGCGAAT
>DXIH01000133.1 GCA_019112965.1 Candidatus Sphingomonas excrementigallinarum | reverse complement strand
AGGTGACCTCCTCTCGATAGCGCGACACCCCTCCGTCAGGCCTTCGACCTGCCACCTCTCCTGCAATGGGAGGAATAGAAGAGACTTGAGGCCCTTGTTCTGCGACACTTGACGCCAGGGGCGGCTTGCGCGAACCCGACGCCATGGCCGACACCCCACAAAAGTCACCTGAAACGTCGCCCGAAAAGTCGGAGGCGAAGGATACGCTGCGCTTCTTTCTGAAGCTGGCGCTGTTCGTCTTCATTCTTCGCAGCCTGATCGTGACGTCGTTCGTGATCCCGTCGGAGTCGATGCTGCCCCGGCTGCTGATCGGCGACTATCTGTTCGTGACCAAGTGGAATTACGGCTATTCGCGGTGGTCCTTCCCCTTCGGCCTGCCCTTGCTGCCGGGCCGTATCCTGGGCCGCGACCCGGCGCGGGGTGATGTGGTGGTGTTCCGCTCGCCCGAGCCGGACGATCATGACGTCATCAAGCGGGTGATCGGCCTGCCCGGCGATACGATCCAGGTTCGGGACGGCCAGGTGATCCTGAACGGTCGCGCGATCCCCAAGCAGCGGATCGCCGACTTCGTCCTGCCGCTGACCCCCAATTTCGACGCGAACAAGTGCGGGCCGTTCGTCGATACGGTCGCGGGCAAGCCAGTGTGCCGTTATCCGCAGTTCCGGGAGACGCTACCCGAGGGCAAGAGCTATAATGTGCTCGATCTGGGCAATTTCCCGGAGGCCGATGATACCGGCGTCTATACCGTGCCTGCCGACCACGTCTTCCTGATGGGCGACAATCGCGACGACTCGGCGGACAGCCGCTTTGCCCCGCCGCGTGGCATGGGCATGATCCCGATGAACCGGCTGGAGGGCCGCGCGGCGATCGTCTTCTTCTCGACCGACGGTTCGGCCGAGTGGATCAAGCCCTGGACCTGGGTGTCGGCCGCGCACTGGAACCGGATCGGAGAAGGGTTTTGAGCGCCCTTGACGACTGGCTGGCCGGGATACTGGGGCGGGCGCCGAACGACACCGCCCCCTTCTACCGCGCGCTGACCCATGGTAGCCAGGCGGCCGAGAATTACGAGCGGCTGGAGTTTCTGGGCGACCGGGTGCTGGGTCTCGTCATGGCCGAATGGCTATGGGAGCAATTCCCCGCCGAGCCCGAAGGGCAGTTGTCGCGGCGTCTGAACTCACTGGTGACGGGTGCGGTCTGCGCGGATGTCGCGCGCGATCTGGGCGTGCGCGAGCATTTGCGGCTGGGCAAGCAGGCGCGCGACGACGGCGCCTCGGACAGCGACAATGTGCTGGGCGACGTGATGGAGGCGCTGATCGGCGCCTGGTATCGCGAGGCCGGGCTGGACGCGGCACGAGCCTTTATCCGCAAGGCGTGGGGTGACCGGGTCCATTCGCAGGGCAAGGCCCCGCAGCATCCCAAGTCGGCGCTTCAGGAATGGGCCGCCGCGAACAACCGCAAGGCACCGGAATATGTGGTGGTGGAGCGCTCGGGCCCGCATCATGCGCCGCGCTTCACGGTGGCGGTGCGGATCGGCCGCACGGCGGAAGTGACCGCGACGGGGGCCAACAAGCAGGAGGCCGAGACGTCCGCCGCGAAGGCGATGCTGGCCAAGTTGAAGGCTTGATAGGGAGGCGGCGTGGGTTTCGACTTCGGCGCCATGCGCCGAAGTTTATCCTGAGCGGCTGGCTTGCCAGCCAGACGAAGGGCTCAGCCTGAACGGCTGTTCTGGAAGCCCGCCGCAAACCCCAACCCCCCGTTCAGCCTGAGCGAAGTCGAAGGCCACGCCCCCGACCTCGCCCAGTCACCGACCTCAACGCCCCTTGGCGGCGGCCGCTTCCTTCTTGGCCTGCACCTTGGCGCGGTGATGGCCGATGGCGCAGCCCGCCGCAGCGCCCAGCACGGCATGGCCCTTGCCGACGAAATGCCCGCCGACGCCGCCCACAGCCGCGCCCTTCAGGCAACCCTTGGCCGAGGCAGGGCCGGCGACGGTCAGCAGCGCGGCGGCCGACAGGGCGGTGAGAAGGGTCTTCATAACGTCTCTCCTTGCACGCGAAATCGTGGTCGGAAAAATGCGCGCGGGTCGGTGGCCGTTCCGTGATCCGACCATTACATTCCGTCCATGTGGGCTTGCCGTTGCGGGAAGGGGACGGGACCTGTACCGCTGGCGGCCATGACTGAACAACGTTGCGGCCTTGTTGCCGTCGTCGGCGCGCCCAATGCCGGCAAATCCACCCTCGTCAATGCCCTGGTCGGCCAGAAGGTCGCGATCGTCAGCCCCAAGGCGCAGACGACCCGCGCCAAGCTGCTCGGCGTCGCGATCGAGGGGGATGCCCAGATCCTGCTGGTCGACACGCCCGGCATCTTCGAGCCCAAGCGCCGCCTCGACCGCGCGATGGTCGCCGCCGCCTGGGAAGGCGCGGAGGGGGCCGATATCCTGGCGCTGGTCGTCGACGGCAAGGGCGGGATCGGCCCCAAGATCCACGCCATCGCCGAGTCGATCGCCCACCGGCCCGAGCCGAAGCACCTGATCCTCAACAAGGTCGACATCGCCGACAAGGCGCGGTTGCTGACCCATGCGGAAAAGCTGAACGAGGTCGTGAACTTCGACGAGACCTGGTTCATCTCGGCGCAGACCGGCGATGGCTTGCCGCAGTTGAAGTCGCATCTCGCGGCGCTGATGCCGGAAGGGCCGTGGCATTACCCGGAGGATCAGGTGTCCGACGCCACCGAGCGCGCGCTGGCGGCCGAGGTGACCCGCGAGCAGCTCTATCTCCAGCTCCACGCCGAGCTGCCTTACGCCAGCGCGGTCGAGACCGAGGCCTATAAGGAGCGCGAGGACGGATCGGTCGAGATCCATCAGCAGATCCTGGTCGAACGCCCGACCCAGCGCGCCATCGTGCTGGGCAAGAACGGCGTGCGGATCAAGGAGATCGGCGCGCGGTCGCGCGCGCAGCTGTCCGAGCTGCTGGGGCAGAAGGTCCACCTGTACCTGCATGTGAAGGTCAAGCCGGGCTGGGACGAGGATCGCTCGGTCTACAAGGATATCGGGTTGGATTGGGTGGATTGAATTTTTTGGGGTGGTGGCGGTCTCGGTGAGACACCGGGCCCTCCCCCCTTCCCTCCCGCTTGCGGGAGGGGTGTGCCCAGCGCAAACGGTAAGCGCTTCAATGGTTGCTTGTGCTTAACACTTGCCAAGCAACGCACCCCTCCCGCAGGCGGGAGGGGATGGGGGAGGGCAAGGGCTAGGCGATCAACCCGCCCAACCGCCCCAAAGCCCACTCCACCGCCTCCACCACCACCGGATCATCATCCCCCAGCAACCCCCGCAACACCGGCACCAACTCGGTCGCGCCGCTATTCCCTGCCGCGATCGCTGCGTTACGCACCATCCGGTTGCGCCCGATCCGCTTGATCGGTGAGCCCGAAAACACCTGCCGGAACCCGGGATCGTCCAGCGACAGCAAATCCCCCAATTCCGGCGCGGTCAGCTCCGCACGCGGATGAAACGCCATGTTCGCCTGCGCCGCCGCCGCGAACTTGTTCCACGGGCACACCGCCAAGCAGTCGTCGCAGCCATAGATGCGGTTGCCCATCGCGATCCTGAATTCCTCCGGGATCGGCCCGGCATGTTCGATGGTCAGGTAGGAAATGCACCGCCGCGCATCCAGCTGGTACGGCGCGGGAAACGCGTCGGTCGGGCAGGCCCGCTGGCACGCGTCGCAGCGCCCGCAGGTGTCGCGCGCCACCGCGTCGGGTTCCAGCTCCAGCGTCGTGTAGATCGCGCCGAGGAACAGCCAGCTGCCATGTTCCCGGCTGACCAGATTGGTATGCTTGCCCTGCCAGCCCAGCCCCGCCGCCTCGGCCAGCGGCTTTTCCATGACCGGCGCGGTGTCGACGAAGACCTTCAGGTCGCATTTCGCCTCCCGCGCCAGCCAGCGGCCCAGCGCCTTCAACTGGCGCTTCACGACATCGTGATAGTCCGCTCCTTGCGCATAGACCGAGATTCGCCCGATCCGCCCCTGGTCCGCCAGCCGCATCGGGTCCTCGGCGGGGGCATAGCTGACGCCGAGCGAGATGATGCTCTTCACCTCGGGCCACAGGCTCGCCGGACTTTGCCGCTGATGGGCGCGGTCGGCCATCCAGATCATCGATCCGTGGCGTCCCTCGGCCAGCCACTGGTGCAGTCGCTCGACTGTTTTCGGTGCGGCATCGGCATGGGTGATGCCGATCGCGGCAAAGCCCAGTTCGGCCGCCTTCGCCTTGATCCGGGTTTCCAGCTTGTCTTGCGCCACGAACGCCCGCTACCACAGGCGATCAGGGAGGGACAATCGCGTGGATAATCAGGGGCGCGTGGATAATCAGTGGGCGGTCAGCGCCTCGGGCCTCGCCAAACGCTTCGGTGACCGGCGGGTCGTCGACGGCGTCGACATCGCGGTGCCGACCGGCGCGGTGTATGGCGTGCTCGGCCCCAACGGCGCGGGCAAGACGACGACGCTTCGGATGCTGCTGGGCATCATCGAACCCGATGAGGGGGAGCGCAGTCTGCTGGGTCATGCCCATCCGCGCGATGCCAGCGATCTGGTCGGCTATCTGCCCGAAGAACGCGGGCTTTATCCTGCGATGAAGGCGCGCGAGGCGATCGCCTTCATGGGCTCGCTGCGCGGGTTGGACTGGAAGACGGGCCGGGCGCGCGCGAACGAGCTGCTCGAACAGGCCGGGCTCGGCCATGCCGCCGACAGCAAGATCCGCAAATTGTCCAAGGGCATGGCGCAGCTGGTCCAGCTGCTCGGCTCGGTCGTGCACCGGCCGAAGCTGCTGGTGCTGGACGAGCCCTTTTCGGGGCTCGATCCGGTCAATCAGGAACGGCTGGAGGCGCTGATCCTGGGCGAGCGCGACCGAGGGGCGACCATCCTGTTCTCTACCCACGTCATGGCCCATGCCGAACGGCTGTGCGACCGCCTGGCCATCATCGCGGGCGGGCGCCGCCGGTTCGAGGGCACGGTGGACGAGGCACGCGGCACGCTGACCGCGCGCGTGCGCTATCGCCCGCGCGACCCGGATCGGGTGACGCCCGCGCTCTTGCCTGCCGAGGCGGTGCGCGAGGGCGCCGACTGGCACTTCCCGCTGCCCGAGGACGGGATCGAGCCGTTGCTCGGCCGGTTACTGGCGGCGGGGGCGGGCATCCTGAACCTGTCGATCGAGCGTCCCAGCCTTCACGAAGCCTTTGTCCGTATCGTCGGCGAGCAGGAGATAGCGGCATGAGCCCGACCCGGCGACTGATCCGCCAGACCCTGACCATCGCGCGGCGCGACTTCATCGCGACGGTCTATACCCCGATCTTCCTGCTGTTCCTCTTCGCCCCGCTCATCATGGTCGCGTTCAGCACCATCGGCGCGATGGGCGCGGCGCAGGCGGCGGACCATGGCACCGACCGGGTGCGAATCGTCGCGATCGTGCCCGACGCGGCGGCCAAGGCCTTTGCCGACGCCGATCGCCAGTCCCGTGCCATCTTTCGCCGGGACGAGGAACCGCCCGAACTGGTGACGCTGCCCCCCGCGCGCGATCCGGCGGCTCAGGCGCGGGCCGCGTTTGAATCGCCCGACTATGACGCGGCCGCCGTGCTGTACGGGCCGCTCGACCGGCCGACGATCCTGTACGGCGCGCGGGGCACGCGGGCAGCCGACTATCTGGCGGTCCTAGCCGGTGGCGCCCTGTCGGCCGAGCGGTTGGGCGGCGAACTGCCCAAGATCGCGGCCCGGAAACTGCCCTTCTTGCGCCAGCGCGCGACGCTGGGCGGGCAGAACCAGACCGCGTTCCTGGCGGTGTTCGGCGTCTTCTTCCTGACCCTGTTCCTGGCGGGGCAGGTGGTCGGCACCATGGCCGAGGAGCGGTCGAACAAGGTGATCGAGGTGCTGGCCGCCGCCGTTCCGCTGGAGGCGGTGTTCCTGGGCAAGCTGCTCGGCATGTTCGGGGTGGCGGTGCTGTTCATCACCTTCTGGGGCACGGTGCTGGGGCAGGTGACGAGCGTGTTGCCATCCGCCTTTGCCGGAATGGTCGGCGAGCTGTCGCCAGCGGTCGGGCTGCCGATGTTCACGGTATTGTTCGTCACCTATTTCACCATGGCCTATCTGCTGCTCGGCTCGGTGTTCCTGACGATCGGCGCGCAGGCCTCGACCATGCGCGAGATCCAGATGCTCTCGCTGCCGATCACCATCGTCCAGGTCGGCATGTTCACCCTGACGCTGAGCGGCTTGTCGCAGCCCGGCAGCTGGTTGGCGCTGGTCGCCGAGGTGTTTCCGCTGTCCTCGCCCTTCGCGATGGCGGGCGTGGCGGCGGCGAGCGATTCGCTCTGGCCGCATGCGGTGGCCATTGCGTGGCAGGCCCTGTGGGTGGCGCTGTTCGTGACGCTGGGCGCGCGGCTGTTCCGGCGTGGAGTGCTGCAATCGGGCAGCACGCGGCCCTTCTGGCGACGCAAGGGGGTGTAATCGCTTTTCCTCTCCAAGCTATGCTTGGGGAGGGGGACCATCGCGCCAGCGATGGT
>DXIH01000132.1 GCA_019112965.1 Candidatus Sphingomonas excrementigallinarum | reverse complement strand
ATAGGCCATGTCCGGCCGCCCCCAGGGGCCATAGACAGTAAAGAATCGCAGCCCCGTCTGCGCAAAGCCGTATAGCGTCGCATAGGACTGGCTCATCAACTCGCACGCCCGCTTGGTGGCGGCATAGAGAGAGACCGGCGAGACCGAGGGTTCGTCTTCGCTGAACCCCTGCCCCCCCATCGGCTTGTCGCCATAAACCGAACTGGACGAGGCATAGACGAGGTGGACGAAGCCCGGCTGGTGGCGACAGGCCTCCAGCACCGCCAGATGCCCGCCGACATTGGAACGCTCATAGGCGAAGGGATGGTCGATGCTGTGCCGCACGCCCGCCTGTGCCGCGAGATGGATCACGCGGGTCGCGCCATGCTCGCGCAGGACCGCCGCGACGGCTGGCGCATCTGCCACGTCCATCATGCGGAAAGCAAATCCGGGCATGCGCTCCAGGCTGGCCAGCCTCGCCCGCTTCAGCGCCGGGTCGTAATAGTCGTTGAGATTGTCGATCCCGATGACCGTCTCGCCGCGTGCGAGCAAACGATGCGCGGTGGCGTGACCGATAAAGCCCGCCGTGCCGGTGACCAGAATAGGGGCGGACATGGCCTCAGCGCCCCTCAGCCGTACTGCGGCGAGCGAACCGTACTGCGCCAGTCACCACAATCCGCATCCAGAACCACTCCGTCTCACCGTCCGCGCAAGGCAAGCTCATCTGCCCCGCCGTTACGCGCTTAGTCCGTCAGTCTTGAAAAAGTACGAAAATGCAAGCTGGTCGGGGGATCAGATGCCGCCGGCGATCACATCCCGACCATCGGCTTGCAGCGCGTCCGTCAGGTCCCTGAGACAGGCGTCGACGCGCTCGGCATCGGGACTGCGGACCACGAAGTTCGCACCCGTGCGGCCTTCGCGAAAAAAGGGATAGCTGCCGATCGCCACGCCCTCATGCGACTTTTCGGCCTGGCGCAGCAACTCTGCGACTTCGCTTTCGCCGACCCAGCAACCGATCGTACCCGACACCACCGGGCGGCCGCCTTCGAGGGTGCCGGTCAGCGCATCGAGCATACCGGCGGTGATGTGCGGCACCCCGGCCATGATGAAAACGTTGCCGACCCGAATGCCCGGCGCGCCGGATACGCGATTGGGGATCAGGGTCGCCCCCTCCGGCGTCCGCGCCATCCGGGCCCGCGCGGCGCTGACCCCGCCGCGCGCCGTATAATAATCCTCGAGGATCGCGCGCGCTTCGGGATGCTCGATCACCGGCACGCCCAGCGCCTCGGCGATCGCGTCGACGGTGATATCGTCATGCGTCGGCCCGATCCCGCCGGTGGTGAACAGATAGTCGTTGCGCACGCGCAGCGTGTTGACCGCCTCGACGATAGCCTCGGTTCGGTCGGCGACCACACGCACTTCGGCCAGTCGGATTCCCTGCACATTCAACCATGTGGCAAGCTGGGCGATGTTGCGGTCCTGCGTCCGGCCCGAGAGGATTTCATCACCGATGACGATCAATGCGGCGGTCCAGATACGCTCGGGTGAAGTCGCTATTTCCATGCGCCCGACATAGCCTCGCAAAAGCGGCCACGCCACGCTATATCGCCGCCATGACCGATTATGTGACCGTTTCCGCCGACGCGCCCCAGGGACGAACCGGCGCGATCAAGCTCTGGGGCCGCGAGGCGTTCGACGGCATGCACAAGGCGGGCCGCCTCGCGGCCGAAACGCTGGACATGCTGGTGCCGCACATGGTGCCGGGCGTCACCACGGCGGAGATCGACCGGCTGATCCACCAGTTCATCCTGGAGCGTGGCGGCGTGCCTGCGACCCTGGGCTATCGCGGTTACACCCACTCGACCTGCATCTCGATCAACCATGTCGTCTGCCACGGCATTCCGTCCGAAAAGACGTTGAAGTCGGGCGATATCGTCAATGTCGACGTGACCCCGATCGTCGATGGCTGGCACGGCGACACCAGCCGGATGTACCTGATCGGCGACGTGCCGCTAAAGGCGCGCAAGCTGGTCGAAGTCACCTATGAATGCCTGATGCTGGGTATCGAGCAGGCCAGGCCTGGCAATCACATGGGTGACGTGGCCCATGCCATCCAGCGTCATGCCGAGAAGCATCGTTACGGTGTCGTCCGCGATTTTTGCGGCCATGGACTGGGCCTGCTGTTCCATGACGCCCCCGAAGTCGTCCATGTCGGCCGCCCCGGCACCGGGCCCGAGTTGAAGCCCGGCATGATCTTCACCATCGAGCCGATGATCAATATCGGACGCCCCGATGTGAAGCTGCTCGACGATGGCTGGACGGCGGTGACGCGCGACCGCTCGCTGTCGGCGCAGTTCGAGCATTCGATCGGCATCACTGAAGAGGGCTGCGAAATCTTCACGCTTAGCCCGGCGGGCTACACCCAACCGCCCTATAGCTGAGCCGATGCTGCTGGGCGCGATCAGGGTTGCGGCACGCGACCGCGCCCGGCTGGCCGAGGTGATCGCGACCACCTCGCGCTTCGGGTTGGACGTGTTGCTGGCCCGGCTCGGGCTTGATCCGGCGCGGCACAATCCGGATGCCCTGCCCTTCGACCTGCCCGCCCGCACCCGGCAGGCGATGGAGGCGCTGGGGCCGGTCTGGATCAAGCTCGGTCAGATCCTGGCGACGCGCGCCGATCTGTTGCCGCCCGAATGGATCGCCGAGTTCGAACGGCTCCATAGCGCCGCGCCCCGCCTGCCCTTCGCCGACCTGCGCGAAAAGGTCGAAGCGGCGCTGGGCGAGTCGCCGGAAACGGCTTTCGCCCGGTTCGATTCCGAACCGCTCGCCGCCGCTTCGATCGCGCAGGTCCACCGGGCGGCTCTGGCAGACGGGACCGAGGTTGTCCTGAAGATCCGCCGTCCCGGCATCCGCCCGGTGATGGAGGCGGATCTCCGCCTGCTGGCGCAGCTCGCCGCGATGGTCGAGGCCACCAATGCCGAGGCCCGGCGCTACGGCGCGGTGCGCATGGTGCGCGAACTGGGGTGCGATATCCTCGAAGAGCTCGACTTCAGCAATGAAGGCCGCAACGCCGATCGCCTGCGTGAGGATTTCGCGGGCGACGCGCGGGTGGTCGTGCCGACGATCCACTGGGCACACACGTCCGAGACGCTGCTGGTGATGGACTTCGTCGAAGGCGTGCCGCCCCGCAACGCCGCAACCCTGCGGCACGCGGGAATCGATCCGGCCGCCATTGCTTCGGCGGGCGCGGACATCGTCCTGGACATGACGCTCATCAACGGGCGCTTCCATGGGGATCCCCATCCGGGCAATTTGCTCTGCCTGCCCGGTAATCGCATCGCGATGCTGGACCTGGGTCTGATCGGCCATGTGTCCCCACGGCGGCGCGAGGAGGTCATCGCCTTTACCCAGTCCATCGCGAACAGTGACCCGGCCCTCCTGGCGGAAACACTCAGGAACTGGTCGCAAACCGATGATATTCCACCCGAACGGTTCCAGAGCATTGCCGACCGTCTGGTCACGCGGCATGGCGGCGGGGCGCTACGGCTGGCCGCGATCCTCGGCGATATCTTCCCGGTACTCCGGGAGGAACGCATCGTCCTGCAGCCCGACATGCTGCTGCTGTTCAAGGCGCTCATCACCATCGACGGCGTCCTGAGCGGCATCCAGCCCGACTTCGACCTGTCGGCCGCGCTCCGTCGGGCCAGTAGCCGAATCGTCGAGGCACGGCTCGCCCCCGAACGCTGGACCAGACGCGCCGCCGCGCTGGCGCTGGAACTCGACCGGCTCGGCGACGACCTTCCCCGCCTGATCCGCGCCACCACGCGCAAGCTGGAGAGCGAACAGGCCGTCGTTTCGACGGACGGCATCGAAGCCGCGATCCGCACCGGCGCAGGCTGGATCGCCGGAGCGCTGGCTCTGTCGGGCCTCGCCATCGCGGTCGCGATGCGGCTGGGTTAGTTCAACCGCTTCAATTGATCTCCGATACCGAAGGGGTGGCGGCGATACTCCTGTCGCCACTTCACCCCCGCTTGTTCCAGCATTTCAGCCTCAATGGCGCCATAGACATACAAAGCGCCTCGTTTCCACACGCTGAATCCCTGCTCACGAATCGCGCGCAGGCTTGTCGCAAGCCCCCGCCAACGTCCCGTCACGTCCTCGCGCATCGCTGCGTCACCCTGCCGCGCCAGTGTCAGTTCAGTCCATCGCGCCACGCCCTCCTGACCGACCTGAAATTCATAGTAGCGCTGATCAGCCGAACTGACCTTCGCCAGCGCTGCCCCCCGCGCCGCCACATAGGCTTGGGTGGCCAAACGTCGCTCCTGCGGCGACCTGGCCTCGAGAAACGCCAGGCCCGCATTACCCATCGCCAAAAAGGCCGCGCCGACCTGAGGGTCGGCATAAGGAAACGGATAGTTCAGCAGCCAGCTGCCATCAGGCGATCCGTCACGTAATCCCAGGGCTGCGACGGCTTGGGCATATCCCGGCAAATGCGATTGATAGAGATGGAATGCCTCATGAAGGACAGTAGCTTTCCAGTAGGCCGGGCTCATATCCAACGCCTTGGGATAACCGATCGCGATCGTCGCTCCGCCCGGGAAAAGATCGGCCGCTGCGGAAAGGTCGAGATCCAATTCCCGACGCCGGGACTGCAACGCACATTTCGTTAGCGGATCGAACCCGGCAGGCACAAAGCCCCTGATCGCCCCGTGGCAGAAAAGCGTCTCGCGCTCCGGCCCGATCAGCACGAGGTCCAGCGGCACCTTGTCAAAACCCGGCCAAAGGCGGTTCCCCGCGCCCCGGTAGAGGTGCTGGACGTCGGCCAGCATCGCCCGCTGTGGTTCGGGCGGCAGTTCGCCCACTACCAGAGCCATGCCCATCACCCATGCCAGGATCATCACGCCCCCTCATCTGTTGCCCCATGGCGATGATGACGCATCTTCCCCAACAGCGATAGTGACGAACCCGCGACACCGCGTTAAAGGCGCGGGCCATGACCGAGATCACGCCCCAGATCGTCGCCGACCACGGCCTGTCCGAAGAAGAATATCAGCGCGTGCTGACCGCGCTGGGCCGCGAGCCGAACCTCGTCGAGCTTGGCATCTTCTCAGTGATGTGGTCGGAGCATTGCAGCTACAAGTCGAGCCGCATCCACCTGAAGAAGCTGCCGACCGAAGGCCCCCAGGTGATCTGCGGTCCCGGCGAGAATGCGGGCGTCATCGACATCGGCGACGGCCAGGCCGCCATCTTCAAGATGGAGAGCCACAACCACCCTTCGTATATCGAGCCCTATCAGGGTGCGGCGACGGGTGTCGGCGGCATCCTGCGCGACGTGTTCACCATGGGCGCGCGGCCGGTCGCGAACCTGAACGCGCTTCGCTTCGGGCGGCCCGATCACCCCAAGATGCGCCACCTGATCTCGGGCGTGGTGCATGGCATCGGCGGTTACGGCAATTGCGTCGGCGTACCGACCGTGGGTGGCGAGGTGAACTTCCACCCGGCCTATGACGGCAACATCCTGGTCAATGCGATGACCGTGGGCGTCGCCGATCAGGACAAGATCTTCTACTCGGCGGCCTCGGGTGTCGGCAATCCGATCGTGTATGTCGGCTCCAAGACCGGCCGCGACGGCATTCACGGCGCGACCATGGCCTCGGCCGATTTCGGCGAGGATGCGGAGGCCAAGCGCCCGACCGTACAGGTCGGCGATCCCTTCACCGAAAAGCTGCTGATCGAGGCGTGCCTCGAACTCATGGCATCGGACGCGATCGTCGCGATCCAGGACATGGGCGCGGCGGGCCTGACCTCCTCGTCGGTCGAGATGGCGTCCAAGGGCGGCGTCGGCATCGAACTCATCATGGACGACGTGCCCCAGCGCGAAGAGGGCATGACTCCTTACGAGATGATGCTGTCGGAAAGCCAGGAGCGGATGCTCATGGTGCTGAAGCCCGGCCGCGAGGATTTTGCCGAGGCGATCTTCCGCAAGTGGGAACTCGACTTCGCGGTCATCGGCCACGTGACCGACACCGGCCGCATGGTCCTGCGCCAAAAGGGCGAGGTGGTGTGCGATATTCCGCTGGCACCGCTGGCCGACGACGCGCCGCTTTACGACCGGCCGCATGTGCCGACCCAGGTTCCGGCCGCAATCCCCTCGCCCGGCTGCCAGGACCCGGCCGCCGATCTGCTGAAGCTGATGGGCTCGCCCGACATCGCCTCGCGTCGGTGGATCTGGGAGCAGTATGACCATATGGTCGGCGGCGACACCGTGCAGCGTCCCGGTGGCGATGCCGCCGTCGTCCGCGTCCATGGCACGCAAAAGGGGCTCGCGATGAGCACCGACTGCACGCCGCGCTACTGCTATGCCGATCCGGTGACCGGCGGCATGCAGGCGGTGGTCGAGACGTGGCGCAACATCACCGCGGTCGGCGCCAAGCCGCTCGCCATCACCAACTGCCTCAACTTCGCCAATCCGCAGCGGCCCGAGATCATGGGCCAGATCGTCGGCTGCCTCGACGGCATGAGCCAGGCCTGCCGTGCGCTGGATTACCCGATCGTGTCGGGCAACGTCTCGCTCTACAACGAGTCGAAGGCGACCGGCGGCGGCTCGGCGATCCTGCCGACCCCGGCGATCGGTGGCGTCGGCCTGATGGCGGACTGGTCCAAGTCGGCGACGATCGCTTTCAAGGGCACGGGCGACGTCATCGTCCTGATCGGCACGCCGAAGGGCGAGATCGGCCAGTCGCTATGGCTGCGCGAAGTTCACGGCCTCGAAGGCCGGGACGCTGGCCCGCCACCGTCGATCGATCTGGATGCCGAACGTCGCACCGGCGATCTCGTCCGCGAGGCGATCACCGCCGGACACCTTACTGCCGTTCACGACGTGTCGGACGGCGGCATCGCGGTCACGATCGCGGAGATGGCGCTCGCTGGCAATATCGGCGCGTTGATCCAGTTCCCGGAAAGCGGCGAGGCCTGCCGCCAGCTTTTCGCCGAGGACCAGGGCCTGTACATCGCCACGGTCGAGGATACCGCGCTGATGGACTTCTTGGCGAACGCGCATCAGGCGGGCGTCGAGGTCGAGCGGATCGGCCGCACCGCGGGCACGCGCCTAATCTTCGAGCGCGAGGACGGCGATTTCGTCGTGGCGCTCGATGATCTGCGTCGCGCGCATGAGGGCTTCTTCCCTGCGCTGATGGGGGCGGACGCCGCCCTCGCCTAAATCCACACCGGAGCCTCGGCCGTGTGCCGGGGCTCCGCGTGGTGGTGGCAGGTCGCATGGTCGATCCTCTCAACCGAGAAGATTAACGGCGGCAGCGCGTGCGATAGCCTGTGTGCGCCGAAGGCTATCTTAACCGCCACTCACAAAAGTCGCTCGAATGCATGAGACGAGGAAGTTTTGGCACCCGCCAAGGCTACGGTCGTCGTAAACGGCAGCGGGTCGCCCGTCTCATTGCATCCGACGCAAACGGGCTCGATCCTATCAGAGCGTGATGACATGAGATTAACCCACCCCTCCCCTTCAGGGGAGGGGCCGGGGGTGGGGCGCTT
>DXIH01000131.1 GCA_019112965.1 Candidatus Sphingomonas excrementigallinarum | reverse complement strand
CGCAATACGATGAGCCGAGGTACGCTGCAGCTTACGGCCGCCGACGCGATGACGCATGGGTAGTTCCTTCGTTCGTTAAGGGGCCGTGTCACGGAACCCCAGAGCCGGTGACCGTTGAGGCCGTCACCTTCGCCTATTCTAATCCTCCCCAAGCTTGCTTGGGGAGGGGGACCAGCAAAGCTGGTGGAGGGGCCGACTGCGGCAAAGCCGCAGTCCGACGTCGAACGGGTCGCCCGTGAGCGACCCGCCGGCCGGGCTTTCGCCGTCTCGCGGATAGCATCGCTATCCGCGTGCGGCTCAGCCCATGATCTCCTGTTCCAGCTTCTTGGCCATTTCCTCGATATTCTCGGGCGGCCAGCCGGGGATTTCCATGCCCAGGCGCAGACCCATGGACGACAGCACTTCCTTGATCTCGTTCAGCGACTTGCGACCGAAATTCGGGGTGCGCAGCATCTCGGCTTCGGTCTTGCCGACCAAATCGCCGATATAGATGATGTTGTCGTTCTTGAGGCAGTTCGCCGAACGCACCGACAGTTCCAGCTCGTCGACCTTCTTGAGAAGGTAACGGTTGATCTGCTGCGCGTCGCTCTGCGGCTCGCCGCCAGCGGCCGGAACCGCCGCCTGGCCCACGGGGGCCGCACGGGTGAGCGCCGAGTCGTCGAAGTGCACGAACAGCGCCAGCTGGTCCTGGAGGATGCGCGCGGCATAGGCCACGGCGTCTTCCGGGGTGACGGTGCCGTCGGTCTCGACCGAAAGCGTCAGCTTGTCATAGTCCAGGTCCTGACCGACGCGGGTCGGGTCGACCTTGTACGACACCTGGCGCACCGGCGAGTAGAGCGCATCAACCGGGATCAGACCGATCGGCGCATCGGCCGGACGGTTCGACGCGGCGGGGACATAGCCCTTCCCGATGTCGGCGGTCAGTTCCATGTTGAACGTCGCGCCTTCGTCGAGATGGCAGATCACCAGGTCCTTGTTCATGACCTCGATGTCGCCGGACACGGCGATGTCGCCTGCCTTGACGGTAGTGGGGCCGGTCGCCGACAGCTGGAGCCGCTTGGGGCCTTCGCCCTGCATGCGGATCGCGAGCTGCTTGACGTTCAGCACGATGTCGGTGACGTCTTCACGCACACCGGCGAGCGACGAGAACTCGTGCAGCACGTTCTCGATCTTGATCGAGGTGACCGCCGCGCCCTGGAGCGACGACAGGAGAACGCGACGAAGCGCGTTGCCCAGCGTCAGGCCGAAGCCACGCTCCAGCGGTTCGGCGACGAACGTCGCCTTCCGCTTGCCATCGCCGCCCTTCTTTTCGAGCGCGTTGGGCTTCTTCAGTTCCTGCCAGTTCTTTGCGTTGACAGACACGTGGTTCCCCTGAGTTATGGGCCGGAACGGGGACGGTTCCAGCCGTGGAGAGAGGCATGGCCGACTCGTCAGCCGGCCATGGGAAGCATCAGACGCGGCGACGCTTGGAAGGCCGCACGCCGTTGTGCGGGATCGAGGTCACGTCACGGATCGAGGAGATCTGGAAACCGACCGCCTGCAGCGCGCGCAGCGCCGACTCGCGGCCCGAACCCGGACCCTTGACTTCGACTTCCAGGGTGCGGACGCCATGCTCGGCGGCCTTCTTGCCCGCGTCTTCCGCTGCGACCTGCGCCGCATACGGGGTCGACTTGCGCGAACCCTTGAAGCCCATCATGCCGGCCGACGACCACGAAATGGCGTTGCCCTGCGCGTCGGTGATGGTGATCATGGTGTTGTTGAAGCTGGCGTTCACATGCGCGACGCCCGCGGTGATGTTCTTGCGCTCGCGACGGCGAATGCGCTGCGGTTCACGTGCCATTATATTCTATCCTGACCTGTATCTCTGATGCGGAGAGCGGGAAGCAGCCTGCCTCGCGCCGCCCTCCGGCGGAGAAGAAGTGAATTTCGTCCCCCGGACGAAATTCTTACTTCTTCTTGCCCGCGATCGGCTTGGCCTTGCCCTTGCGGGTGCGCGCATTGGTATGCGTGCGCTGGCCGCGAACCGGCAGCCCCTTGCGGTGACGCAGGCCGCGATAGCAGGCCAGGTCCATCAGGCGCTTGATGTTCATCGCGGTTTCGCGACGCAGATCGCCTTCCACCGTGTGATCGGCGTCGATGGTCTCGCGGATCTGGAGCACTTCCTGATCCGACAGGTCCTGGACGCGGCGATCCTCGGCGATGTTCAGCTTGGCGGAGATCTGCTTCGCCTTGGCCGGGCCGATGCCGTGGATATAGGTCAGCGCGATGATTACGCGCTTGTTGGTCGGGAGGTTAACACCCGCGATACGTGCCATGAAATTTGTTCTCCTAGCTCCACGAAGCATGGCATGGCCGCACATGCTCCATCTCAACGCGATGGTTCCGCCACGCGGAAGCGCGACGCACGCAGGTCGCGCGTCGTTCAACCGATGGTGTTGGAAGGACGGTCAGTTAAGCCGCGCGCAACACCCTGTCAAGCGATCGGTTCCACAAACTTCGTCGACTGAAGGCGCTTGAGCGTCAGCCAGCGGCGAAAGGAGACGATGGCCCATACGATCTCCACCACGCCGAACGGCCATGCTCCCTGAAGAAAGCCATAGGCCGATCCCGCGACACAGCCCAGACAGAAGCCGAGCGTCCACCAGTGCGATCCCGATTCCATCGCGTAGCAGACCAGGGTGAAGGAAACGGCGAGCAGGCCGAACAGGGAAAGCGTGTCCATGATGCGGCGGTGTAAAGCGCTGAGGCGACGGGGCAAGTCCGATCCTCCCCGGCACGGGGAGGTTGCAGGCGCAGCCTGACGGAGGGGGGCTTCCTCATAGGACATCCCCGGCGGGACGCCCCCTCCACCATGCTTCGCATGGTCCCCCTTCCCGTACCGGGGAGGATCAGGGAATCACCAACCTCGCAACCAGCCCCGGCGCGTTGTCGCCCAGTTCGAACCGGCCGCCGTGCAGC
Organism: Candidatus Sphingomonas excrementigallinarum; assembly: GCA_019112965.1. GTDB lineage: Bacteria > Pseudomonadota > Alphaproteobacteria > Sphingomonadales > Sphingomonadaceae > Sphingomonas > Sphingomonas excrementigallinarum. The sequence continues at coordinate 2,144 of DXIH01000131.1, read as the reverse complement.
CGCGCTACCGCCTCGATCAGCGCCATGCCCAGCCCCGCGCCCGGCGTAGTCCGCGCGGTGTCGAGCCGTCCGAACCGCTTCAGAGCCTGCGCCCGATCCGCCTCGGCGATGCCGGGGCCGTGATCCTCGACCTGAAAGACGATGCCGCCCATATCCTCGCGCAGCCTGAGCGTCACCTGCCCGCCCGACGCGCCATGCTTCAGGGCATTGTCGATCAGGTTGGACAGCGCCTGGCTCATCAACTCGCGGTGCAGCGGCAGCGGCGCGGGGCGGGCCTCCACCTCGATCAGGAAGCGCAGGCCCGCATCCTCGGCCACCGGCGCATAGAGTTCGCCGATCTCCTCGACCAGCTCCACCGGCGAGGCCAGGGTGAAGCGGTCGCGCGTGACCGACTCGGATCGGCTGATCTCGATCACCATGGTCAACATCCGCATGATGAGGTCGGTCTCGACCAGCAGGCCGCCCAGCGCCGCCTCGCGCTGCGCCGGATCGGCGATCAGCACCGCCTGTTCGGTCTTGGTGCGCAGCCGGGCGAGCGGCGAGCGCAGATCGTGCGCCAGGCTGTCGGTGACGACGCGCAGTTCGGCCATCAGCTGTTCGATCTTGCCCAGCATCGCGTTCAGCCGCTCGGCCAGCCGGTCGAAGGCATCGCCCTCGTCGCTGCCCGAGCGGACAAGCGACACGCGGCGCGAAAGGTCCCCCTCGCCCGCCGCGTCGATCACCGAGACGATGCTGTTGAGCCGCCCCGCGACATAGCGCGCCAGCACGAGCCCGGTGCCCGCCCCCAGCATCAGCGACAGGAACACCGCCAGCGCCAGCGCCCGCTCGATCGCGACCTGTTGCGCCTCGATCAGGTCGAGAGGCCGCCCGACCAGCAGCCAGTCATTGCCGATCGGGTGCAGCGTATAGCCCGCCTCGCGCGAGGCCCAGACACCGTCGCGCCCCAGCATCGCGATACGGAACGGCGTATCGGCCAGCGGCACCGCCAGATGGCGCGGCGCATAGCCCGCGATCCGGTGCCCCTGCGGATCGAAGATGGCGAGGACCAGCGACACGTCGCCCGGCTCGCGCGCTTCCTTGATCGCATCGGCCAGCGCAGGCAGCGCGCCCGTCCGCCAGACCGCCCTCAACGCATCGGCCTGTTCGACGATCTCGCGGTGAAGCGCGGCCACCGCATCGGCGCTCGTCTGCTTCCAGATGAAGCCGACCAGCGCCAGGTTCGAAACCAGCGCAAGAGCGATCGACAGCAGCGCGATCCGCGCCGAGATCGTCAGCCGCGGCTTCACCCTTCGACGGCCAGCCTATAGCCAGCGCCGCGCACGGTATGCAGGATCGGACTGCCGAACCCTTCTTCCAGCTTGCGGCGGAGACGCCCGATATGGACGTCGACCACGTTGGAGCCTGGGTCGAAATGATAGTTCCAGATCTTCTCCAGCATCATCGTGCGGGTGACGACCTGCCCGGCATGACGGGCCAGGAACTCCAGGAGGTTGAACTCGCGCGCGCCGACCGGGATGATCTTGCCCGCCCGGGTAACGGTGCGCGCCAGCAGATCGATCTCCAGATCGCCGACCGACAGCTTGGTGCGGGTCGGCTCGGACGCGGAGCGGTCGGACCGGCGAACCAGCGCCTCGATCCGCGCCGACAGTTCGGCAAAGGAAAAGGGTTTGCACAGATAGTCGTCCGCGCCCGCCTTCAGCCCGTCGACCCGGTCGTCGACCGTCGCCAGCGCCGAGAGGACCAGGACCGGCGTGGAAATCCCCGCCGCCCGGATCGCGCTGACCATCGCCAGCCCGTCGAGGCGCGGCAGCATCCGGTCGGCGATGATCAGGTCGAATATCCCCTCGCTGGCCAGGAACAGGCCATCGCGGCCGTCCCCGCACTGTTCCACGGCATAGCCCGCCTCGGCCAGGCCCTTGGCGACATAGGCGGCGGTGGAGGCGTCATCTTCGACGATCAGGATTTTGCGGCTCATCGGCTCGTCTGCTCCGGCATAGGACGACTTTCACAGTGTCGACGTCGGTCCAAATGGCTCCACGTCCAGCCCCCTGGCCGCCACGGAAAGGCCGGCGGAAAGCGCGCTCTCCGCCGGCCCCGACGGCACCCCCGGGAGTGTCGGGCGCCGAGCTCTTTGAACTCTGTGG
>DXIH01000130.1 GCA_019112965.1 Candidatus Sphingomonas excrementigallinarum | reverse complement strand
CAAGACCGTATCCCGAACTCCGTTCAGCCTGAGCGAAGTCGAAGGCCACGCGACACCACCGCCCCACGCCTACCCACCCGATGCACCTACGCCACGCCCTCCCCCCGATCACCCCCGTACCAAAAGGCCGGGCTGGTCAGTCGGTGCGGTGAGCGGTAAAGGCGCCCCATGCATTTTCTCGATCAGGCCAAGATTTTCGTCCGCTCCGGCGCGGGCGGCCCCGGCGCCCTGTCCTTTCGGCGTGAAAAATATATCGAATATGGCGGCCCCGACGGCGGCAATGGCGGCAAGGGCGGCGACATCATCTTCGAGGCGGTCGCAGGCCTGAACACCCTGATCGACTTCCGCTACACCCAGCATTTCCGCGCGCCTCGCGGGCATGGCGGATCGGGCTCGAACCGTACCGGCGGCGGCGGCGACGATCTGGTCATCAAGGTGCCGGTCGGAACCCAAGTCCTGTCCGAGGACAAGGAAGAGGTGCTGCTCGACTTCACCAAGGTCGGGCAGCGCGAGGTCTTCCTGCGCGGCGGCGATGGCGGGCGCGGCAACGCCACCTACAAGACCTCGACCAACCGCGCGCCGCGCCAGCACGGCACCGGCTGGCCCAGCGAAGAGGCATGGGTCTGGCTGCGGCTGAAGCTGCTCGCCGATGCGGGCCTGGTCGGGCTGCCCAATGCAGGCAAGTCGACCTTCATCAACGCCGTCACCAATGCGCAGGCCAAGGTCGGCGCCTATGCCTTCACCACCACCCGGCCGCAGCTGGGCGTGGTGCGGCATCGCGAGCGCGAGTTCGTGGTCGCCGACATCCCCGGCCTGATCGAGGGCGCCGCCGACGGCGCCGGGATCGGCGACCGCTTCCTGGGCCATATCGAGCGGTGCCGCGTGCTGCTGCATCTGGTCGACGCCAATGACGCGGACGTGGCCGAAAGCTATCGCATCGTCCGCGACGAGCTGGAGGCCTATGGCGGCGGGCTGATCGACAAGCCGCACATTATCGCGCTTAACAAGATCGACACGCTCGACGACGAGCTGATCGAGGCGCTGTCGGCCGAACTGGCCGAGGCGAGCGGCGCGGACGTGATCCCGCTGTCGGGCGCGGCGGGCACCGGCGTCGACTGGGTGCTCGACAAGCTGCTGGAACAGATGGGGCCGGGCGCGGATGCGGTGCCCGAGAATGACGTGGGCGAGGACGAGATTACGTGGTCGCCGCTGGGCTGATGCGTCGGGTGGTGGACTCGGTGAGACACCCTGCCCTCCCCCATCCCCTCCCGCCTGCGGGAGGGGAGCGTTTTTGCGCGGGCCGGTTCGCGCCAATCGCTATGGCCGCCCCCAGCGCAGCCGATCGATATCTCGTCCTCCACTCTCCCCAAGCACGCCCCTCCCGCAAGCGGGAGGGGATGGGGGAGGGCCGCGTGCGGCTAGGCCTGGCATTCCAATGATCTTCCCCCCCACCACCTGCCAGCGCCTGATCGTCAAGGTCGGCTCCGCCCTCCTCGTCACCCCCGAGGGCGAAGTCCGACGCGCATGGCTGACCGGCCTCGTCGCCGACATCGCCGCGCGGGTGCGCGAGGGGCAGCAGATCGCCATCGTCTCCTCCGGCGCGATCGCACTGGGCGCGCGTCGACTCGGCCTGCCCAAGGGTGGCCGCGCCAGCCTGGAGGACGCGCAGGCCGCCGCCGCGACCGGCCAGATCGCGCTGAGCCAGGCCTGGGCGGAGCTGCTCCACGGCGAAGGGCTGACCGCCGCACAGATGCTGGTGACGCTGGACGATCTGGAGGATCGCCGCCGCTACCTGAACGCCGCGGCGACGTTGAATCGGTTGCTCGGCCTGGGCGTGGTGCCGGTCATCAACGAGAATGACAGCGTGGCGACCGAGGAAATCCGCTTCGGCGACAATGACAGGCTCGCCGCGCGCGTCGGTCAGGCGGCGGGCGCGAACGGCGTACTGCTGCTGTCCGACGTGGACGGGCTGTACGACTCGAACCCGCACACCAGCCCGGACGCGCGCCATATCGAGCGGGTCGAGCGAATCGATGCGGTGCACGGCATGGCCGATGGCGGCTCGGCGTCGGGGATGGGGTCGGGCGGCATGGTGTCGAAGATCGCCGCCGCGCGCATCGCGGTCAGTGCGGGCGCGCACCTCGCCATCGCCTCGGGCCGGATCGACCATCCGCTGTCGACCTCTGCCCGCCACACCATCTTCGTTGCCGAAAAGAGCGCCCCCGCCCGCAAGGCATGGCTGGCGGGCGGGCTGACCGCGCGCGGTGCGATCCATGTCGATGCGGGTGCGGCCAAGGCGCTCGCCGAGGGCAGCAGCCTGCTCGCGGCAGGGGTGACCGCCGTGCAGGGCCATTTCGCGCGCGGCGACCTCGTCACCGTCGAAGGGCCGAACGGCACCATCGCCCGCGGCCTCAGCGAATATGACTCGACCGAGGCGCGCGCGCTGATCGGCACGCGTTCGGACCAGCAGGCGGAGATACTGGGTCACGCCCCGCGCGCCGCGCTGATCCATCGCAACCACCTGGCCCTGCTATGATCGTCGCTGTCACGGGAGCGACCGGATTCGTCGGTCGCGCGGTGGTGGATCGTGCCGCCGGTTCGGGGCTGTCCTTGCGCGCCCTCACCCGCCGCGCCCAGCCGTCACGCGCCGGACTCACCTGGATCGCGGGCGCGCTCGACAAGCCCGACAGCCTGGCGACGCTGGTCGAAGGGGCCGGCGCGGTGCTGCATATCGCGGGCGTGGTGAATGCGCCCGACCGCGCGGGCTTCGTCGCGGGCAATATCGACGGCACCCGCGCGATCGTCGAGGCGGCGAGGGCGGCCGGAATCAAGCGC
>DXIH01000010.1 GCA_019112965.1 Candidatus Sphingomonas excrementigallinarum | reverse complement strand
GGCGGAGCAGCCGGCTCACCGAAGTTGTACGCCACGCCACCCAGGATCGAGTGCGAACGGAAACGACCGTCGAAGGTGTTGTTCGCAACGTCGACCAGCTTGACGTTCTCGGCGTTGAAGAAGCGATACTTCAACGTCGCGTCGATGTGGTCGGTCAGCGGCGCACGGATGCCCGCCAGAGCCTGCCACGCGAACACGGTGTCCGAGTCGTTCAGGAAGTCAGCGCGGTTGTTGAGGGCATAGTTCGCCTTGACGCGAGCAACACCGACACCGCCGCCGACGAAGCCCTGGATGCCATCATCGGCACCGAAGTCGAGCAAGCCGTTCAGCATGAAGCTGAGCGCCGAGGTCGAGCCGCCAGCATAGCTGTAGCTGCCAGCCGGAACCGTGCCAGCACCGATGCCGGTGTTGGTCAGCGTGGTCGAGCTGAAGCCGTCAACCGTTGCGCGACGGTAGCCGACTTCGGTTTCCAGACGGAAACCACCGAAGTCATAACCCATCACGCCGTCAACGTCGTAACCATAGTCATGGTCGACGGTGGCGGTGCCGGTGCGCGTGCCGGTGATATCATAGTTGATATCTTCGACGATCATCCCGCCGCCTTCGATGCCGACGTACCACGACTTGTCGCGGGCGAGGGCAGGCGAAGCCAGAGCGGTGGAGGCGAGTGCCAGAACAATGGCAAGCTTCCGCATCATAGTCCCCTTTCTTGGTTGTCACTACGGACAGCGCAAACCCACTATCGGAGCGTTGGTTTCCACGCAAGCGAACAAAAGCCCGCGACTGTGGCATTAAAGGCACAGAATTTGGCTCAGCCGGATGCCACCAAGCCATGGTCCCGCAACGCCGAAATGACCGCATTCAGGACCAAACGCGCTTCGGAATCAACGACTTGCCCACCGGCCGGTTGTGCAATCGCCGGTCGTTGCGCGCCAACAACTTTTTTTCCTTCGATGATCAACGAGCGTCCCACGATCCGGCCGAGCCGCCACTGACTTCCGTCCCAGTCGCAGCGACAATCATCCGCCCGACTCCACACCGTCAATCCTATCCGGGGAACCAGGACCCGCCAGCCCCCCTCGGTCCAGCCTGCCAGCATTCCGGCACGTCCCGTCCAGTCGCCGACGGGCTGATCGCCGACGATCCACGCCTGGCCGGTCAGCGGACTGGGCGGCGGGGCATTCGGCCCGACCGCCTCGACACAGGGGTGGACGATCAGATCGAGCAGGCTCAGCGCCTCGTTATGGGTCATCTCCTTTTGCGCCTGGCCTGCCGCGAGCAACGGCAATGTCCAGCGCGGCGTGTCGTCCATCATGATGCTATCTCCCCGATGATTCCAGCCAGGGGTGCCGACGCGCCCCATGTCCCGATCTGCCGGATGGTCACCCGCGTGCCATCGGCGACCGCCCCGCTCCACCGGGGTGAGGTGAGTTCCTCCACCCGGTCGCCGATGGCGATACGATAGCGCTCGACCTCCTCGCCCAGCGGCGCATCGACCCGGTCCAGCCAGCGCCAGCCGATCCGGCTCCGCCGGGTCCAGCCGATGGTCACGCGCCCGTCGGCTGCCCGGCGGCATCGCCACCCGACCGGCGACGGCGGCAGGACCGACAGGCCCGTGACGTCAGCTGTTGCCGGAACGCCCTCCGATGCATCCGCCAGACCATGCGCCAGGAAGCGCACGGGGCGGCCCAGCATCGCGATCGGCACATCCACCGTCCGCACCGATCCGGGTAGGATCAGGACGAAGGGCGCGCCGGGCACGGCCCGCCCGATCATCGCCTCGGTCCCGCGAAGCCCGCGCCGCAGACCGCTCAACCGCCAGCGGCGATCGCCCAGGGGCCGCGCCCGGGCGAACTGGAGCAGTTCGCCATCAACCCAGGCCAGATTGGCACCCGCATCCAAGGCAGCGTCGTCGGCGTCTGCCAGATCCTCGGCAAGGTGTACGTCGAATGTCCCCCGCCGATCGATCAGGCCATAGCCGCCGCCGGGCGTCACCGCGCTCACCACCCCGATGATGCCGGGCAGCGCCGTGGGGCCGAGCGCGGTCCAACTCGCGCCGTCGTCCAGGCTATAGGCCAGCTCCGCCTGTCGCCAACCGGGACCGCCCGCCGCCACGACCGACAGGCGCGGGGCGGAGAGCAGTTCGTCGGTCAGCGGCGGCGCCTCGAACGCGATCAGCCGCGTCGCGCCGACCGCCCGATCCGCCGCCCGCGCGATCCGGCCGGGCGAGGCGGGCAGGATCGGCCCGCCCAGCCCCAGCGGCGCGCAGGTCAGCCGAACCGCCATCGCCTCCCATGCGGCCTCCGTCACGCGCCAGCGTCCCGCCTCGCCATCGATCCGCACGATGGTGCCGGGTGTGATCGCCAATGCATCCGGGCCAAGCGTCACGATACGCCGCACCCGCTCGACCGCGTAAGCCGCCAGCCGATCCTGCGCGAGCGTCCGCGCGGTCGCGGCGTCGAGCGCGGCGGCCAGTTCCAGCCGGTCATCACGCACGCCGCCGGGGCGACGCGCGCGCTGTACCCCGATCTGATAGTCGCGTGCCGGGTCGTAATGCGCGACCGTGACGCTGGCGGGCACCACGGCCTCGCCCGCGATGTCGCGTGCGCCGCGACGGCCCGGCCCGTCGGCACCCATGCCCTCGTCACGGATGACCTGTGCGGTGCCGCCGCCCGGCCCGACCAGCCGCACGCCGGAACCATCGGCGACCCATTGCCCCCGGCTCATCCCGGCAAGCATCTCCAGTACCGCGCGAACGCTGCCGCCACTCGCGGCAAAGCCTGCCACGGCCATGCCTGCATCGCCGGGCCGCACCAGAGGCGACAGCGCCCGCGCGATCGCGTCGCAGGAAACGGGACCGGAATCGGCCTCCACCTCGAAGGTCAGTTGCGGGATGCGGTTGCCGAACTCGGCCAGTGCCAGCCCCTCGAACACCGCATAGGCGATGCCCCGAAAGGCCGACGCCCGCGCACCCTCGATCGAGGCGACCAGCGGGTCGACCGGCTGGTCCTCGGTCCCCGGATAGAGGCGAAAGCCGGTCGCGACCTTGAAGTCCCCCGCGCTTCCGCGCAGCAAACGGCCATCGGCCCAGATTCGCCCGACACGCCGGATCGTGCGCCCCGACAGCGCAACCGCGAAGTTGGCGGAATAGCTGTAGCTTTCCGTACCCGCCCGCCCCTTGCCGCCGCCGGTCAGCCCCCGTGCCTCGATCAGATCGGTCGCCCAGATCACCGGCCCGGCGACGCGCATCGTGCCGAAGACGGCAGGGATTTGCGTGCCATAGGTCGAGGTCTGCACCGACAGTTCGGCCAGGCGCGGCCCCTGCCTTCGCGGCGAGCCCAGCACCGCATGATCGACCCGGTTACCGATCAGTGCGCCGATCGCGCCGCCCACCGGCCCCAGCAGCGCACGCCCCACCGTGCCCAAGACCAAGGTCGCCATTACCCCTCCCCCTTCCAATATCCCAGCACCGGCCAGGGCGGCACACCGGGCCGCCAGGCGAGGCGGCGAAGCCCCGCATCGGCATGGACGATCCCGTCGCTCACCCGGATCGCCAGATGCAGCTGCCCCGGCCCGGCCTGCATCAGCAGCACCGCGCCCGGTACGTCCCCACCGCGCTCGAAAGCATGATCGAGCAGCGCCGCCACCCGCCCCTCATCGCCGCTGCGCCAGCCATAGCCGGTCGGCGCCGCCCGCCCCGTCGCCAGCGCGACCAGCCCGACGCAGTCCAGCCCGTGGACCGCATCGCGCCCGTGCAGCCGGAAACGCACCCCGACCAGCGCCCGCGCGGCCGCCTCGACCCTGCTCATGCGCCGGGGTAGCGGGTGAGCAGGTCGATGCCGGGCAGGAAGGGCTCGCCACGAAAATTCACGACATTGCCGAAGCGCGACAGACAGGTTTCGAGCCGCTTGTCGCACCCCTCGACCAGCTCGATCAGCGCGCCTGCTGCGACCGCAAAGGCAGGGGCGGCGGACAGCCACAGTCGATTCCCCTCCGATCGCGCCACCATGGCCTCCAGTCCGGCATTGTCGCCGCCGAACCAGGTCAGCCGTCCCTGGCCATAGGCGTTGGCGACCGGCTCCACGGCGTCGAGCGTCAGCGCGACCTCGCCGTCCCAGGCCGTCACCCGCGCGAACCGCCGCCGCCCCGCCATCACCACGCGGCACCGCCGGTCGCCCAGCGCGGCGCGGCAATCGGGCGAGGTTTCCTCCGCCACCGGCCGATCGAGCGATGCCGCCACGCCGCGCAATTCGGCGGTGAAGCCGCCCTCGCCCAGCTGCACTGCGCCGATCGTCCCCTGCCCCAGCGGCATGGGCGACGCCTCGCCGCTCCAGTCGACCGCGATCGCCGCGACGCTCGCGCCGTCCCAGCGTCCGCTCAGCAGATCGCGCTCGCCGATCGCCGCGCTGGTCAGCGCGCCGGACGCCTCCATCAGATTGGGGTCGAGACCATCGCCGCGCAGGATCGCGCTGGGCGTCAGGCCGGGCGCCGCGCGGTAGCGAAGCCCCTCGATCCACAGATCATGGTCGTGGCCTGTCAGCCCGATCGTCACCCCGTCGCGCCGCTCGATCCGCCAGCACAACACCCATGTCGTCAGCGTGTCGGCGCTCATGCCTCCCGCACCTCGACCAGCGGGACCGACGCCGCCGCGCCCGCCCGGAATCCGGCCAGCGTCGCGCTCAGCCGATCCTCGGCGAAGCGGACGGGCACGTCGAAGAGGAAGCTGGCGGCGATCGCCGCCCCCTTGGCGGGCGCGGTGTCGAAGAGCAGCCACCCACCCGGCTCCAGCGCGAAGCCGGTGACGGCGAGGCCCGCGACCTTCACGGAGACACTCCCCGCCACCGGCCGGGTAATACGGCGCGACTGGTCGCCATATTGGCGGATCAGCGCAAACCGACGCGTGGCACCGTCGCCCTTCCCGATCGCCTCCTCGGTGCCGATGCTGTCGAAGGGATCGCGCAGACGGAAACCCCGCGCCGGTCCCATCCGCGCCCGGAAAAAGCCGAGCAACGCCGCGATGTCCTCGGCCGAGCGGATGCCGGGCCCGACATCATAGGTCGTCCGCGCCTCCGCCCAGGCGGCGTTGCGCGCCTCGCGGCCGCCCGCGCTGGTCAGGATCGCGGTCGAGAAGGCCGGCGTCACCTCCGCCTCGCGGCCCAGCGCCAGCGGGAACAGCACATCGTCGAAAGCCTGCACCTCGTCCTCCTCCCCTTCCCAGCAGGTAAATCCGTCACGCATCACCTGCGGCATCGCCCATAGAAAGACGTTCGCGACCCCGCGCGCCCGCGCCACCCCCGCGGCCTCGGCGATCCAGCCCCACTGCGCGCGCTGGTCGGCGCGCAGCACGAAGCCCGACAGGTAATGCTGGCGCGCAGGCGGATAGCCGAGCCGTGCCTCGGCCAGCGCGACGCCCTGGCGGGTCGAGACGGTGTCGCCCGCCGTCACCCAGTCATAATCCTCCAGCTCCAGCACATCGAAGGCCGGGCTCGCCCAGCCGACCGGCATGTTGGCGCGCTTGGCCTCGGGCGCTTGGCGGTCGAGCACGGTCGGCAGATAGGTGAGCAAGTGCGTGACGCAGCCCGGCGCCACCGCCTTCGCCGCCGCGCACAGCGCCGCCGTCGAGGCCGCCAGACACGCCCCCGCGCGGTCGAGCGTGTCGCGCTGTTCCTGGCTCTTCGCACCCGCGATGCTCGCCATCGGTACCGGCGCGAAGGCGGCCACCGCCGCCGCATCGTACAGGCACGGCGCACCGTCCGATGGGCGCACCCACCACCATGGCTCGCCGACCTGGAATTGCGGCGACAGCCCCGCCGCCTGCGCGATCGCCAGGAACGCGCGCGCCACCGCCTGGAGATAGGCCATCGCGCCGGAATGTGCCGGACTGAGCAGCGTCGAGGGCGGCTCCCAGCCGGTCAGCGCGGGCGCGCCATCGGCCGAACGCTGTTTCCAGTCGCCCCAGCAATGCGCGTCGAACAGTTCATAGGACAGCGACCAGATCAGGTCGTAGCCCAGCGCCATCGCCTGGCTGGCGAATCCCCGATGCCACGCCGCACATGCCACGTTCAGCGCGCCGCCGACCAGGCTGGCGTAAAGACCGTCCCCGCTGCGTTCGAGCCGGAAATAATGGCTCATCCCGACATAATGGACGATGCTGCCGCGATAGCCGAGATGCAGCATGTTGCGCAGCAAACGCTGCGGCGTCAGGTGATAGCTGTCGTCATAGCCGCTGGCGATCCGGAACCCCTGTTCGGGCAGCACGGCCGCGCCGACCCCGATCACGGCGCCCGGCCCGTCACAGGCGATGCCGGTCATCTCGACCCAGCCCTCCTGCGGCCGGGCCAGGAATCGGGCGCCCGCATCATAATCGGGCGCGACCAGCGAGACGAACATGCGGTCGACATCCCCGGCCCAGACGGGATCGCGATCATCGGGAAACCGGAACCCGCCTGCGAGGGTCGCGAAGTCGATCACGACCTCCGCGTCCTCGGGCGTTCCGGTCGCATAGTTCCACAGCCGGACATACCAGGCACGGGCCTTGCCGCCCTCATCGCGCCCCTCGATCGTCAGCGTCGGCCCATGCCGCGCGTCGAGCGGCTTGATCCCGCCCGAGCGCCAGCGGAACCGCAACCGGCAGTCGCGATAGTCGCGCACCGTGTCATAGCGCAGCAGGGGATGGTCGTGCCGGTCGGCCGATTCCCAGATCAGCCCCGCCAGATCGTCGGCGCGGTAGAAGACCGTATCGACTCGCATCGCGTCCGGAGCGGTCGTGACCACCGCCGCCATCATCGGGCGCGGGAAATCGACCGTCCAGTAGCGCGGGTCGAAGCGCGACAGCATGTCGCTCCGCTGGTCGCGGCGCTGATCGTGCAGACACCATTGCATTGTTCATCCCCCAAATCCGGCCCCTCCACCACCGGGCTGACGCCCGGCGGTCCCCCTCCCCAAGCCAAGCTTGGGGAGGAATGGGGTGTCAAAATCCTCCCCATCTCCGATGGGGAGGGGGACCGCGCCCGAAAGGTGTGGTGGAGGGGCAAAGCCCTCAGTCCTCCGCCAGCGCCGCGCGCACCGCTCTTGCCACCTGTCGGCTGGAGCGTTGCAGCACGCCCGCCGCCTCGCCCGCCCCGGCGTTGATCGTGATCGCCACCCGCACGTCGCGCGGGAGCCCGCCGGGGCGAAGCGGCTCGACCCGGCCGCTGCTGGTCGGCACAAAGACCTCCGGCCCGCGCTCGCCGACCAGATAGGGGCGGTCGGGCGATACCGGGCCACCGGTCGCCCGTCCCGGCAGGCCCGAGGCCAGTCCGCTCAGCAAACCCAGCAACCCACCATCGCCGATGGCCCCCACCCCTTGCCGAAGCGCCACGCGCGCGATCTGGTCGAGGACCGACAAGGCGCTCGCCTTCAGCTCCTCGAACCCGAACCGGCCTGTTCGCGTCGCCCGCAGCAAGGCGCCTTCGACCGTGCGCGCCCCCAGCTCGGCCGCATCGCCCAGGCCGCGCGACAGTTCGGCCCGCATGGCCCCCATGTCCGCCAGGAATCCCCGCATATCGACACGGGGTACGAAGTCCTGCTCATCCATCCGGATACATCTCCCGCAAGCGGGCGAGCGTGGCGGGCGAGGGTGGATCGTCCCCCTCGGTCCCGCCCGTCATCGCCGCCACGATTCCCCGAAGCTCGGCCGGGGTGGCGCGCCAGAAACGGTCGGGCGACCAGCCCAGCACCGCGCCCGCCATCCCCGCCAGCCGCGCCGCCGCCTCGGCAAAGGTCATCGCCCGCCCAATATCTGGCGCAGCAATTGGCGCAGCACGGGCGCCAGCGCCGCCAGTCCCAGATCGACCAGTGCCTCACCCAGCTGCTCGCGGCTCAGCCCCTCGGGCACCTCGCGCAGGCAATGCCAGATCAACGCCGCCGCCTCGCCCAGCGAGAGTTTGCCCTCCCCCGCCCGCTCGACCAGCTCGAACAACGGGCCCAGCTCGCCCTCCGCCGCGACCAGCGCCTGGAAGCTCGGCCGCACGATCAGTTCGCTACCGCCGACGCGAACGCTCGCCTCCCCGCGCGCCGGATTGGCGCTCATGCCGACACCACCGGGCCGGAGCTTTCCAGCGCCAGCGTGTAGGTCCGCTCGCCGCCGAAATCGCCGGAGTAATCCAGGCGCGTAACCAGGAACCGCCCGGTCATCGATCCGCCGCTCTCGAAGCTCAACCGATAGGTTTCGATCGTGCCCGCCAGCGCATGCCCCCGCATCCGCGCCTCCGCCGCCGAGCCGGTGAAGACGCCAGCGCCCGCGACACTGACGTGCCGTACGCCCGCGCCCGACAGCAATTCACGCCAGCCGCCCGAGTCCTTGTTCGTCACCACCACCGTCTCGCCATTGATCGACAGCTGCGTCGTACGCAGGCCCGCCATCGTGGCGAAGGCGGGCGGTTCGGCCCCGTCGCCGATCTTGAGCAGAAAGGCGCTTCCCTTTTCGATTGCCATGTCCCATCCCCCTATTGTCCCGCGCGCCACAGCCGGGCGCGCCATTCGACGCTCGCGGTCCAGCGCGCGCCCGTCTTCGTCATGCGGGTCGCGATCACGCTCAGCCCCGCCACCCGCCAGCCGTCCGTCAGCACCTCCGCCAGCCCGATCGCCTCCACCGCCTGGACACAGGCGCGCAAACGCCGGGGCTGTTCCCCCTCATCGGTCAGGGTCAGCGCGACGCGCAGTTCGCGCCCCTCGATTCCCGCCGCGCTCCAGTCGCTGTCGCCCGGCTCGCCCAGCACGGCTTGCGGGATGCTCGCCCGCACCGGCACCGCGTCGAAGAGCGCCACCCCCAACGGCGTCAGCACGGGGCGGAGCGCGGTCATCAACCCGGCGCGCAGCGCCTCGCGCGCGGTCATGGCCGCCTCGGGCGATCGAGCCGCATCCGCCGGTACGGCCGCCAGAGCGCGGCGACGGCGGCGGGCGGCACGGCGGCGGCATCGCGATTGTCGAACAGATGCGCGCCCATGATCGCCACGCCATGCGCGATCTCGGGCGGCAGGCTGTCCCAACCCTCTGCCAGGCCTGCGCGATAGCGCACCGTTACGGCCTCGCGCGTGCGGACCCAGCCGCGCCCGTCCCGGTCGATCGCGTTTTCGCCGCCGGACAGGATCGCCACGACCGGCACCGCCCCCAGCGCCTGCCACGCCACCGATCCCGGCAGCGCCTCCTCGACGATCCGCCGAACCAGCATCTGTCCGCTAAAGGACTCGGCCAGCCCCAGCGCGACGCCCGCGACCCGTTCGACCAGTGCCGCCTCGTTGCCCTCCTCCAGCCGGAGCAGCGCGCGCACTGCGCCCGCCGCCGCCGTGACGGTCGCGGACGGCAAGGGCTCCTTCGTCCCGCTCATCATGTAAACTCCTTCATCGATACAAACTGCGACAGGTCCGACACACGGGCGTCACAGTTGGCGCGCAGAGAGTGGGACAGCCGCTGCCCGCCTCCCCCTGGGCACCGGCCATGCCGACCCCGCGCCCCCCGGCCGGTTCGGCATCCTCCCTGAACTACGGGGCAGCCCCCGGCGGCTGCCCCGATTTTTCCAGGCTCAGCCGGTCGCGAATTTCATCAGCTTGATCGCCTCGGAGTCGCTGACGCAGCCGCCGACGCGCCGCGTGGCGTAGAAGGTGACGAACGGCTTGTTGCTGTACGGATCGCGCAGGATCGCGGTCTCGGCGCGCTCGGTGATGAGATAGCCCGCCTGGAAATTGCCGAAGGCGATGGCGCACGCATTTTCCACGACGTCCGGCATATCCTCCGCCTCGACCACCGGATAGCCGAGCAGGGTCGCGGGCTGCCCCGCCGCAAGCCCCGGTGCCCAGAGGAACTGGCCGTCCGACGTTTTCAGCTTGCGGATACGCGCCGCGGTGGCCGCATTCATCACGAAACACGCCCCCTGTCGGTAGGGCGCACGGAGCAGCTGGACCAGCTCGATCAGCCGGTCCTCACCGCCGTTCAGGAAAGCCCCCGACGCGCCGCTCGGGATATATTGAAGCGTGCCGAAGGGGCGCACCCCGTCCTTGGCGGTCGAGATCGCATTGGTCAGGAACCCCTTGGGCCGGTTGACGCCCGATCCGTTGACGAAGGCCTGACCCTCCGCGCGGCCGAACTCGGTCGCGATTTCGCTGGCCAGCCAGTCTTCGACGTCGAACGCCGCATCGTCCAGCATCGCCTGGCTGGCCGACGGATTGGCGTACAGCTCGCCCATCGGCGGCGCGAGTTCGACGAAGCTGGGCGTCGCCGTCTCGGGCCGCGCCGCCGTCTCGCTCGCCCAGCCCGAGGGCGTGCCGCCGGTGGTCACCAGCTTGCGATAGCCCGCCGAGCCGACCGTCACGACATTGGCGATGCCGCGAATCGGCGAGACGTTGCGCAGCACCGCGCCGATCGCTGCGTCGATCTCGCGCGGGACGGCAAAGCCGCCGCTGTCGCCGGTGGTGCCGGTAAAGGCCTTCAGCTCGACGGTGGCGCCGCTGCGCACATAGCCGTCGAACGCGCCGCTCGCCTTGCGCGCGCCGTCCAGCACGGGTCGTTCGATCACGTCCATATCAATCCCCCTTGGTTGAAATCTGCATCACACGGGCCAGCGGCTGCATCGGCACCGTCACCAGGCTGATCTCGATCAGCTCGGCCGACAGGATGGCGCGGGCCCCGCCCTGATGGACGACGCGCGGGCGGTAGCCGACCGACAGCCCCGCCACCGCGCCCGAGCGGACCAGCGCGGCGAGCGCCGGGTCCTCGACTACCCCCGCGACCGCCAGGCCGGTATCGTCCTCGGCCAGCGCGGTGATCCGCCCCATCGGCGTTCCCCGGTGCTGCCAGAGCAGCGGCACCTCGCCCGCGCCCGCAAAGGCGCCGCGCCGCATGACGTCGCCCGCCCGGTCCATCCGGTCCCAGATTGCGGCATAGCCGGTGAAGGAGAGGCTCATTTCAGCCAGTCCTCCATCCCCAGCCGCATCGCGATTCCCGCCAGCAGCAGCGCGCCGAGCAGCCGCGTCAGCCAGCCGACCGCGCTTTTCCACACCGACGACTTGGCCTCGCGCCACGCGGTCAGCAGTTCGCGCAGTTCGGCGACATCGCCCGCCGCCTCCGGGTCGGTCAGGCCCAACCGGGTCAGCGCCCGCGTCGCGCCCAGTTCACCCGCTTCCTCGGCGACCGCACGCAGCGTGACGAGGTCCGCACCGCTGTCCGCCGCCTGCGCCAGCAGCCGCGCCAGAACGTTGGTATCGATTCGGGGGCCGCTCATGACAGACCGACCATCTGGCGCTTTTCCGCCGAATCGAGAAAGTCGGCGCTCGCCGCCATGGCCCAAAGCATCTGGCGCTCCTCGGCCAGCGCAGTGACGCGGTTGATATCGACCGACAGGCTCGCCCCCTCGAACCAGCCCGCCAGGCCTTGCGCCAGCCCGCTCAGGATCGCGCCCGCCAGCGGCAGGATCGCCTGCCGCCACAGCGCACGGTTCGCCTCGCGATAATTGGCATAGGTGTTGTCGCCGGGCAGGCCGAGCAGCATCGGCGGCACGCCAAAGGCCAGCGCGATCTCGCGCGCCGCCGACGCCTTGGCCGCGATGAAGTCGAGTTCGGCGGGCGTCAGGCTCATCGCCTGCCATTTCAGCCCGCCCTCCAGCAGCAGCGGACGCCCGGCATTGCCGCTCCCGGCAAAGCCCTCCATCTCGGCGCGCAATCGCTCGAACTGGTCCGGGGTCAGCGTCGATCCGTCGCCCGGATCATAGACCAAAGCCCCCGAAGGCCGCGCCGCATTGTCGAGCAGCGCGCGGTTCCAGGCGGCGGCCGCATTGTGGATCGCGATGGCGCCTGCCGCAGCGCCCAGACAGCCGAGACCATAATGATCGTCGAGCGGGTGGCAGCTTTTCAGATGCACCACCGATGGCTTTACCGGATCGACCGGCAAGGTCGTGACGCGACCGCCTGCGCGGTACAGGTAGGCGGCGGGCCAGCCGCTCGCGTCCAGCTCCATCGTGACCCGCTCGGGGCGCAGCGCGAACAGCTCGGCCACCCCGCCATCGGCGTCGCGCAGGATCTGCACATAGGCGTTGCCGTGCAGCAGCATGTGCGTCGCCACCGTCTCGAGCAGCGCCTGCCCCTCGCTACGCGCCGCGACCAGCGCGACCAGTTCGGGATGCGAGGCGCTGAGCGGTGCATCGGCGAGGCCCCCTGCCACCATCCGCACCGCGCGCTGCGCAACCGGATTGCGCAAATACCCTTCGCGCACCTGCGTTTCATAAGAGGGCGCGGCCCCCGTCAGCGGCACCCCCGACCGCGCCAAACCCAGCCCGAGCAAAGGACGCGCCGCCCCCCGCCCGGCCTTGCGACCGAACATCCTCATGATTCTGCTCCTCGAAAATCATTCCTCCCCTGCAAGGGGAGGGGGACCAGCGAAGCTGGTGGAGGGGTGTCACCGCCCGCGAGGGCAGCCCGACCTCTCCGACCGCGACACCCCTCCGTCAGGCCTGCGGCCTGCCACCTCCCCTTGCAGGGGAGGAAAAGGTGCCTTCACAAATTCCGTATCCCCGGGGCTCCACGCCCCGACAGCATCAGCTCGGTCAGCGCCCAGACCAGCGCGTCTGCCCGATCCGGCGAGCGGCCGGGCCCGTCATAGGCCCCCGCCACGCCCAGCCCGCAGAGTTCGTCCTCCAGCGCCGGAAACCCCCGCGAATGCCAGACCCGCCCTTGCGCATAGAGGAACGACACCGGCTCCGCCCGCGCGGCCTTTCCGATTGAGGCATAGACCAGATGCACCGGCAGGGTTGGGTCGGCGAGCCGCAGCACGCTATCCACCATGTCGCCGCCCTGGTTGCGCTCCGCCACCACCCGGTCGGCGCGGTTGCGCCGGGCACAGCCCGCCACCCGCGCCGCCCAGCCCTCGGGCGACAGCCCCGCCTCGCTCGCATCCTCCAGCACATAGCCATGGCCGTCGCGCCCCAGCCCGACCGCAACGATCCCGCAGGCATCGCCGCTGCTGGTCGCGGGCGGATCGACGCCCACCACCACCCGGTCGAGCGCGGGCACCGTCTTGGCCCGTTGCCGGTCGAGCAGCGCGCGGGTCCACAGGGCCCCCTCGCGGTCGTCGACCATCTCGCCGTCCAACTCCTGCCGCCCGAGCCGCGTGTCGCCATATTGGGCGATCATCGCCTCCTGGAAACTGTCGGGCAGATGCGCATTGTCGCTGGTCCGCCCGATCGTCTCGACGCAATCGGGCAGCGCCATGACCTTGCGCATCAGCGGCGTCGCGCGCGGCGTGGTCGTGACCAGCACGCGCGGCCGCTCGCCCAGCCGGAGCGTCATCATCAGATTGTCCCATCCGGCCTCCCCCTTCCACTTGCCCAATTCGTCGCACCAGGCGGCGTGATGCTGCGGCCCGCGCAACGCCTCGGGCGCGGCCGCCGAATAGGCGAAGCCGATCGCACCGGAGGCGAAATGCACCTGCCCCAGGCTGCCGATCCATTTCGGCGTCTCGCCCTTGCGCGCCACCGCCAGCAACCCGCTTTCGCCGCGCACCATCACCCGCTCGACGTCGCGCAGCGTCGCCCCCATCAGCGCGATCCGCGCGCCCGGATTGTCGCGAGCAAGACTACTGACCCACTCCGCCCCCGCGCGCGTCTTGCCGAAACCACGCCCCGCGCGGATCAGCCAGACCCGCCAGTCGCCCGGCGGTGCCACCTGCCCGTCATGCGCCCATAATTCCCATCGCTCGACCAGTTCGCGCTTCTGTGCCGGGGTCAGCGCCGCCAGCGCCCGTTCGCGCGCGCCCGGCTCCAACATCGCCAGCGTGGCGAGCCGCGTTGCCGCATCCTGTCCCGCCATCACGCCATCCCCTTCAACCGCCGCCGCGCCAAGCCATCGAGCGCGCGTTCCAGCGCTGCATCGGTTTCCGCCGCGTCGGCCCGCGCCGCTTCGCCCGCGCCGTCACCGGCCCTGGCCAGCGCATCGCGACGGGCGAGCAGCTTCAGATAGAATTGCACTTCGGTGGCCGAGAGCGGCGGGGTGATGGAGAGGCCGGTGGTCCCCGCACCGGCCTCTCCCCCCTCCTGCTCCCCGGCCAACAGGGTGAGCATCCGGCGCAGCAGCCCTTCCTCGACCAGCGCGTGCGCCGCACCGATCGCCGCGTCCCAGGCCTGCCCAAAGGCCCGGTCGCGCTGCCGCAGAGCCCGTGCGGCCCGCAGCGTCTCTCCCACCGCGCGTGCCGCCGCCTCCGCATCGGCACTGACCGCCAGCGCCGCCAGGAATTGCCGTCGCCGCGCCAGCGTCCACGCTACGCCCTCCCCCGTTCCGGCCATCCCCACTCCCCCAAAGCATCGAAGCGCGAACCCGACCGCTCCCCCGGTCGCACCCGCCCCTCAATGTTCTTGTTATGTACCGATGGCGCGGGAGTTTGTATCCAACAAACGAACCAGATGGGTTGGAGGTACAAAAGCGGCTTGCCAGACGCGCAGCGCATCGGCATTAGGCGGGGCTTACCCGCAAGGGGGCGATTAGCTCAGTTGGTAGAGCGTCTCGTTTACACCGAGAATGTCGGCGGTTCGAGCCCGTCATCGCCCACCATTTTTCCGACAGTAACGCAACGGCACCACGCCGGCGAAGACCGGGGTCCAGATGCTTGGCGCTCGGTGGAGCGCCGGTTGTGCCTCGCGGGGTGGTGTAGCTTGAGCGGCATAGCCGCATTGATCTCCGGTCAGGCCGGGTCGGTCAGGCGGCCATGGCTGGCAGCGCGACGGTAGGATCATCGCTCAATTGCGCGACGCTTTCCAGCGTCATGTAGCGCCCACGCTGGACGGCCCATTCATCGTTCTGCTCGAGCAGCAGCGCTCCGACGAGACGGGTAATAGCGTCCTCGTTGGGAAAGATGCCGATGACGCCGGTGCGCCGCTTGATCTCGCCGTTCAGGCGTTCGAGCGGATTGGTCGAATGCAGCTTGGTGCGATGCTGCGGCGGGAACGACATATAGGCCAGCACATCCTCCTCGGCGG
>DXIH01000129.1 GCA_019112965.1 Candidatus Sphingomonas excrementigallinarum | reverse complement strand
TGCGCGAACCCGATCAGGCGATGGCCGATGCGGGCGACCCCGCGATCTGGGAAAAGATGGTGCGCGTCGCGGTCGAGGCCGCCAAGCCGCCAAAGGTCACGCTGTAAACCACGCCGGGGCCCGCCCCCTACACCGTCACCTGCTCGCCCAATTCCAGCACCTTGCCCGGCGGGATCCGCAGAAATTCGGTCGGGTCGCTGGCATTGCGCTGCAGGAACATGAACAGCCGGTCCTGCCACAGCGGCATGCCCTTTTCCGCTTCGGGTTTCAGGGTGTTGCGGCCGATGAAATAGCTGGTCTTCATCGGGTCCAGCCCGGTGGGCTTGCTGTCGAGGCCGAGATCGCGGGGCAGGTCGCGCGGCACGTCGGGCGACTCCATGAAGCCATAGGTCAGCGTGACGGTCGCGAAATTATCGTCCAGCCGCTCGACATGCGCACGCCGCTCCTGCGCCACATAGGGCCGGTCGGCGGTGCGGATCGTCATCACCAGATTCTGCGCGTGCAAAATCTTGTTGTGCTTCAGATTGTGGAGCAGCGCGCCCGGGGCCGAGGCGGGATTGGCGGTCAGGAACACCGCCGTCCCCGGCACCCGCTCGGGCGGGCGCTTGGCGAGCGCGGCGGCCAGATCGGCGAGCGGAATCGCCTGCCGCTTCTCGAAAGCCGACACGATCCCGCGCCCGCGTACCCAGGTATAGATGACGAGGCCGACGCCCGCGCCGACCAGCAGCGGCACCCAGCCTCCCTCGATCACGCGCAGGATATTGGCGCCGAAGAACACGAGGTCGAGCGACAGGAATGGCAGGATCGCCGCCAGCGCCAGCGGGCGCGACCAGCCCCAGCGGTGACGCACCACCAGATAGGCCAGGCACGTCGTCACCACCATCGTCCCCGTCACCGCGATGCCATAGGCGGCGGCCATCGCCGAGGACGTCTTGAACTGGATGACCAGCACCAGCACGCCGAACAGCAACAGCCAGTTGATCGCGGGCAGATAGATCTGCCCCTGGAAATCGGCCGAGGTCTGGCGGACGCGCAGGCGCGGCAGGAAGCCGAGCTGGATTGCCTGCTGGGTCAGCGAAAAGGCGCCGGTGATGACCGCCTGCGCCGCGATGACGGTGGCGAGGCCCGCCAGCACGATCAGCGCGGGGCGCAGCGGCTCGGGCGCCATCAGGAAGAACCAGTCCTGATTGGTGAAGGGCTGGCCGCTCGCCGTCGCCTGTTCGAGCGTGGACAGCGCAAAGGCGCCCTGCCCCAGATAGTTGAGCGCCAGCGCGGGCAGCACCAGCGAGAACCAGCCGATGCGGATCGGCAGCCGCCCGAAATGGCCCATATCGGCGGTCAGCGCCTCCGCGCCCGTGACGGTCAGGAACACCGCGCCCAGCACGAACAGCCCGACGACGCCGTGGCTGGCAAGGAAGCCGACGCCGTAACCCGGCCAGACGACCCGCGCGATCGAGGGTTCGTCGGCGATATGCCAGATGCCCAGCCCGCCGATGACCAGGAACCACAGGATACAGATGGGGCCGAACAGCTTCGACACCTGCGCCGTGCCGCGCGACTGGATGCAGAACAGCCCGACCAGGATGACGATCGTGCACATCCGGATGACGCTTTCGTCGAAGAACGACGCGGCCGAGGGAATGGTCCGCAACCCCTCCATCGCCGACAGCACCGACAGCGCCGGCGTGATGATCGCATCGCCGTAAAAGAGCGATGCCCCCGCCGCGCCCAGCACCAGCGCGATGCGCGAGCGCGCACCCGCCGCCCGCCGGGCGAGCGCGGCCAGCGCCAGCACGCCGCCTTCGCCCTGGTTGTCGGCGCGCATCAGGAAGACGACATATTTGATCGTCACGACCAGGATCAGCGACCAGAGCGCCAGGCTGAGCACGCCCAGGATCTCACTGGGGTCGATGCCGTCGCCCGCCGATTGCGACAGGGCTTCGCGAAAGGCGTAGAGCGGGCTGGTCCCGATATCGCCGAACACCACGCCGATCGCGCCGATGGTCAGTGCGACGAGCGCCGGGTGACGGTGCACGCCCGCGTCCGCCGTCTCGGTCGATGAAGCCGAAAGGCCGGTCATCTCGCCCCTCATGTCGGTTGCCGTCCCCGTCATGCCCGCCGGAACCCCCTGTACCAAAAGGACGGCGCGCTTTACGCTTCTGCGCGCTCGACGCAAGGGCTTTCGGCGGCCGTCTGCAAACGCTTGATATTGCCCGGCGTCAAGCGCATGGACCGGAAATGGTTCCCTTTTCGTTCGGCGGTCATGCATTCCAGGCGCTGGCCGATGGTGCACTATACTGGCCCGCACGGGGGGCCTTGCTGGTCGCCGACCTCCATCTGGAGAAGGCCAGCTGGTTCGCGGGCGGCGGCCAGATGCTGCCGCCCTATGACTCGCTGGCGACACTGACCGAACTGACCGCGATCGTGGCGCGGACGGGCGCGCGGGAGGTCTGGTGCCTGGGCGACAGCTTCCATGACGCGGATGGCTGCGACCGCCTGCTGCCGGACGCACGCGCGATGCTGCTGGCGCTGACCGGCGCGACCGACTGGACCTGGATCACCGGCAACCACGATCCGGTGCTGCGCGACCGCTGCGGCGGCGCGGTAACGGAGGAAGCCCTGGTCGACGGCCTAATCCTGCGCCACGAAGCCGATCCGGCCGAGATCCGGCCCGAACTGTCGGGGCATTTCCACCCAAAGCTACGGCTGCGGGTGCGTGGCAAGCTGGTCGCGCGGCGCTGTTTCGTCGGCACCGCGAACAAGCTGATCCTGCCCGCCTTCGGCGCGCTGACCGGCGGGCTGGACGTGGACCACCCCGCGCTGCGCCAGGCGGTCGGCCGTCCCGCCGAGGCGCTGGTCCCGGTTCGCGACCGGATGCTGCGTTTCCCTGTCGCGGCGTAGCGATCCTCCCCGGTACGGGGAGGTGGCAGGGCGGAGCCCTGACGGAGGGGGGTTTCCACACAAGACGCCCCTTGCGGCCCGCCCCCTCCACCAGCCTGCGGCTGGTCCCCCTCCCCGTGCCGGGGAGGATTTCACCGCCCCTCCGGCGGTTCGCGCTCCAAGACCCAATCCTGGCTGACGATGATGATCGAACGCACCGGCCGCCCGTCGGCGTCGCGGGACGGGTCGTAGCGATAGCGTTTCTCGATCAGGCTGCACGTCGTCTCGTCCAGCGCGCGGTTGCCGCTGCTCCGGGTCACGACACAACCGCTGACCCGCCCGTCGACATTGACGAAATAGCGCACCGTCACGCTGCCGCTCGCCCCCGCCTCGGCGGCTTCGCGGGGATAGTCCGAATCCTTGATGCGGCCCTTGATCCGGCGCGGCGGCGTGTCGTCGCCATAACCGTCGCCGTCCCCCGCCCCGCCGCTGCCCGTACCGTTGCCGATCCCGCCCGCCCCCGTGCCGGGGCCGGGCTTGTCCGACGCGCCTTGGCTCGCCTGCGAGCCCGTGCCCGCGACCGGCGCTGCGATCACCGGCGAGACGGGGGGCAGCACGACGACCGGCGGCGGCGCAACCACTTGCGTCGCCTGCGACCGGAGATTGGGCGGTGCGGCCGCGCCGCGCGGGCGGTGGGTCTGGACCCGCTTGGGCTGGATACGCGGCGGGGGTGGCGGCGCGGGCGGGCGGACGTCGAAACTGTCCAGCGCCTCGGCCGGAACCGGCAAGGTCGGCGCGAACCCCAGTCCGACGATCAGGGCATAGCCCATGCCCCCCACGATCAGCGCCGTGGGAATGGCTGCGCGCAGACGGTCGCGCCAATCGGGCCGGGCCAGCGTCATGATGGACAGGTGGGAAGCCCCGCCACGCCCCGCAAGCCGCTTATCCTCTGTCCCCCGCCCGCCGTCCGTGCCACAGGATCGTCATGCAACCCCGATCCGCGCCAGAAGGAGCCCGCGCATGACCCAATCCGATATTCTGATCGTGGGGTCGGGCGCGGCCGGGCTGACCGCGGCGCTGAACCTGGCCGACCGCTTCAAGGTCACGGTGCTGGCCAAGGGCAAGATGAACGAGGGCTCGACCGCCTGGGCGCAAGGGGGCATCGCCGCCGTCCTCGAACCCGGCGACACCTTCGAGAGCCATATCGAGGATACGATGGTCGCAGGCGCCGGGCTGAACGACCGCGCCACCGTCGAATTCGTCGTCGAGAACGCCCCCGCCGCGATCGAGCGTCTCCAGAAGCTCGGCGTGCCCTTCGCGACCGAGGGCAATATGCTGCACCTCACGCGCGAGGGCGGGCATTCGCACCGCCGCATCGTGCATGTGGCGGACGCGACCGGCTGGGCGGTGCTCGACGCGCTGCTGAAGGCGGCGGACGCGCATCCCAACATCACCATGGTTCCCGATCAGGTCGCGATCGACCTGGCGACCAGCCGCCACGAGATGCGCTATTCGGGCGCGGGGAATGTCTGGGGCATCTATGCGGTCGACCGGCGGACGGGCCGCGTTGTCCTCCACACCGCCCGCGCGACGATCCTGGCCACGGGGGGGGCGGGCCGGACCTATCAATTCTCCACTGCGCCCAAGGGGGCGACCGGCGACGGCATCGCCATGGCCTGGCGCGCGGGCGCGCGCGTCTCCAACATGGAGTTCATGCAGTTCCACCCGACCTGCCTCTACAACACCCAGGTCAAGAATTTCCTGATTACCGAGGCGGTTCGCGGTGAAGGCGGCCACCTGAAGATCCCCGAGACCGGCCACCGTTTCATGCCCGATCTCGACCCCCGCGCCGAACTCGCGCCGCGCGACATCGTGGCGCGGGCGATCGACCATGAGATCAAGCGGCTGGGCCTGGATTATGTCCATCTCGACATCAGCCACCAGCCGCCCGCCTTCATCCGCGAGCATTTCCCCAACATCCACGAAAAGCTGCTGAGCCTCGGCATCGACATGACGGTGCAGCCGATCCCGGTGGTGCCCGCCCAGCATTATACCTGTGGCGGCGTGATCGTGGACCGCGACGGGCGCACCGACCTGCCCGGCCTCTATGCGGCGGGCGAGGTGACGCAATCGGGGCTGCACGGCGCCAATCGCCTGGCCTCCAACTCGCTGCTCGAATGCTTCGTCTATGGCGAGGCCTGCGCCAACCATATCGCGCAGCATTGGGACGAGCTGCCCCCGCCGCCCGCCATCCGCCCCTGGGACGAAAGCCGCGTCACCGATTCGGACGAAGAGGTGGTCATCAAGCAGAACTGGACCGAAATCCGCCGCTTCATGTGGAATTATGTCGGCATCGTCCGCACCACCAAGCGGCTGGAGCGCGCGCAGCATCGCATCCGCATGCTGACCGACGAAGTGAACGACTATTACGGCCATTTCCGCGTCACGCCCGACCTGATCGAGCTGCGCAACCTGCTCCAGACCGCCGAGCTGATCGTCAACTGCGCCCTCCACCGCAAGGAAAGCCGGGGGCTGCACTATACGCTCGATTACCCCAAGACGCTGGACAAGGCGGTGGACACGATCCTGATTCCGTAATTCTCAACTCATCCCTTGGAAGGACTCCTCCGCGAAACTTCCTCTCCACCATCCCGGCGAAGGCCGGGATCCAGTTTCGGGGCGACTGTAAGTTACTCTTATGGTTGCCCAACTGGACCCCGGCCTCCGCCGGGGTGGTACATGGTTCCAGGCGACGTGCCGACTTTCGCAGAGGTATCCTGGAAGGGGGAGGAGTAAGTAGGTTTCGCGTCTTGTCGCGCGCGTGCGGCCTTTCGTCGCAACCCCCTGCCACGGGGATTTCCCCCACTGGGTCAGCCCGTAAGGATACCGATGTGTAGCGGGGTACAGCGGTGACGAAGCGAGTATCGAACGGCGGGCTGCGTTTATGGCCTGCCGGGTTTCTCCTCCTGGGGCTGGCAGGTTGCGGAGCCGATTCACGCCCCGGCGCGACCTCTCATGCCCCCAGCGTTGCCGATCCCCAGGTTTCGGTGTCGATGCCGCTCCCCCCGCCCCGGCCGAGCCGCGCCCCCGCCGCGCCCGCCGGTCTGGTGAGCACGATCAACCAGCTGTCCGCCGGGTTCACCGGCAAGAAGGGCATCGCGGTGCGCGCGGTCGATGACGGCTGGACGGTCGAGGTCGGCGGCCGCCAGCGCCTTCCGCAGCAATCCGTCTCCAAGCTGTGGGTTGCGATCACCTTGCTCGACCTTCGCGACCGGGGCCGGGCGCGGTTGGACGAGCCGATCGTCGTGCGGCGCGAGGACCTGACCCTGTTCCACCAGCCGATCGCGATGCTGGTCAAGGGCGACGGATACCACACCACGGTCGGCGAGCTGCTGAACCGCGCACTGACGATGAGCGACAATACCGCCAACGACCGGCTGCTGACCTATGTCGGCGGGCCACAGGCCGTGCGCGCGATGATCGCGAACAAGCGGCTGGGCGATATCCGCTTCGGTCCCGGCGAGCGATTGCTCCAGGCCAAGACCGCCGGCCTCACCTGGCAACCGGCCTTCGCGATGGCGGGTGCGTTCCAGGCGGCGCGCAACCGGCTCGATCCCGCCGCGCGGACGGCGGCGCTCGACGCCTATGTCAGCGATCCGCCCGATGGCGCGGCGCCCATCGCCATCGCCGATGCGCTCGCCCGGCTGGCGCGTGGCGAACTGTTGTCCGAAACATCGACCCGTATCCTGATCGATACGATGGAGGCCTCGCGCACCGGCCACGCCCGCCTGCGCGCCGCCGTGCCATCGGGCTGGACCATCGCGCACAAGACCGGCACCGGCCAGGATCTGGGCCGCCGCAATGCGGGCTTCAACGATGTCGGCCTGCTGACCGCCCCCGACGGCCGCCGCTTCGCCATCGCGGTGATGATCGGCGACACGACCGAGGATATCCGCAAGCGGCAACAGCTGATCCAGAATGTCGCGGCGGCGGTGGCCAATGCGGCGGGACCGCCGCGTGGGCCGGTGGCGGTGGCGAACTGATCGAGGTTTCCGGTCTAACGGTTTTCTACCTCCAGTTGCGGACATTGGCAAAAGCGGGCAGCGTTCTGCAATGGGTAGAACGGAACGTAGACAGGTGGGGCAGGTGGCGTGAGGTTCGCGGGCCTACTGATACTGCTCGCCTTCGGCTGCTGCCTGTTTTTGGGCGCTCGCTCGGGTCGAATGACCGTCAAGTGGTTCCCGGATGCGGAACGAGAAACCAATCCGGTATATTTCTGGTCTGTCGTGGCGCTTTACATGCTGTTCGTGGTGTTCGGCATTTGGATCCTAATGACACAAGATTGAACGTCGACTTTCCACCTCATTCCCTTCGCTAGACCAGCCCATCAGGCTGAGCGTGACCCATCCGCCACACG
This sequence comes from Candidatus Sphingomonas excrementigallinarum, assembly GCA_019112965.1. Taxonomy (GTDB): domain Bacteria; phylum Pseudomonadota; class Alphaproteobacteria; order Sphingomonadales; family Sphingomonadaceae; genus Sphingomonas; species Sphingomonas excrementigallinarum. The sequence goes on along the minus strand of DXIH01000129.1, from coordinate 10,030 downwards.
CCCCAAAAACCCTTAACATCAGGGGCTGTTTCCCCTCCCCCGCATCCGCTAAACCGCGCGCCTATGCCCCATCTCTATCTCGTCGACGGCTCCGGCTATATCTTTCGCGCCTATCACCGCCTGCCGCCGCTGACGAACAAGCATGGCGAGCCGGTGGGGGCGGTCTATGGCTATACCACCATGCTGTGGAAGCTGGTGGACGAGATCAACGCCGCCGACGGGCCGACCCACATGGCGGTGGTCCTCGACAAGTCGTCCAAGACCTTCCGCAACGAGATGTACGACCAGTATAAGGCGCATCGGCCCCCGCCCCCGCCCGATCTGGTGCCCCAGTTCCCGATGATCCGCGACGCCACCCGCGCCTTCTCGCTGCCCTGCATCGAGGAGATGGGGCTGGAAGCCGACGACCTGATCGCCTGCTATGCCCGCGCCGCGCTGGAACAGGGGTGGCAGGTCACGATCGTCTCGGGCGACAAGGACCTGATGCAGCTGGTCGAAGATGGCAGCCTCGACATGCTCGACACGATGAACAACCGGCGTCTGGGCGAAGCCTATGTCGTCGAGAAGTTCGGCGTCGGGCCGAAGCAGCTGGGCGATGTGCTGGCGCTGATGGGCGACAGCGTCGATAACGTGCCGGGTGTGCCGGGCGTGGGCCCCAAAACCGCCTCCAAGCTGATCGTCGAGCATGGCGACCTGGAATCCGTCCTCGCCGCCGCGCCCGAGATGAAGAAGGGCAAGCTGCGCGACAACCTCATCGAACATGCCGACAATGCCCGGCTGTCGAAGCGGCTGGTCACGCTGGAGTGCAACGCGCCCCTGCCCCAGCCGCTGGAGTCGCTGGCGCTGCACCCGACCATCCCGGATGCGCCGTTGCGCGCCTTTCTGGAGCATCACGGTTTCCGCTCGCTGATCGCCAAGATGGGCCAGATCACCGACGATGCCGCGCCCGCTCCCGCCGCCGGGGAGCCCGCGCCCGCCGCCCCGATGGACGATGACGAGCCGTGCAATCTCGACGGCTATATCACCGTGCAGGACCTCGCCACGCTCGACCAGTGGGTGGCCGAAGCGCGTCATCAGGGCTTCGTCGCGATCGATACCGAAACCAGCTCGACCGACGCGACCCAGGCCGAACTGGTCGGGGTCAGCCTGTGCCTCGCGCCCAACAAGGCATGCTACATTCCGCTCGGCCATGGCGGCACCGACCTTCTGGCCGAAGTGCCGGTGCAGATTCCGGTCGCGGAAGCGCTCGAGCGGGTCAAGGCACTGTGCGAGGACCCGTCGGTCCTGAAGATCGGCCAGAACCTGAAATTCGACATGATCGTGCTGGGCGAACGCGGCATTGCCGTCGCGCCGCATGACGACACGATCGTCCTGAGCTTCGACCTCGATGCCGGCTTACACGGCCACGGCATGGACGAGCTGGCCGCGACGCACCTGTCGCACACCTGCCTAGCCTTCAAGGAGGTGGTCGGCACCGGCAAGAAGCAGCTTGGCTTCCACGAGGTCGATCTCAAGACCGCCACCCGCTACGCCGCCGAGGATGCCGACGTCACGCTGCGGCTATGGAAGCGGTTTAAGGCGCGGCTGCCGATGGAGCAGGCGACGCGGGTGTACGAGATGGTCGACCGCCCGCTCGTCCCCGTCATCGCGAACATGGAGCGACGCGGGATCAAGGTCGATCGCGACCGCCTCTCGCAACTCTCGACCGAATTCGCCGGACAGATTGCCGCACTGGAGGGTGAGATCCATGCGATGGCGGGCACCCCCTTCACCATCGGCAGCCCCAAGCAGCTGGGCGAGATCCTGTTCGACCGGCTGGGCCTGAAGGGCGGGCGCAAGGGCAAGTCGGGCGTTTATTCGACCGACGTGACCGAACTCGAACGCCTGGCCCGCGACGGCGGTGAGGCGGCGGAGATCGTGCGCAAGATCCTGGAATGGCGCCAGCTGTCGAAGCTGAAGAGCACCTATACCGACGCGCTCCAGGCGCAGATCAACCCCAAGACCGGCCGCGTCCACACCAGCTACAGCCTGACAGGCGCGCAGACCGGCCGCCTGTCCTCGACCGAACCCAATCTCCAGAACATCCCGATCCGCACCGAGGTCGGGCGGCAGTTGCGCGAGGCGTTCATCGCCGAGGACGGCCATGTCCTGATCGCCGCCGACTATTCGCAGATCGAATTGCGCCTCGCCGCGCATATGGCGGATGTGCCCGCGCTGCGCGACGCCTTCGCCAACGGCGACGACATCCACAGCCTGACCGCCAAGGAGCTGTTCGGCGAGGTCAATCGCGACACGCGCGGACGCGCCAAGACGATCAACTTCGCCATCCTTTACGGCATTTCACGCTGGGGGCTGGCCGGTCGCCTCGACGTGTCGGCGGACGAGGCGCAAGCCATGATCGACCGCTATTTCGAGCGGTTCCCCGGCATCAACCGCTATATCGCCGAGACGCTGTCGAGCGTGCGCGAGAAGGGCTTCACCGAAACCCTGTTCGGTCGCAAGACGCATTTCCCGCGCATTGCCTCGCGCAACCAGAGCGAGCGCCAGGGGGCCGAGCGCGCCGCGATCAACGCGCCGATCCAGGGGACCAGCGCCGATATCATCAAGCGCGCCATGGTCCGCATGGAGCCCGCGCTCGCCGCCGCTGGTCTTGGCCATGTGCGGATGCTGCTCCAGGTGCACGACGAACTGGTGTTCGAGGCGCCCGAGGCCGATGCCGAGGCGGCGGGCGCGGTGATCCGCGACGTCATGGCGGGCGCGGCCGAACCGGCGGTGTCGCTGTCGGTGCCGCTGGGCGTCGAGATCGGCTTCGGCAAGAGCTGGGGCGCGGCGCATTGATCCACACCCGCCGATACGCCAATCCTCCCCAAGCTCGGCTTGGGAAGGGGGACCATGGCGATAGCCATGGTGGAGGGGCATGCGCGTTCCTCGCAGCCGGTGACACCCCTCCGTCAGGCCTTCGGCCTGCCACCCCCCCTTGCAGGGGAGGAATGGATGACCGTCGTTCGCCTCCCGGACTTAGCCCCCACTGATGCCCCAATCCCAGGACATCGATGCGCTCGCCAAGGGCGGGCGGACCAATATCGCGGGCTTTGTCCTGCGGCTGGCGGCGCGCATCCCATTCCTGTTCATCGCGGGCCGCATCTATGGTCCCGATCTGGTCGGGCGCTTCGCCATCGCGGTGGTGGTGGTCGAACTGGCGGCGCTGATCGCGACATTGGGTATGAAACGCGGGCTGGCGCAGGCGCTGTCCTCGACCGACCGGCCGCATGTTCATATCGTCTGGGATGCGATGGCGCTGGCCTTCCTCGCCTCGGTCGCGGCGAGTGCAGTGCTGTGGAGTTTTCCCGAGCTTCTCTATCCCAACAGCGCGATCACCGGACTGGACCGATGGCTGCCCTGCATCATCGTCGCCATCGCCTGGTCGGACGTCAGCCTCGCCGCGCTGGCCTATCGCCACAACGTCAAGGCGACCGTCACCGCGCGGGCGGTGATCGAGCCCTGGACGATCTCGATCGCGGCCTGGGTCTTTTCCTTCCTCACCATCCGCGACGGCCTCGTCCTGTCCTATGTCGCGTCGATGACGGCGGCGCTGATCGCCAGCCTGGTGCCGTTCCTGCGCAGCTATGGCCTGCCGCATGGCTGGAGCCCGCGCCTTGCCCGCGTCTTCGCGCTCGCCCGTGCCAATGCGCCGCTGGCGGGGGCGGATGCGCTGGAATGGGGCACGCGCAACGTCGACCGCTTCATCCTGGGCGTCATGTTCGAGCCGCGCGTGGTCGGCATCTATTATATGGCGCAGCAGGTCGCCTCGCTGCCGCAGAAGCTGAAGACCAGCTTCGACCCGATCCTGGGCCCCGTCATCACCCAGAGCCTGGCCAATGGCGACATGGGCGCGATCGCGCGGCAGGTGCGACAGGTCGCCTTCTGGATCATGGCGGCACAGGGGTGCCTGGCGCTGATGGGCTCGATTCCGGGCGAAGGCGTGATGGGCGTGGTCGGCCCGCAATTCGTCTCGGGCACCGCCGCGCTCGCCTTCCTGCTGTTCGCCGAGGTGCTGGCCTCGACGGGCGCGGTGTGCGAATCGGCGCTGGTCTATACCGCGCGGCACCGCAACCTGATGATCTCGATCGCGATGCTGGGCGTGCAGATCGCGCTCAGCTTCGCGCTCATCATCGGTATGCGGAAACTTGGCTGGCCCGAGACCTGGGCGGCGGCGGGGCCCGCCGTGGCGCTGGCGATGAGCGTGACCATGACCTCTGTCATCAAGGCGCGGGTGCTGTCTGGGATATTGAAGGCGCCGGTATCGCCCTTCCGCTGGCCTTTGGTCTGGGCGGCGGGCGCAGCGGTGGTGGTCGGGGGCGCGTTCACCCTGCTGCCCAAGAAGCTGGAATGGGCCGAACTGCTGTTCGGCGAGCCGGCGATCGCGGCGACCTATCTGCTGGTGCTGTGGCGCTGGGCCTTCGGGCCAGCCGATCGCGCGCTGTTCGGGAAGGCGCCGAACGTGGAGGAAGCCACGCTGCCCAATGCGGGCGGGATTACGCGGTAAATCCCAATCTTCGTTCGGCCTGAGCGAAGTCGAAGGCCACGGGATGACGCTTCGACTTCGCTCAGCGTGAACGATTGGGGATTTGGTCGAGCAAAAGAAGGGCCCCTTCCCCCTATTCGGAAGTAGCCCTTCTTTGCGATCAATGCCGGAAGTGGCGCATGCCCGTGAACACCATCGCCAGGCCCGCCTCGTCGGCTGCGGCGATGACCTCGTCGTCGCGGATCGAGCCGCCTGGCTGGATCACCGCCGTCGCGCCTGCCTCGACCGCGGCGAGCAGGCCGTCGGCAAAGGGGAAGAAGGCATCCGAGGCGACCGCCGACCCGATGGTGCGCGGTTCGGCCCAGCCCGCCTTGTCGGCGGCGTCCTTGGCCTTCCACGCGGCGATGCGCGCCGATTCCAGTCGGTTCATCTGGCCCGCGCCGACACCGGCGGTCGAGCCGCCCTTGGCATAGACGATCGCGTTCGACTTCACATGCTTGGCCACCGTCCAGGCGAAGCGGCAATCGGCCAGTTCCTGCGCCGTGGGCGCGCGCTTGGTGACGACCTTCAGCATGTCGTCGGTCAGGCGACCATTATCGCGGCTCTGGACCAGCAGGCCGCCCGCGATCGACTTCATCATCAGGCCGGGACGCGCCGGGTTGGGCAGCTCGCCCGACAGCAGCAGGCGCAGGTTCTTCTTCTTGGCGAAGATGGCCCGCGCCTCGGCGCTCGCGTCAGGCGCCACCACCACTTCGGTAAAGATGCCCGAAATCGCTTCCGCCGTCTCGGCGTCGAGCGGACGGTTGCAGGCGATGATGCCGCCGAACGCCGACACCGTGTCGCAGGCGAAGGCCGCCTGATAGGCCTCCAGCAGCGTCTCGCCGCTCGCCACACCGCAGGGGTTGGCGTGCTTGACGATCACCACGGTCGGCGGGCCGTCGAGGAACTCCGACACCAGCTCCAGTGCAGCGTCCGCGTCGTTAAGGTTGTTGTAGCTCAGCGCCTTGCCCTGCAGCTGCTCGGCCTGGGCGATGCCCTGACCGCCCTTTTGCGGCAGATAGAGCGCGGCGACCTGATGCGGGTTCTCGCCGTAACGCAGCGTTTCGGGATGCTTGGTGAAGGCGAGCGGCAGGGTCGCCGGAAACGCCTCGCCCTGGTCGGCAAAGGCGAACCACTGGGCGATCGCCGAATCGTAGGCGGCGGTGGCGGCAAAGGCCTTGGCGGCGAGGCGCTGGCGGGTCTTCAGCGTCGAGGCCCCGTCATTCGCCGCCAGATCGGCGAGGAAGTCGGCATAGTCGGCCGGATCGGTCAGGATCGAGACATAGCCATGGTTCTTGGCCGCAGACCGCACCATCGACGGGCCGCCGATATCGATATTCTCGATGATCTCGGGCCGCTCCGCGCCCTTCGCGACGGTCTGCTGAAAGGGGTAGAGGTTGACGACAACCAGGTCGATCGCGCCGATGCCATGCTCGGTCATCGCGGCGGCGTGCGCGGGGTCGTCGCGCACCGCGAGCAGGCCGCCATGGACCATCGGGTGCAGCGTCTTGACCCGGCCGTCCATCATCTCGGGAAAGTTGGTGACCTCGGAGATGTCGCGCACCGGCAGCCCTGCATCGCGGATCGCCTTGGCGGTGCCGCCGGTCGAGACGAGGTCGACCCCGCGCTCGGCCAGCGCACGGGCCAGGTCGATGACGCCGGTCTTGTCGGACACCGACAGCAGCGCGCGGCGAACCGGCACCAGATCGACGGAGGGAGCGGTGGGGAGCGAAACGGCCATCGGGCAGCGGGTCCTACATGCTGGGGAGAGTTTGCGGCCCCGATAGACTCCGATTCGCCGAAGCGCAAAATGTGATTCGGAAAAGCGCCATTCCTCCCCTGCAAGGGGAGGGGGACCATGCGCAGCATGGTGGAGGGGTATCACAGGTTGCGAGGGCAGGCTCTCCTCGCCGAGCGGCACACCCCTCCGTCAGGGCTTCGCCCTGCCACCTCCCCTTACAGGGGAGGAATGTAATTGTTCGCGCGGAGGCGCGGACAACCCCTCTTAAAGCGCCCTTTTGAACGCCCAGCTGACATGCGCGCCGCCCGCGGGCGTCTCGCCGGTGACGACCAGCTGCTGCGTCGCCACCGGCCGTCCGGTGCCGTCGATCCACAGCGACTCCTCGATCGCCAGCGTGCCGCCGCGACAGCGGAACTGCCACAGCGCGCCGTCGTCGAGGCGCAGGATCGCCTGGCCGCTCTCGGCGGTCACCATCGCCTCCACCCCGTCGCCCAAATGAAAGCGCAGGGCAAAGACGGTGCTGCCCGCCTGCCGCTTGCGCCCCTCGGGCAGCAGTGCATCCTCGCCGCGCAGCTCGCGCCCGTCACCGGTCAGCAGCAGCTGGCGACGATGGGTGAAGCCATAGCGGCGGACATAGCCGTCATGGCTCGCCTCGATCCGGCTGGCGGCGTCCGATTCCTGGCGGCTCAGCTCCACCGCGGCGACTCCGCGGCCCAGCGTGCCGTCGGCATGGATCGCGGTCGAGTTGCTGTCGCCCAGCGTCAGCGTCGAATGCGCCGCCGTGGTGCGCAGGCCATGGGCGAGGCTGGCGGGCACCTGCGCCACGGTCGCGCGCGCGCCGCCGCAATTCACGACGATCCGCTGCGCACCGTCCGAAAACTCGAACGCCAGGGTCGAGGCGCAGCCGCCCTCGACCGCGCGCGCGATCGGCGGGGGCGCGGCGTCCATGACCAGCACCGCCTGCGCGGCCGCCAGTCGCTGATAGCCCCAGTCGCCCGCCTGGCGCAGCGGCCGGGTGCGCACGCCCGACGCCTCGATGACGGCAGCGATCTTCTCGGGCGTTTCGGGGCCGGAGCCCTGCCAACTCGACAGCGCGCGGTCGCCGTGCATCACGCCGAGCAGCGCGGAGATCATCCGCTGCAACCGCGTCTGGAACGGGTCGGGAAAGGCCAGCCCGCGCGCGTCATAGACTTCGCGCATCATGGTCAGCAGCATGACCGCATCGAGCTGCACCGCCGGGCTGCGCGCGATGACGCCGCCATCGGCGAACAGCCCGGTGTCGAGCGCGCGGGTCAGCCCCGCCTCGCCGAACGCCTGGCGCGGCTCGCCCCCCGCCAGCAACAGCCCGGCCGCGATCACCCCGCACCAGGCGGCGATCCGTGCGACGCCGGGCGCCGCCTTGTCCGCGCCGCGATCCAGATGCCGCGCGCCGCGCGCCATGGTGTTGAGCACCCGCGAGCGATAGACGAGGTCGTTGGACGACAGGATCAGCGGCGCATGCGCGGTCCAGAACAGGATGCGCCGCCCCCACAGGTCGGGCCGCCACGCGGTCGCCTCGACCGTCTCGGCAAAGGCGTCGAGCCAGCGGCCCATCAGATATTCGGCGATCGGCGCACCCTGGGCGCGCGTCGCGACCGTCGACAGGTCGCGCAGCCAGGCGAAGCTGTGCAGATGGTCAGCAAAGCCGGTCGACCAGTCGGGCCGAGCAAAGTCGATCGATTCGACCCCGCGCTCCTCGCCGCGCCAGTCGAGCACGCCGCCGAGCAGCGCATGGCCCCGCTCGATATCGCCCAGGATCGGGTCATCGGGCACCGCCATCAGCTTGAGCGGATGCCGCCCCTTCAGCCGCAGCGAATGGAGCGGCGTGCGCCAGGTCAGCCGGTGGAGATGCTCGCTCAACCGATCGGCGAGCGACAGGCCGCCGGTCTGGACGCGGACGAGGCGTTTGCCCTCTTCGATGCTGTCGGCGGCGATACGGGCCTCTTCGGCCCCCATGCGATCGCGCATTTCGGTCAAATGCCCGCTCAGCCGCGCAGCGCGGCGATATTGGCGGCGTAATGCTCAGGGCCACCCCGGAACGCGGCGGTGCCCGCGACCAGCGCATCGGCCCCCGCCTCGATACAGCGCTTCGCCCAGGCCGGATCGACGCCGCCATCGACCTCCAGGTCGATAGCCCGGCCCGAATGCTCGATCATCTTGCGGATCGCGGAAATCTTCTTGAGCTGGCTCTCGATGAAGCTCTGCCCGCCGAAGCCGGGGTTGACGCTCATCACCAGGACCAGGTCGACCATGTCGATCAGATAGTCGAGCATCTTGGCGGGCGTGGCGGGGTTCAGGACGACACCTGCCCGCTTGCCCAGCCCCTTGATATGCTGGATCGTACGATGGATGTGCGGCCCCGCCTCCGGGTGGACGGTGATCGTGTCCGCGCCCGCCTCGGCAAAGGCGTCGAGATAGGCGTCGATCGGCGAGATCATCAGATGCACGTCGAACGGCTTGGTCGTGTGCGGGCGCAGCGCCTTCACCACCGCCGGGCCGATGGTGATGTTGGGCACGAAATGCCCGTCCATCACATCGATATGAATCCAGTCGGCGCCCGCAGCGTCGATGGCCCGGACTTCTTCGCCCAGCTTGGCGAAATCGGCGGAAAGGATGGAGGGAGCGATACGCACAGGAAGCATGGTTTTCACCTGTACCTGCATATCGCGCCCAAGTCAGCCTTTGCGTTGCAACATCGCGATGAAGAATCCGTCAAGACGCCCCTCTTTTGCGAGCATCGTCGGCAGGGTGCGGATCGTGCCCTTGTCGGTGATGCCCGGCCAGTCGCCGGTGATCGGAACCAGCGCATAATCGGGCCGCGCCTCCAGGAAGGCCGCGATCTGCGCCTCGCCCTCCTCGGGCTCCAGCGAGCAGGTGGCATAGACCATGGTCCCGCCCGGCTTCAGCCAGTCGGCGGCGCGGGCCAGGATCACGCGCTGAAGCGCCGCCATCTCGGCGATGATCGCGGGACGGACGCGGTAGAGGACGTCGGGGTGGCGACGGAAGATGCCGCTGGCGCTGCACGGCGCGTCGACCAGGATCGCGTCGGCCTGCTCGCTCGGGGCCCATTCGCGCAGGTCGGCGGTGACGACCTCCGCCGACTGGTGGGTGCGCTCCAGATTTTCGCTGAGGCGCGCCAGCCGCGACTCGGACTGGTCGATCGCGGTGACGGTCCAGCCGGCGGCGGCGAGTTGCAGCGTCTTGCCTCCCGGCGCGGCGCACAGGTCGAGCACATGGCCCCGGCCCGGCCCCAGCAGACGCGCGGGGATCGAGGCGGCGAGGTCCTGCACCCACCAGGCCCCCCCGTCAAAGCCCTGCAATTCCATGACCGAATGGCCCGAGGGCAGGCGGACATGACCGGGCAGCAGGCTGACCCCGCCCAGTGTCTCCGCCCACTGCGCAGTCGCGGCGGGATCGGCCAGCGTCAGGTCGAGCGGCGGCGGCGCGGCGATGGCATGGGCGGCGGCTTCGACCATCTCCTCGCCCCAATTCTCCTCCCAGCGCGCCTCGGTGGCGTCGGGCAGTGCGGGGATTTCGGGGAGCAGCACGCCGCTCTTGATGATGGTGCTGAAGACGCCGTGGACCAGCTTGCGCGGGCCGCCATCGACCAGCGGCAAGACGGTCGAGATCGCGGCGTGCGGCGGCGTGCCCAGCGCCAGCACCTGGACGAGCGCGATGCGCAGGGC
>DXIH01000128.1 GCA_019112965.1 Candidatus Sphingomonas excrementigallinarum | reverse complement strand
CTCGGACTGGATGAAGATCGAGCAGCAGCGCGGCATTTCGGTCACCTCCTCGGTGATGACGTTCGAGAAGGACGGCGTGACCTTCAACCTGCTCGATACGCCGGGCCACGAGGATTTCTCGGAGGACACGTATCGCACGCTGACCGCGGTTGACTCGGCCGTGATGGTCATCGACGCGGCGCGCGGTATCGAGGCGCAGACGCGCAAGCTGTTCGAGGTCTGCCGCCTGCGCTCGGTGCCGATCATCACCTTCGTCAACAAGGTCGATCGCGAGGGACGCCCGCCCTTCGAACTGCTCGACGAAATTGCCGACATCCTGGCGCTCGACGTGGCACCGATGAGCTGGCCGGTCGGCATGGGCGCGTTGTTCGAGGGCATCCTCGACCTGACCACCGGCAAGGTCAGCCGTCCCGAGGGCGACAGCCGCGCCTTTCTGGGCAAGGTGGACGATGCGCCGATTCTGCCCGCCGACATCACTGAAGAGGTGGAGCTGGCGCAGGCGGGGTACGCCCAGTTCGACGGGGAGGCCTATCGCAACGGCGACCTGACGCCGGTCTATTTCGGCTCGGCGCTGAAGGATTTCGGCGTCGCCGAGCTGATCGACGCGCTTAGCCGCCACGCGCCGCCCCCGCGCCCGCAGCCTGCCGAGCCCGCGCCCGTCGCGCCGGAGAATAAGGAAGTCACCGGCTTCGTATTCAAGGTGCAGGCGAACATGGACCCGCAGCACCGCGACCGGATCGCATTCATGCGGCTGTGCTCGGGCACGTTCAAGCGCGGCATGAAGCTGACCCCGACGGGCCATGGCAAGCCGATCGCGGTCCACTCGCCCATCCTGTTCTTCGCGCAGAACCGCGAAGTCGCGGACGAGGCGTTTCCGGGCGACATCATCGGCATCCCCAACCACGGCACGCTGCGCGTCGGCGATACGCTGTCGGAGCGGGCGGACGTCCGCTTCACCGGCCTGCCCAATTTTGCGCCCGAAATCCTGCGCCGCGTCGCGCTGAAGGACCCGACCAAGACCAAGCAGCTGCGCAAGGCGCTGGACGACATGGCCGAGGAGGGTGTGACCCAGGTCTTCTATCCCGAGATCGGGTCGAACTGGATCATCGGCGTCGTCGGGCAGCTCCAGCTCGACGTGCTGCTGTCGCGGCTGGATGCGGAATATAAGGTCGCGGCCGGGCTGGAGCCTGCGCCATTCGACACCGCACGGTGGATCGCGGCGGACGATCCCGCCGACTTGAAGGCGTTCATGGACCTGAACCGTTCGGCGATGGCCAAGGACCGCGACGACAACCCCGTCTTCTTGGCCAAGAGCGCCTGGGAGGTCGGCTATGTCGCCGACCGCTATCCCAAGGTCCGTTTCCTCGCGACGCGCGAGCGCTGAGACGGAACCGAGGAGCCGTTTCGCGGCTTCATGGAGCCATGAACGAACAGGGATTTGCCATGGACCGCGCGACGATCGAAGCGACCTTCGAGGCCAATGAGAAGCTGATTCGCCGCCGCGCGCTGAAGGCCGGGGCCAAGGCGCTGACCATCGGCACCGAGAGCCTGGCCGAGACGATCGACGCGATCGGCGATGCCTATGGCCTGACCGGCGCGCAGCGTCGCCAGCTGGAGCCCGGCATGGCGATCGAGGCGCAGGAGATCGTCGGCAAGCTCAAGGGCTTTGTCGGCCCCGCCGCGCTGTTCAGCGATCTGCGCGGCGGTGCGGGGCTGTTGTCGCAGGCCAAGGCGGCCGGGCGGCTGGCCAAGACGGCGCGCAAGATCGGCAAGGGCGGTCTGGCGGCGGGCCGGGTGGCGGCACGCGGCGGCCGTGCGGCGCGCGGACTGCCCTGGGCGGCGCTGGGCGTGGCGGCCTGGGGCGTCGGCAATGGCGGCTGGTTCTGGTGGAAGGCGCACGCCTATAACCGGGCGTGCCGGGATTTGCTGTTGGGTGACGTGGTTCAGCCTGCGTAGGTTTGGCGGGCGTTGGGGCGTGGCCTTCGGCTTCGCTCAGGCTGAACGGCTGTTTGGAGTGGACCATAGCCCTAAATTCCGTTCAGCCTGAGCGAAGTCGAAGGCCACGCCCACAAACCCTACCGCTCGGCCCGGTCGTCCCAGGCCAGCCCCTCGGCCAGCGAATCACGAATGGCGCTCAGGATCGCGGCGGGATCGTCCTTCCCCCGCGACTCGGCTTCCAGAAGCTGCTGCACGCCGCGCATCGTATAGCCCTGCTGGTTGAGCAGTTGGTCAATGCGTCGGATCAGCGCCATGTCCTCGGGCCGGTAATAGCGGCGATTTCCGGCCCGCTGGACGGGTTTCAGCTGCGGGAAGCGCCCTTCCCAATAGCGCAGGACATGCTGGGCCACGCCGGTCTCGCGCGACACTTCCCCGATGGTGCGCAGCGCACCATCGGCCTTGCCGCCGTCCAGGGGCCGTTCGGGTCTATCCCGCCGCGACAATGCGATCGCGCATCATTTGGCTGGCGCGGAAGGTCAGCACGCGGCGCGGTGCGATCGGCACCTCCACCCCGGTCTTGGGGTTGCGGCCGATCCGCTCGCCCTTGTCACGCAGCACGAAGGTTCCGAACCCGGAAATCTTGACGTTCTCGCCGCGCGACAGTGCCTCGCACATCTCGATGAGAATCTGCTCGACCACTTCGGCCGAATCGGAGCGGGACAGTCCCACTTCATGATGCAGCGATTCGGCCAGGTCGGCACGGGTCAAAGATCCAGCGTTGGTCATTATCCATCCCCCAATGGTGTCGTGATAACGGCGTCGTTGTAAGCGCGTATCATACGGATCGATTGGACCGAAAGGGATTTATCTCGGTTAATGTAAAACGATTGCTCAGAATCGGATCACCGCGGCGCCCCAGGTAAAGCCGCCGCCCATCGCTTCCAGGACGATGATGTCGTCCTGCTTGATGCGACCGTCCCGCACGGCGGTGTCGAGCGCGAGGGGAACCGAGGCCGCCGAGGTATTGGCATGGCGGTCGACGGTGACGACCACCTTCTCGGCCGGAAGGTTCAGCTTGCGCGCGGTGGCATCGAGGATGCGGGCATTGGCCTGGTGCGGCACGACCCAGTCGACATCGGCCGCGCTCAGGCCCGCCAGGCCCAGCGTTTCCTCCATCACCTGCGCCAGGTTGACGACGGCGTGACGGAAGACTTCGCGGCCCTTCATGCGCAGCTTGCCGACCGTGCCAGTGGTCGACACGCCGCCATCGACATAGAGCAGGCCGTTATGGCGGCCATCGGCGTGGAGCTTGGTCGCCAGGATACCGCGCCCGCCCGCGTCATCGCTTGCGCGCGCTTCGAGCACCATCGCACCCGCACCGTCGCCGAACAGGACGCAGGTGGTGCGATCCTCCCAGTCGAGGATGCGGCTGAAGGTCTCCGCACCAATCACCAGCGCACGGCGCTGTACGCCCGAGCGCAGCATCGCATCGGCGACCTGCACGGCATAGAGAAAGCCCGAGCAGACGGCGGCGACGTCGAACGCGACGCAGTCGTTGATGCCCAGCATCGCCTGGACCTTGGTGGCGGTCGCCGGAAAGGTCTGGTCCGGGGTGGCGGTGGCCAGCACGATCAGGTCGATATCCTGCGCCGACAGCCCGGCGGCGGCGATCGCGGCCTTGGCGGCGTCGGCGGCCAGCGTCGCGGTCGTCTCCTCGGGGCCCGCGATATGGCGGAAGCGGATGCCGGTTCGCTCGACGATCCACTCGTCGGAGGTGTCGACTTGCCTCGCCAGTTCTTCGTTCGACACCCGCCGGGTTGGAAGTGCCGAACCCGTACCCGTGACGATCGAACGAATCATGCGGCGTCCTCGAAATTCAGGAGATCCTCGGCGATACGCCGGGTCAGGTCGGCGCGCACCATCTTGGCCGCATTGCCGATCGCGGTGGCGACGCCCAGTTCGTTGGCGCTGCCATGGCTTTTCACCACCACACCGTTCAGGCCCAGGAATACCGCGCCATTGTGGTTGTTGGGGTCGAGATGGTCGCGCAGCAGCTGGGTGGCCGGGCGCGAGATCAGGAAGCCGATCTTCGAGCGGGTCGAGGAGCGGAAGGCACGCTTCAGCAGGTCGCCGACGAAACGCGCCGTGCCCTCGGCGGTCTTGAGCGCGATGTTCCCGGCAAAGCCGTCGCACACGATCACATCGACCTCACCACGGGCCAGCTGGTTGCCCTCGATAAAGCCGGTGAAGTTCAAGGGCAGGTGATTCTGACCACGCAGCACGGCAGCGGCGTCGCGAATCTCGTCGGTGCCCTTCTGATCCTCGGACCCGATGTTGAGCAGCGCGACGCGCGGATTGTCAAGTTCGAGCAGGACGCGGGCATAGGCCGCGCCCATGACGGCGAACTGGACGAGGTTGCGGGCATCGCACTCGGTATTGGCGCCGAGGTCGAGCATGACGACGTCATTGTCGCCCAGCGTCGGCAGCGGGGCCGCGAGGGCGGGTCTGTCTATGCCTGGAAGCGTGCGAAGCGACAGCTTGGCCATCGCCATCAGCGCGCCGGTATTCCCGGACGACACCATGGCGGCGGCGCGACGCTGCTTCACCAGGTCGATGGCGATGCCCATCGACGTGACGCGCGCACGCCGGATCGCCTGGCTCGGCTTTTCGCTCGAACCGACGATCTCGGGCGCGTGGACGATTTCGGACGCGGCGGACAGATTGGGATGGGACTTCAGCCCCTCCGCAATCTGAGCCTCGTCCCCGACCAGGAAGAACCGCATGCCCTCAAAGCGGCGTCGCGCGCGCGCAACACCGGCGAGCATCACGGCCAGCCCGTCGTCGCCGCCCATCGCATCGACGGCGATCCAGGCGTTATCGGCCATGGGTATCCTCTAACGGTCGTTCAGGTGAAGGTAGAGGGGATCAGCCCTCGACCGACACGACCTCACGGCCGTTGTAATGGCCGCAGGCGGTGCACAGGTTGTGCGGACGCTTCAGCTCGCCGCAGTTCGGGCATTCCTGGAATGCCGCGACCGTCAGCGAGTCGTGGCCACGGCGCATGCCGCGCTTGGAGGGCGAAGTCTTTCTCTTGGGGACGGCCATTGCGGCACCTTATCAATCGAACAATGGGTGGAATACGCCACGATCAGCACCCATTGCGCGCCCGGATCGACGACCCGGCCGCGTGAGCACCCAGCCGGACGCATCGCGAAGCCCCGCGCCTATAGCGAGTTTTGCCGATGTTGCAAGCATGGGCGCCAAATGGCACTCCCCGGCATCAGGCAATTTACAGGAAAGACGGCATTTATGGTCCTGCCGGTTACGCTCAGCATCGCGGCGGCGGCCGCCATCGTCAATTTGTGGCTCGCCTTGCGAATCGTGCTCGGGCGGGTCCGGGGCAAGGTGATGATCGGTGACGGCGGTGATTCGCGACTCGTGGCCGGAATGCGCGCCCAGGCGAACTTCGTCGAATATGCGCCCTTTATCCTGATCCTGATGGGGTTGATCGAGTTGGGCGGCGGATCGGCCTTCTGGCTGTGGGTGCTGGGTGGCGCCTTCATCGTCGCGCGGATCGGCCATGGCTGGGGCATGATGCGGCCCGCGCCGAATATCGGTCGCGCGGGCGGTGCGATCGGCACCTGGGCCATCCTGGCGTTGCTCGCGGGATGGGGAATCGGGATCGTCTATGCGACTCAGGCCGTTCCAAGCCCTTCCACCACCGTCGTAAGGATCGACCGCTGATGATTCGCCTGCCCCTGATCGGTCTTGCGGCGCTGACCCTGACCGCCGCCGCGCCAGACCCCATTTCGCCGCAGCGGCTGTCCGCCGATGTGAAGACGCTGGCCTCCGATGCCTTTGAAGGCCGCGCTCCGGGCACGCCGGGCGAGGCGAAGACCGTCGACTGGCTGGTGGCGCAGTTCAAGGCGATGGGGCTGCAACCCGGCGGCCCGAACGGGCAATGGACGCAAGCCGTGCCGCTGATCCGCACCCAGATCGGGCAGGGCATGATGCAGGCGGGCGCGATGCCGCTGGTGCAGGGGCAGGGCGTCTATGTCTCGACCGTGCGGCCCGTCGATCGGGTGGCGATCAAGGACGCGCCGATGGTGTTCGTCGGTTACGGCGTCCACGCGCCCGAGCGCGGCTGGGACGACTTCAAGGGCGTCGACCTGAAGGGCAAGATCGCCGTCTTCCTGGTCAACGATCCCGATTTCGAGGCGGTGGCGGGCGACGATGCCAAGGGCAAGTTCGGCGACCGGCGCATGACCTATTATGGCCGCTGGACCTATAAGTTCGAGGAAGCCGCGCGGCAGGGCGCGATCGGCGCGCTGATCGTCCACGACACGCCGGGGGCTGGCTATGGCTGGGCGACGGTGACGGCTCCGGCGGGCGAGAATTACGATATCGTCCGCGCCGATCCGACCTCGCGGGTGCTGCTCCAGGGCTGGCTGTCGGGTGAGGCGGCGAGCAAGCTGTTCGCCGCCGCCGGGCTGGACCTGGGCGAACAGCGCAAGGCCGCGCGTCGCGCCGATTTCCGGCCGGTGGAATTGAAGGGGCAGGCCTTCTCCGCCGACCTGCCGGTGAAGACGGTGCGCGCCGAGAGCCGCAACGTGCTGGCCAAGCTGCCGGGCAAGACTCACCCCGATGAGGTCGTGATGTTTGGCGCGCATTGGGATGCCTATGGCAAGGGTGCGCCCGATTCGCAGGGCCGGGTGATCCGCCCTGGCGCCAATGACGATGCGCTGGGCGTCGCGGGCGTGCTGGAACTGGCGCGCGCGTTCAAGGCGGCGCCGCAGACCGACCGCAGCCTGGTCTTCGCGCTATGGACCGGCGAGGAGCGCGGGCTGCTGGGGTCGGAGACCTATGCGGTGAAGCCGGTCTATCCGCTGGCCAAGACGGTCGCGAATCTGACGCTCGACATCCTCCAGACGGCGGGACCGGCCAGGGACGTGATGCTGGTCGGTGACGGGCAGAACGATCTGGAAGACCGGCTGAAGGCCGTCGCCGCCGCGCAGGGCCGCACGGTGACGCCGGAAGCGCTGCCCGAGCGGGGGCTCTTCTATCGTGCCGATCACTTCTCGGTCGCGCGGCGCGGCGTGCCGACGCTGCTGCTGATGGCGATCAGCGGCGCGCCCGATCTGGTCGCGGGCGGGCGTCCGGCGGGGCAGAAGTGGCTGGACGACTATATGCGCTGTTACCACCAGACCTGCGACGCGTGGGACGCGAGGTGGGATTTGCGCGGGGCGGCGGCGGATGTTGGGCTGCTGTACAGAATCGGGCGCGATCTGGCCGATGGACGCGATTGGCCGGAGTGGCGTGCGGGTTCGGAGTTCAAGGCGATTCGCAGCGAGAGTGCTGCGGAACGACGGTAATCCCTTGGCCTTCGACTGCGCCCAGGCTGAACGGAGGGAGGGAAAGGAGCTTGCCCTCAAATGCCGTTCAGGCTGAGCGAAGTCGAAGCCCACGCAAAACGCTCACCCCAAACCCAGAACCCGATCCGCCACGAACGCATTGCTCTGGCGTTCATGCCCGAAGGTGCTGGGCTGGCCGTGCCCCGGAATGAAGGCGGTCTCGTTCCCCAGCGGCCACAGCTTCTCGACGATCGAGCGGATCAGCGTGTCGTGATCCCCGCCCGGCAGGTCGGAGCGCCCGACCGAGCCCTGGAACAGCACGTCGCCGACCAGCGCGAAGTGCGACGGCGCGTGGTGGAAGATGACATGGCCGCGCGTATGGCCCGGCGTCTCGTACACATCCAGGGTCAGATCGCCGATCGTCACCGTGTCGCCTTCGGACAGCCAGCGCGTCGGCTCCAGCACCTGCGCCGGAATACCATAGGCCTGACCGTCTTCATCCAGCCGCGCCAGCCAGAAACGATCCTCTTCCTGCGGCCCCTCGACCGGCACCGACAAGGCATCGGCCAGCGCCTTGGCCCCGCCCGCATGATCGATATGGCCATGGGTCAGCAGGATCTTCTCGACCGTCACGCCGGTCTTGGCGATGGCGTCATGGATGCGCGGCAGGTCGCCGCCCGGATCGACCACCGCGGCCTTCATCGTCGCGGTGCACCACACGATCGAGCAATTCTGCTGGAGCGGGGTGACGGGCACGATGGCGGCGCGCAGCGGAGGGTTTTGAGAGGCAGTCGTCATGACCCGGCGATAAGGGCTGTGACGGCCGGGGCCAATCGATACTTGCATGTGGCCCCACGCGCCGTGCATGGATCGTCATTCCATGTCACGGCCCATCCCTCCTTTCGTCCTGCTCGACGATGCCCGTGACGGGGGAGCGGCAGCGCGTCTCTACACACGGCCGGTCGGCATCGTCACCGCGCAGCGGATCGACGAGGTTCCGGCGGCGCTCGATGCCTTGCGTGCCGCCAGGGGACGCGGGCTCGAGGCGGTCGGATATCTGGCCTATGAGGCGGGTGCGGCGTTCGAGCCGGGCATGCGTGCCCGCGCGATCGCCCACGCGATCGATGGCCCGCTTTTGTGGTTCGGCCTGTTCGAGGGGTATGAGACCGTCGATCCCGACGCGCTGCTCCCCGATCCGGCGGGCGGCTGGATCGGCGATATGGTGCCCGAGCTGGACGCCACTCGCCATGCCGAGCAGTTCGCGGCGGTCCAGGCACTGATCGCGGCGGGCGACCTGTATCAGGTCAACCAGACCTTTCGCGCGACCGCGCCGGTGCTGGGCGATCCGCTGGCGCTGTATGCGGGCCTGCGCGCCCGGTCACGGGCGGGCTGGGGCGCGGTGGTCGCGACCGGGGACGCGACGATCTTGTCGCTGTCGCCCGAGCTGTTCTTTGCGCTGGACGGGGGGAAACTGACCGCTCGGCCGATGAAGGGCACCGCGCGGCGCGAGGACGATCCCGCCGCCGATGCGCGTGCGGCAAAAGCCCTGCACGACGATCCCAAGCAGCGCGCCGAAAATCTGATGATCGTCGACCTGATGCGCAACGACCTGTCGCGGGTCGCGCGGGCAGGCAGCGTCGCGGTCCCCGAGTTGTTCGCGGTCGAACCCTATCCGACGGTGCATCAGATGGTGTCGACCGTCACCGCCGACCTGGCCGAGGGGCGCGATGCGCTGGACGTGCTGGCGGCGATCTTCCCCTGCGGGTCGATCACCGGCGCGCCCAAGATCCGCGCGATGCAGGCGATCACCGAGATCGAGGATTCGCCGCGCGGCCTTTATACCGGCGCGATCGGGCGGCTCGACGCGAATGGCGATGCAATGTTCAACGTCGCGATCCGCACGCTCGTCTGGCCCGAAGGCGCTGCCCACGCGACGCTGGGTATCGGCTCGGGCGTGGTCGCCGACTCGGTGGCGGCGGACGAATGGGACGAGTGTCTGGCCAAGGCGGCATTCCTAGCCGGGGGGCGTCCCGATTTCGACCTGATCGAGACCATGGCCTTCGACCCGATCGAGGGCATCCAGCATCTGGAAGCACATCTGGCGCGGATGAAGGCGAGTGCCGGTGCGCTGGGCTTCACCTTCAACCGGCATGATGCGCGTAACGAGTTGCAGGCGGCGACCTTCCGTCTGCGCGATGCGCGGCGCGTCCGGCTGCTGCTCGCGCGCAGCGGCGCATTGGTGGTCGAGGTCGGCCTCGCGCCCGCGCGCTTCGACGGCGTGATGCCGGTGCGGGTCGTGCCGCTGCCCGTCGCGCCGCTCGACCTGCGGCTGCGGCACAAAACCAGCGCACGCGGCTTTTACGATGCCGCGCGCCATGCCGCGGAGACCGGCGAGGTGGTGTTCGAAACCCCCGACGGCCTGCTGACCGAGGGCAGCTATACCTCGCTGTTCGTGCCGCGCGGGGATGTCCTGGTGACGCCGCCGCTGGCGCTGGGGCTGCTGCCCGGCGTGCTGCGCGGCCATTTGATCGAGGCGGGGCGGGCGATCGAAGGAAAACTCACCCGGGCCGATCTTCGGGACGGATTCTTGCTTGGCAACGCGCTTCGCGGATTGTTTCGTGCGGAGATGGTTGCGGATTGAGGGGATGGCGGGCTAAGGCGCGCCCGCAATCTCCTGTCGCAAAGGTTCCGTTTCATGCAGCCCTCCGCCGCGCTCGGCCGTATCAGCCCGTCCCCCACGCTCGCCATCACCAGCCGCGTGATGGAACTGAAGCGCGCCGGTGTCGACGTGATCGGGCTGGGGGCGGGTGAGCCCGATTTCGACACGCCGGACTTCGTGAAAGAGGCCGCGATCCAGGCGATCCGCGACGGCAAGACCAAATATACCAATGTCGACGGCACGCCCGAGCTGAAGGCGGCGATCGCGCAAAAGTTCGCGCGCGACAACGGCCTGACCTACAAGGCCGATCAGATCAGCGTGAATGTCGGCGGCAAGCACACCCTGTTCAACGCGATGGTCGCGACGATCGACGCAGGGGACGAGGTCGTGATCCCCGCGCCCTACTGGGTCAGCTACCCGGACGTCGTCCAGTTCGCGGGCGGCGTGCCGGTGATCGTGAAGGCCGGGCCGGAACAGGGCTATAAGCTGACCCCGGAGGCGCTCGACGCGGCGATCACGCCCAAGACCAAGTGGGTCATCCTGAACTCGCCGTCCAATCCGACGGGCGCGGGCTATACCGCCGACGAGCTGAAGGCGCTGGGCGAGGTGATCCTGCGCCATCCGCATGTCTGGGTCTTCGCCGACGATATGTATGAGCATATCGTCTATGACGGCTTCCGCTTCGCCACCATCGCGCAGGTCTGCCCCGAGCTGTACGAGCGTACGCTGACCGTGAACGGCTGTTCCAAGGCCTATGCGATGACCGGCTGGCGCATCGGCTATGCGGGCGGCGCGCCCTGGCTCATCAAGGCGATCGCCAAGCTCCAGTCGCAGTCGACGTCCAACCCCTGTTCGGTGGCGCAGGCGGCGGCGACCGCCGCGCTGACCGGCGACCAGAGCTTCCTGGCGGAGCGGAACCAGGCCTTCCAGGCGCGGCGCGACATGGTGGTGTCGATGCTGAACGAGATCGACGGCATGACCTGCCCGACGCCGGAGGGCGCCTTCTATGTCTATCCGTCGTTTGCACCGCTGATCGGCAAGACCACGCCGTCTGGCCGCCTGATCGACAGCGACGAGGCCTTTGTCGGCTATCTGCTCGACGACGCCAAGGTCGCGGCGGTGCAGGGTGCGGCCTTCGGCCTCTCGCCCGCGATGC
Organism: Candidatus Sphingomonas excrementigallinarum; assembly: GCA_019112965.1. Taxonomy (GTDB): domain Bacteria; phylum Pseudomonadota; class Alphaproteobacteria; order Sphingomonadales; family Sphingomonadaceae; genus Sphingomonas; species Sphingomonas excrementigallinarum. The sequence goes on along the minus strand of DXIH01000128.1, from coordinate 6,704 downwards.
GAATCAGCTATGCGACCTCCGACGCGCTGCTGCGCGAGGCGTGCACGCGCATCCAGACGGCCTGCGCCGCCCTGAAATAATGGGCCGCTGCTACGGCGTGAAAGCCAGTCGATCCGGCCAAGATACCGGATCGACTGGCTTTTTCATGGGCTTATATGCGCCGCAGCAATATGGCTTAACTGTGGCATGAACGACACGTCCACGTGCCGTTAATGCAGCGTTTCTATAAACGCCATTGTCGGAACGGCGCCGATCGACCAGATGGCGCCCGGATGATCGCTGACCCGACCGGGGAGCGACCCGCTAAGACAGGTGAAGTGAACGATGCGTGCCCTCCTCAAGTCCAGCTTCGTATGGCAGTTCGCCGGCGGATTTGCGCTTGGCGCCCTGGGCCTCGTGGTCCTTCACCCGGCCGAAGCGCCCAGCCGTTACGGTTCGGCGCCGGTCGAGGCGGTTCGCTAAGGGGCGGTTCGGCGGGGTGATTCCCGTGGCCTTCGACTTCGCTCAGGCGGAACGGAGCGGAGGGAGGAAAGGCTTTCAAAAGCAGCCGTTCAGGCTGAGCCCTTCGGCTGGCTGGCAAGTCAGCCGCTCAGGATAAACTTCGGCGCGCAGCGTCGAAGTCGAAGCCCACGCTTCAGCATTCGCCCCTAGCCGAACTCCAAAAACACCCCATATCCCAACGATGCGTAACACCCTCTGCATCGCCCTGGCCGCGACCGCATTCGGAGCGGTCGCCTTGTCCTCGCTTCCCGCCAGCGCCGAGCGCGCCGTGCCGTTGCCCAGGGCGACGGTCGATGTACCCGCGACGCCCCGCCCTCAGGTGGCCGTGCTCGCTGGCGGCTGTTTCTGGGGCATGGAAGCGGTGTTTCAGCGGGTGAAGGGCGTGCGCTCGGTGACGGCGGGTTATGCGGGCGGTCGCCGCGAGGATGCGAATTACGCCGCCGTCTCGACCGAGCGAACCGGCCATGCCGAGGCGATCCGCATCACCTATGATCCTGCGAACGTGTCCTACGCCACGTTGCTGCGTGTCTATTTCGCGATCGCGCACGACCCGACCCAGGTTGGCGGCCAGGGGCCCGATCGCGGCCCCAGCTATCGCTCGGCGATCTTCGCGCAGTCGCCCGAACAGGCCAAGGTGGCGCGCGACTATATCGCCCAGCTGACCCGCGCCCATGCCTTTCCCAAGCCCATCACCACCCGGATCGAGCAGGGCAGCTTCTTCCCGGCCGAGGCCGAGCATCAGGACTTCTACGACCGCAACCCGATGCACCCCTATATCGTGCGCTGGGACAAGCCCAAGGTCGCGGGCTTCCGGGCGGGCTTCCCTGATCTGGCGCGGGCGGGATGAGCTAAAGAATATTCCTCCCCTGCAAGGGGAGGTGGCGCGCACCGCGCGTCGGAGGGGTGTCACCCTATCGAGAGCGGGACACCCCTCCGTCAGGGCTTCGCCCTGCCACCTCCCCTTGCAGGGGAGGAAATCAGATCATGCACTCCGCGTCAGCGACAGGAACACGTCCTCCAGATCGGCTTCCTTGGTCGAGACGTCGACGATCCCGTATCCGTCCGCCTGGACCGCCGCGAGCACCTGGCCGGCATTCACCCTGTCCTTGGCATAGGTGATTTCCAGCGTGCGCGTGCCCTTCAGGACGATCTTGCCGAAGCTGGCATGGTCGGGCACCGCCGCGACGTCACGGTCGACGGTCACCGCGACGATCTTTTCCTGCGCCTTGCCGACCAGTTCGCGGGTCGGCTCATTGGCGACCAGGCGACCATGGTTGATGATCGCGATCCGGTCGCACAGCTCCTCGGCTTCCTCCAGATAGTGCGTCGTCAGTACCACCGTGACGCCCTGTTCGTTCAACTGGCGGACATAGGCCCAGAGCTGCTGGCGAAGCTCGATATCGACGCCCGCGGTCGGCTCGTCGAGCACCAGCACGGGCGGCGAATGGACCATCGCCTTGGCGACCATCAGGCGGCGCTTCATGCCGCCCGACAGGGTGCGCGAATAGGCGTTCGCCTTGTCCTCCAGATGCACCGCGCGCAGCAGCTCCATCGAACGCCGCTGCGCCTTGGGCACGCCATAGAGGCCGCCCTGGATCTCCAGAGTCTCCAGCGGCGTGAAGAAGGGGTCGAACAGGATCTCCTGGTTGACGATGCCGATCGACGCCTTGGCATTGCGCGGATGCTGGTCGATGTCGAAGCCCCAGATCGACGCCGAGCCCTCGGTCTTCATCACCAGCCCGGCCAGGATGTTGATGAGCGTCGACTTGCCCGCGCCGTTCGGCCCCAGCAGGCCGAAAATCTGCCCCCGCGGTACGTCGAAACTCACTCCGTCGAGCGCGCGCTTGCCGCCCTGATAGGTCTTGGCGATACCCCGGATCGAGATGGCGGCTTCGGTGCTGGCGGTCATGGACCCCGAGATAGGCCCGCGAAGGGGACAGGCCAAGCCGGTTTTCGGGAATTGCGCAGGGCTACGCGCCTTGCTATCGCGCGAGTCTATGTTGCCGCCGCCCGAAACCACCCGCGTCACCCAGACCCGCGTCGCCTGCGACGGCGCCACCGACATTCCCGGCGGCGCTGCGCTCGGCCATCCGCGCGTGTGGTTGCAGATCGACGAGACCGGCTATGTCGATTGCGGATACTGCGATCGCCGCTTCGTATTGATCGGCGGCCCGGCGGATGGTGCGGATCAGGCGCAGCTGCACGACCATGGCGATGGTGCTGGCCGCTAAATGAGATTCACGCCCCTCCCGTAAACGGGAGGGGATGGGGGAGGGCAGGCCACAGGCGATGGTCTCGGTGAGACTCCATGCCCTCCCCCGACCCCTCCCGCCTGCGGGAGGGGAGAAGAGTGGCGAGGCGCCATAGTTTTAAAGCGGTGAGGGATGCTCTATATCCCTTGAATGACCGCCACCGACCCCCGCTCGTTCCTCTACCGCGATACGCTGGACCCCGACGCCGCGTTGCGCCTGACCGCCAGCGCCCTGTCGCGCGCCGATGATGGCGAGCTGTATCTGCAGTATAAGCGTTCCGAGGCATTCGGCTTCGACGATGGGCGGCTGAAGACGGCCAGCTACGACACGCATTCGGGCTTCGGCCTGCGCGCGGTGTCGGGCGAGATGACCGCCTTTGCGCACGCCAACGAATTGTCCGAGGCGGCGATCCAGCGCGCCGCGCAGACAATGGCGCTGATCGACCCGGCCAAGGGCGCCGCCGCGCCGCCGCCGCAGGGGACGAACCGGCATCTCTACACCGCGACCGATCCGCTCGACCTGATCCCCTTTGCCGAGAAGGTGTCGCTCTGCCAGACGATCGACGCCGCCGCCCGTGCGCGCGATCCGCGCGTGGTGCAGGTGTCGGTCGGCCTGTCGGGTAGCTGGAGCGTGGTCGAGATCGTCCGCGCCGACGGCTTCGTCGCCACCGATGTCCGCCCGCTCGTCCGGCTGAACATCTCGATCGTGGTCGAGCAGAATGGGCGGCGCGAGACGGGCAGCTTCGGCATCGGTGGGCGTTACCTCTACGACCGGCTGGTCGCGCGCGAGACGTGGGAGCGTGGCATCGACGTCGCGCTCCAACAGGCGCTGGTCAATCTCGACTCGGTGGCGGCCCCTGCGGGCGAGATGACCGTGCTGCTGGGGCCGGGCTGGCCGGGCGTGCTGCTGCACGAGGCGATCGGTCACGGGCTTGAGGGGGACTTCAACCGCAAGGGTACCTCGGCCTTTTCGGGCCGCATCGGCGAGCGGGTCGCAGCGCCCGGCGTCACGGTGGTCGATGACGGCAGCCTGGCCGACCGGCGCGGTTCGCTGTCGATCGACGACGAAGGCACGCCGACGCGCGAGGTCGTGCTGATCGAGGATGGTATCCTCAAGGGCTATATGCAGGACCGTTTGAACGCGCGGCTGATGGGCGTCGCGCCGACCGGCAATGGCCGCCGCGAGAGCTTCGCCCATGCGCCGATGCCGCGCATGACCAACACCTTCATGAAGGGCGGTCAGGACGATCCCGCCGAGCTGTTGTCGCGGGTCAAGAACGGCATCTTCGCCAAGTCGTTCGGTGGCGGGCAGGTCGACATCGTGTCAGGCAAGTTCGTCTTCTCCTGCACCGAGGCCTATCGGATCGAGAACGGCAAGCTGGGCGCGCCGATCAAGGGCGCGACGCTGATCGGCGACGGGCCGAGCGTGCTGACCAAGGTGACGGGGATCGGCAACGACTTCGCGCTCGACGAGGGCATCGGCGTGTGCGGCAAGGGCGGGCAGAGCGTACCTGCCGGTGTGGGTCAGCCGACGCTGCTGGTCGAAGGGCTGACCGTCGGCGGCACCGCGCTGGCGGCGTAAAAATCCTCCCCGGCACGGGGAGGGGGACCGCCGCGAAGCGGTGGTGGAGGGGAGCGGCCGCAAAGGACGTCCGGTGCGGCACGCCCCCTCCGTCAGCACAGCGTGCTGCCACCTCCCCTTGCAGGGGAGGAAAGAGGTTTGCCCGAAAATTGGGCATATCCGCCCGAATGCCCAAAAATTGATGCAGAGTGCCGCGTGACTCATGCCGCGCCGCACCATCCTAACCCCGTAAAATTCACAAAAACGTAAACTGGCACACCCCTTGCGATGCTTTTCCCCGAGTATCGCAAAGGGGGCGTAGGTGAAGCTGATCATCGCTATCATCAAGCCGTTCAAGCTGGACGAGGTGCGCGAAGCGCTCACCACGCTCGGCGTGGCGGGTATGACGGTCACCGAGGTGAAGGGGTTCGGGCGGCAGAAGGGCCAGACCGAGATCTATCGTGGGGCCGAATACAGCACCAACATGGTGCCCAAGATCAAGATCGAGGTCGTCTGCGCGTCCGAGATCGCCGACCGCGTCGTCGAATCGATCCAGTCCGCCGCCAACACCGGCGCGATCGGCGACGGCAAGATCTTCATGCTCGATGTCGGCCAGGCCGTGCGGATCCGCACCGGCGAGACCGATGAATCGGCGCTCTGAGCAAGGGGGGATTTCGATGAAGCACATCACCAAGATGGCGAGCGGTGCGGCGGGCCTGGGCCTGGCGCTGTTCGTCGCGCTACCCGCCTGGGCGCAGGATGCCGCCGCGCTCCAGTCGCCCGCCACCGCCGCGCCCGCCGCGACGGTGAACAAGGGCGACACCGCCTGGATGCTCACCTCGACCGTGCTGGTCATGATGATGATCCTGCCGGGCCTGGCGCTGTTCTATGGCGGCCTGACCCGCGCGAAGAACATGCTGTCCACCATGACGCAGATCGGTGCGGCCGCGTGCCTCGCGATGCTGATCTGGGTGATGTACGGCTATAGCCTGGCCTTCGGGCCGGACGTGTCGGGGGGCGCGTCCAACTTCATCTCCGGGCTGGGCAAGGCGTTCCTGAAGGGCGTCACGCCCGCCAGCCAGGCGGCGACCTTCACCGCGGGCGTCGAGATTCCCGAATATGTCTTCATCTGTTTCCAGATGACCTTCGCCGCGATTACCGCCGCGTTGGTGCTGGGTTCGGTCGTCGAGCGGATGAAGTTTTCGGCGGTCATGGCCTTCACCGCGGTTTGGCTGACCATCGTCTATTTCCCGATCGCGCACATGGTGTGGGCGTCCTCGGGCCTGTTCTTCAAGGCGGGCGCGCTCGATTTCGCGGGCGGCACCGTGGTGCACATCAACGCCGGTGTCTCGGCGCTGGTCGCAGCACTCATCCTGGGCAAGCGCATGGGCTATCCGACGACCCCGATGCCGCCGCACTCGCTGACGCTGACGGGCGTGGGCACCGGCCTGCTCTGGGTGGGCTGGTTCGGCTTCAACGCCGGTTCGGCGCTGGAGGCCAATGGCTCGGCGGGTCTGGCGATGATCAACACCTTCGTCGCGACCGCCGCCGGTGGCCTGGTCTGGATGCTGGCCGAGCGGGTTGCGGGCCACAAGGGTTCGGCGCTGGGCTTCTGCTCGGGCATCGTCGCCGGGCTGGTCGCGGTCACCCCGGCGGCGGGCAATTCGGGTCCGTTCGGTGCGATCGTGCTGGGCGCCATCGCCAGCGTGGTCTGCTTCTATGCGGTGTCCGTCCTGAAGCCCAAGCTCGGCTATGACGATGCGCTCGACGCGTTCGGGGTGCATGGCATCGGCGGTATGATCGGCGCAATCGGCACCGCGGTGGTCTATGCCCCGTCGCTGGGTGGCCCGGGTGCGGCGGACTATGCCATCGGCCCGAAGCTGCTGGTCCAGCTCGGTGCGGTCGCCACCACGATCGTCTGGGCCACCATCGGCACCGTCATCGCGATGTTCGTCGCCAAGGCCTTGACCGGCCTGCGGGTCTCGAAGGAAGTCGAGCAGGAAGGCCTCGACCTCGGCGAGCACGGCGAGCGCGCCTACAACTGATCGGGAGCGGGGGCGCCAAGAACCCCCGCACCCCACGACGTTCCTCCTGCGGACGACCTAAGCCCGGTGCGGCAACGCACCGGGCCTTTTTTTGCCTGTAAGGATAGGGGGCTGCACGCCCCCCGCCTTCGCGGAATTGGGGCAAAAAAAGCTGTTACCGAAAGGGGGCGGTCTGTCGGACCCGGCGGTGGAGGAGGCGCTGGGTGATCGCCTGTTCGATATGGTGGTGTGCCACCTCGCTCACCCTGATCCGTACCTCTACGCACGCCTGCGGGCCGCTGACGTCGCACCCTCCGCTCCGACACTCGCCTTCCAGGAAGACGCTGCCCTCGATCCGCTCTCCATG
>DXIH01000127.1 GCA_019112965.1 Candidatus Sphingomonas excrementigallinarum | reverse complement strand
TATCCTCCCAAGACAACCCCTTCGATTGCCCCCCTCCTCGCCAAGCCCTATATGCAGGACCTTCATGTCCAGCATTCCCTCCTCCGTCTTCGTTCCCGCCGACTGGCGCGACTTCCTGGCGCTCACCAAGCCGCGGGTGATGACGCTGGTGGTGTTTACCGGCTTGTGCGGGATGCTGGCCGCCCCCGTGGGCGTCGATCCGGTGATCGGCTTCACCGCCATCCTGTGCATCGCGCTGGGTGCGGGCGCGGCGGGGGCGCTCAATCAATGGTATGAGGCCGATCTCGACGCGCTGATGAAGCGCACCGCCAAGCGGCCGCTGCCCGCAGGCCGCATGACCCGCGAGTCGGCGCTGCATTTCGGCGTGGGGCTGGCCTGTTTCTCGGTTCTGCTGATGGGGCTGGCGGTCAATTATGTCGCCGCCGGGATCCTGACCGTCTCGATCCTCTTCTATGTGCTGGTCTACACCGTCTGGCTGAAGCGCCGCACGCCGCAGAACATCGTGATCGGTGGCGCGGCGGGGGCGTTTCCGCCGCTGATCGGCTGGGCCGCCGCCACCGGCGAGGTTGCGCTTCTGCCCTTCCTGTTGTTCAGCCTGGTCTTCCTGTGGACGCCGCCGCACTTCTGGGCGCTCGCGCTGTTCGTGAAGACCGATTACGCCAATGCGGGCGTGCCGATGCTGCCCGTCGTCGCGGGCGAGCGGGTGACGCGTGCGCAGATCGGGCTCTACACCATTCCGATGGCGATCGCCGCCGTCGCGCCCTGGCCACTCGGGCTGACGGGTTCGATCTATGGCGTGATCGCCAGCGCGGGCACGGCGCTGTTCGCCGCCTATGCCGCGATCGTCGCGTTTCGGCATACCCAGCCCGAAGACACGATGAAGCCCGAGAAGCGGCTGTTCAAATATTCGATTCTCTATCTTTTCCTTCTCTTTGGCGCGCTGGTGGTGGATCGTTGGGCATGACGCCTGACGATTCGAATCGGATTCGCGCCAAGCAGCGCGCCCGCGCCACCGCCATGGCATTGCTGCTCGGCTTTTTGGTGGTGCTGATCTTCTTCATCACCCTGTCGAAAATCCGGGCGGGCATGCACTGATGCGGATGACGCGCCAGGGTAGGACGGTCGCCCTCGCGCTGTTCGGCGTGGTGTTCATGACCGGCCTCGCCTTTGCCAGCGTGCCGCTCTACCGCATGTTCTGTCAGGTGACGGGCTATCAGGGTACGACCCAGCGCGGCAGTCAGGCGCCGGGCAGCGTCCACCGCCAGATCACGGTCAATTTCGACGCCAATGTCTCCTCACGGCTCGCCTGGACCTTCAAGCCCGAGAATCCGCACGAAACCGTCGATATCGGCGCGCGCGACATGGTGTTTTTCACCGCCACCAACAACGCGAAAGTGCCGGTGACGGGCACCGCGACCTTCAACGTCACCCCCGATCAGGCGGGCCGCTATTTCACCAAGATCCAGTGTTTCTGCTTCACCCAGCAGACGCTGCAGCCCGGCGAGACCGCGCGGATGCCGGTGATCTTCTTCATCGATCCCAAGATCCTGAACGATCCCGACGCCAGGGACATCGAGACGATCACCCTGTCCTACACATTTTACCCGGTGGATTCGGCGAAGAAAGCGGGTTAGCCTGCCACCAAAATAGCAAAATCATAGGGACGGGATCATGGCTGGCGCGAAGAACCACGACTATCACATCCTGCCGCCGAGCCCCTGGCCGCTGGCCAGTTCGATGTCGGCGCTGCTGATGGCCTCGGGCGCGATCATGTGGATGCACAGCGTCCAGGGCGGCGGCTGGGCGTTCCTGGCGGGTCTGGCGGCGGTGCTGTTCTGCATGGGCAGCTGGTGGGCGGACGTGGTGCGCGAGGCGCATCATGGCGACCACACCCCCGTCGTTCAGCTCCATTTCCGATACGGCATGATCCTGTTCATCGCATCGGAAGTGATGTTCTTCGTCGGCTGGTTCTGGGCCTTTTTCGACTTTTCGCTGTTCCCGACCGCGATGAGCATCGTCGACGGCCAGGTCGAGCGCGCCGCCGAGGGCGCGACCGCGATCGTCGCGCAATGGCCGCCCAAGGGGCTGGAGGTCATCGACGCCTTCAAGCTGCCGCTGCTCAACACACTGATCCTGCTGACCAGCGGCACCACCGTCACCTGGGCGCACCACGCGCTGATCCACAACCAGCGCGGCGGCGAGAAAAAGGGGCTTTGGGGTGCACTGGGCGTGGGCGACCGCGACGGCGTGCTCAAGGGCCTGTGGCTGACCGTGATCCTAGGCCTGATCTTCAGCGCGATCCAGGCCTATGAATATGTGCACGCGCCCTTCCCCTTTAAGGGCATCAACTATGGCGCGGCCTTCTTCATGGCGACCGGCTTCCATGGTTTCCACGTCATCGTCGGCACCATCTTCCTGATCGTCTGCCTGATCCGCGCCTATCGCGGCGACTTCACCCCGCGCCAGCATTTCGGGTTCGAGGCGGCGGCCTGGTACTGGCATTTCGTCGACGTGGTGTGGCTGTTCCTGTTCGTCACCATCTATGTCTGGGGTGGCTGGGGCGCGCCGGTCCATAGTGGCTGAGTCGACCCCGCCCACCATCGCGCAGGCGGCATTTCAGGGGCTGTGTCCGCGTTGCGGCCAGCCCCATTTGTTTGCCGGGCCGCTGTTTTCGTCCCAGGTGGTGACCTTCGCCGAGCGTTGCGCAGCCTGCGGGCTGGACTTCACCCAATTCAATGTCGGGGACGGCCCCGCCGCGTTCCTGACCCTGATCCTGGGCACGATCATCACCATCGCGGCGATCGCGGTCGAGCTGACGCTGCATCCGCCGCTCTGGCTGCAAATGGCGATCTGGTTGCCGCTGACCGCGATCAGCGTGGTGTATTCCCTGCGCATCGCCAAGGGCGCGCTGATGGCGGCCGAATATCGCAACGAGGCGCGCGAGGGCGCGGTCGTGCCGCGCGAGGATGACGGCGACGCATGAGGCGGGTACCGATCCTCCCCACGCTGATCGTCGGGCTGGCGGTCGCGGCGATGATCGCGCTGGGGCTCTGGCAGCTGCTCGACCGGCTGCCGCAGAAGGAAGCCTATCTGGCGCAGCTCGCCGCCAATCCGGCGCGCCCCGTCATCGCTTTTCCGCTGTACCCCGACGACAGCCTGCTGTTCCGCCGCACGGTCGCCGATTGCCGCCCGCCCGTCGCCATCCGCCGCGCGGGCGCCGGGGCGGCGGGATTCCGCCTGATCGCCACCTGTCCGGTGCCGCGAGGGGCGATGCAGGTGCAATTGGGCACCACGCACGATCCGCGCGCGGTCAGCCATTGGCCGGGCGGTCGGGTGACCGGCTATGTTTCCCATGCGCCCGACGGTCGTTCGCTGCTCCAGTCGGCCTTCGACCATCGGCCGCAGCAGATGCTGCTGGTCGCCGACACCCCCGCGCCCGGCCTCGACGCGAATCCCCGCCCCGGGATCAGCGGGATACCCAACAACCATCTGGCCTATGCCATCCAATGGTTCCTGTTCGCCGCCATCGCCGCAATTATCTATGTTTTGGCGGTCATTCGACGCAATCGAATGGTTGTGGTGACGGACGCACGCCGTTAAGCCGCAGCGCATCATGCGCTATCTCAGTACCCGTGGCTCCGCCCCCGTCCTCGATTTCCGGGGCGCGACCCTGGCCGGTCTCGCCAGCGATGGCGGGCTTTACGTGCCCGAAGCCTGGCCGACCCTGACCTTCGAGGAGATCGAGGGTCTGGCGGGCCTGTCCTATGCGCAGACGGCCGCGAAGATCATGACGCCGTTCGTCGGCGACAGCGTGAGCGCGGACGAACTCCAGGCGCTGTGTGACACCGCCTATGGCCGTTTTTCGCACGCCGCCGTCACGCCGCTGGTCCAGCTCGACCATGACCAGTGGCTGCTGGAGCTGTTCCACGGCCCGACGCTGGCGTTCAAGGACGTCGCGCTCCAGATGCTGGGCCTTTTGTTCGAGCGGTTCCTGCGCGGCACCGATACAAGGCTGACCATCGTCGGCGCGACCAGCGGCGACACCGGCTCGGCGGCGATCGATGCGGTGGCGGGGCGCGCCAATATCGACATCTTCATGCTGCACCCGGCGGGCCGCGTGACCGAGATCCAGCGCCGCCAGATGACGACGGTGCTCGCCCCCAACGTCCATAACATCGCGATCGAGGGGAATTTCGACGACGCCCAAGCGCTGGTGAAGGCGATGTTCAACGACCGCGCCTTTGCCGATCGCCACACCCTGTCGGCGGTCAATTCGATCAACTGGGCACGATTGATGGCGCAGGTCGTCTATTATTTCTACGCCGCCGTCCGGCTCGGCGCGCCGGGCAAGCGTATCGCCTTCTCGGTGCCGACGGGCAATTTCGGCGATGTGTTCGCGGGCTATGTCGCGGCGCGCATGGGTCTGCCCATCGAGCGGCTGATCGTCGCGACCAACGTCAACGACATCCTCCACCGCGCGCTGTCCTCGGGCGACTATTCCAAGGGTCAGGTGCAGGCGACCGCCACCCCCTCGATGGACATCCAGGTCAGCTCGAACTTCGAACGCCTGCTGTTCGACGCCAATGGCCGTGACGGCGTGGGCCTGGCGGCGCAGATGAAGGGGTTCGAGGGTTCGGGCGCGATGCGGCTGACCAATGCGCAGAGCCAGGCCATCGCGCCGCTCTTCACCAGCGCGCGCGTCGACGCCGATGACATGAGCCGCGCGATGCGCTGGGCGGCGGATGAGGCGGGGCAGATCCTCGACCCGCATACCGGCATCGCGCTGTCCGCCGCGCGGGCCAGCGGGCTGGACGTGCCGGTCGTGACGCTGGCCACCGCGCACCCCGCCAAGTTCACCGATGCGGTCGAGCGCGCGACCGGCAGCCGTCCTTCGCTGCCGCGTCGCGTCGGCGACCTGTTCGAGCGTGAGGAACGCTATACCACCCTACCCGCCACCTTCGACGCGGTGACGGCCTTTATCGATGGGCATGGTTTGCGCTAACGCGGCCCCATGAAACTCGAAACGATGATCGGCGAGCCCTGGGCGGATTACGGGCTGGTCGACTCCGGCCATGGTCGCAAGCTGGAACGCTATGGCCGGTTCCGCTTCATCCGCCCCGAACCGCAGGCGATGTGGGCCCCCGCCACCTCCGACTGGCGCGCGGCGGCCGAGTTCGTGCCCGGCTCGGACGAGGATGGCGGCGGCCGCTGGAATTTCAACGAGCCGGTGCCGCGCGACGGCTGGCCGCTGAAATGGAACGAGGTGCGCTTCACCGCGCAGAACACGCCGTTCCGCCATCTCGGCTTCTTCCCCGACATGGCCCCCGTCTGGAGCTGGATGCGCGAACAGGTCGACGGGCTGGCCGAGCCGGAGTGCATGAACCTGTTCGGCTATACCGGCGTCGGCACGCTCGCGATGGCGAGCGCGGGCGCCAGGATGGTCCATGTCGACGCCTCAAAAAAGTCGGTCGAGGCGGCGCGCGGCAATGCGATGCTGTCGGGCCTGGGCGATGCGCCGGTGCGCTGGATCATCGACGATGCCGCCAAGTTCGTCGCACGCGAGGTGCGGCGCGGGCGGCGCTATGACGGCATATTGCTCGACCCGCCCAAGTACGGTCGCGGGCCGGAGGGTGAGGTCTGGCGGCTGGAGGAAGACCTGCCCGGCCTGATCGCCAATTGCCGCCAGCTGCTCGACGCCGATTCGCGCTTCCTGTTCCTGACGGTGTACGCGGTGCGCATGTCGGCGATGGCGATCGGCGAGATGATGCGACAGGTCATGGCCGACCTGCCCGGCAAGGTCGAATGCGGTGAACTGGGCGTGCGCGAGGAAGCGCGGGGGCTCACCCTGCCCACCGCCATCTGGGCGCGGTGGAGCCGGTAAGCAAAAACCTCCGTTCAGCCTGAGCGAAGTCGAAGGCCACGCCAGATCATAGCGGCGGGGCGTGTGCTTCGACTTCGCTCAGCATGAACGTAGCGGGGGTCGCGGGGCGGGAATGTCGATCAACGCCACCTCATAGTTCGCCACGGCTCCCCCCGTCTCGAACCGCCTGGCGATACGCCGCATCGCGCCCGGCGGGATCGGCCGATGGCCTTTCCGCGGTGTCCCCGCCCCGATCGCCCGAAGGGCGCGCATGAAGTCCGCCGCCGAGGCGTGCCGCTGTTCGAACGCCCGCGTCTCGACCGGCCAGCCCAGCGCCTCGACCGGCGGATAGAGCGGGCTCCCCGCCGCGAACCCTTCCGCCCGGTGTGCGTCATGCCACGCCGCGAAGGTCCCTTGGGTCAGGGTCGTCACCAATAGTCGCCCCCCCGGCGCGAGCAGCCCCGCCAGCCGTCGCAGGCCCGCCGCCAGATCGCCGAACCACTGCACCGCCAGGCTGCTGACGATCAGGTCGAACGCAGCCTCATCCGGCAGGTCGGGACGCTCGCCATCCATCACCCGCCCGCGCACACCCGGATGCGCCGCCATCCCGCGCGCGAGCATGGCTGGCGCAATATCGGTCATCAGCCAGTCGGGTTGCGCCAGCCGAGGCAGGGTGGCGCCGGTCAGGAAACCCGTGCCGCAGCCCACCTCCAGCACGCGCGGGGCGGGCGGAGCGACCGCGACGATTCGATCGGCCAGCCAGTCGGCCACCTGCCGCTGGACCACCGCATGCACGTCGTAAGCCGCCGCCGCATCAAAGGCCCGCGCGATCCGCGCCGCGTCGGCCATCAGTCGCGCACCGACCGGATCGCCGCCGCCGCGAGTCCCGGCGCACCCGCGACCAGCATCAACGAGACCGCCGCCAACAGCTTCAGCGCCCCCATATCGCCGCTTCCCGCCCCGAAGATCAGCAGCGGCAGGGCCAGCGGCAACAACAGCAACCCGGCAAGTCCCCCCGCCCCGCGCAAACCGGCGGTCAGTGCCCCCGTCGCCACCGCCAGCGCCGCCAGCCCCGGCGTGCCGAGCAGCAACCCCGCCTCGACCCGCACCAGCGCCGCCGCGTCCAGTCCGAACAGCCCGGCCGCAACCAGTGCCGCCAGCATCAGCGGCGGCGCGAAGGCGATCCAGTGCGCCACGATGCGAAGCGCCATGACCAGCGGCAGCGACAGGCCGTGGACGCGAATCTGGTCGAACCATCCCGATTCAACATCGGGCGCGACCAGCCGCTCGACGGGCAGCAGCGCAGCCAGCAATGCCGCCACCCAGATCGCCCCCGCGCCGACGCGCATCAGCACCACGCGGTCGGGCCCGATGGCAAAGGGAAACAGCACCACCGCCAGCAGGAAAAAGCCGCAGACCAGCCCCGCCCCGCCCCCGGCATAGCCGCGCCGCACGTCGCGCGCGATCAGGGTCAGCGCAGCGCTCACGCGGCCACGAACCCGTCGAGCGCCAGCATGCGCGCATCGGCCAAGGCCAATGGCTGATGCGTGGTCAACAGGACCGCCCCGCCCGCCGCACGGTGGCGCGCGATGATCTGCTCCAGCATCGCGACGCCCTCGGTATCAAGCCCGTTGCCCGGCTCGTCGAGCAGCCAGAGCGGCGCCTGCGACGCCAGCACGCGCGCCAGCCCCGCGCGGCGGCGCTGCCCGGTCGACAGCAGCCGTACCGGCACCTCGGCGAGCGTTGCCAGCCCCACCATCTCCAGCGCCGCCGCCACCCGCGCCGCCGCAACCGCCTGCCCGTCCAGTCGCGCCCAGAAGGACAGCGCCTCGCCCAGCCGCCGTTCGGCATCGAGCGCGAGGTCCTCGATCAGCAGGGCGATACGCCCCGACCGGGTGATGCGGCCCTCGAACGGCGCGATCAGCCCGCCGGCCAGGCGCAACAGGCTCGACTTGCCGATGCCGTTGGGGCCGGTGACGATGACCGCCTCCCCCGCCGCCAGCGACAGCGACAATCGGGCAAAGAGCAGCCGCCCGCCGCGCACGCAGGCGACGTCGGACAGGTCCAGGATCACGCGACCGCGTCTTCCAGCGCGTGCATATCCGCGTCGGACAGGCCGAAATGATGGCCGATCTCATGGATCGTCACATGGACGACGAGATCGTCGAGCCGCACCCCCGTGTCGATCCATTCGTCCAGGATCGCCCGGCGATAGAGATGGATGCGGTCGGGCAAGCTGCCGGAATCCATCGAGCTTTTCTCGCCCACCGGCCGCCCGTGATACAGCCCGGTCAGGTCGAGCGGATGCTCGATCCCCAATGCCGCCAGCGTTTCGTCATCGGCATAGTCCTCGACGATCAAGACGACATCACCCAGATGAACGCGGAATTCCTCCGGCAGGCGCGCGATCGCATCCCGCGCGATCGCCTCGATCACCTCGGGACCGGGTGCTTCACCAATCGCGTCTTGCCCGCTCATGGCCGCCGTCTTACCGCTGTGCCGGTCAAAAGAACAAGAGAAGCCAAGGGGACGATCATGGTGGAGCGGCTGAGCGAGCTGGACCGGGACGAGGCGCTGGACGGCCTGCCCGACTGGGACTGGGACGAGGGGCGCGATGCGATCAGCCGCCGTTTCGTGTTCGCCGACTTCAACGAGGCGTTCGGCTTCATGACCCGCGTCGCCCTGCTGGCCGAAAAGGCGGACCATCATCCCGAATGGTCCAATGTCTGGAACCGGGTCGACATCGTGCTGACCACCCATGACGCGGGCGGCCTGTCGGCACGCGACATCGACCTGGCCGAGGCGATCGACGCGCTTATAGACTAAAATCCTCCCCATCTTTGATGGGGAGGGGGACCGCGCCCGCAGGGCGTGGTGGAGGGGCATGGCCGCGACCGTCCGGCATCGCCCCTCCACCACCGCTTCGCGGCGGTCCCCCTCCCCAAGCACAGCTTGGGGAGGATTGGGGTTAGCCGACCGTCTGTTCGATCGCGCCGAAGATCGGATGGTGGCGGTCATCCTCCATCCAGATGCGAACGGTATCGCCCTTCTTCAGGAACGGCGTGACCGCCTCGCCGCCACGGATCGTCTCGATCATGCGCAGTTCCGCCAGGCAGCTATAGCCCACACCACCCTCGGCGACCGGCTTGCCCGGGCCGCCATCCGCATCGCGGTTGGACACGGTGCCAGACCCGATGATCGTCCCCGCCCCCAGCGCGCGGGTCTTGGCGGCATGCGCGACCAGAGTCCCGAAATCGAAGGTCATATCCTGCCCCGCATCCGCCCGACCGAAGGGCTGGCCGTTCAGGTCGACCTTCAGCACCCGGTGCAGCTTGCCGTCCCGCCACCAGTCGCCCAGCGACTCCGGCGTCACGAAGACGGGGGAGAAGGCCGAGGCGGGCTTGGACTGGAAAAAGCCGAAGCCCTTGGCGAGTTCGCCGGGGATCAGCCCGCGCAGCGACACATCGTTGGTCAGCCCGACCAGCCGGATCGCCGC
>DXIH01000126.1 GCA_019112965.1 Candidatus Sphingomonas excrementigallinarum | reverse complement strand
CCGAGCGCTTCCTGGCGGCGGCGGAGTTCGAGGAACTGGCGAAGGCAGCGGAGTAAGTCTGTAAATTCCTCCCCTGCAAGGGGAGGGGGACCATGCGCAGCATGGTGGAGGGGTGTCCCGCTATCGAGAGGGTGACACCCCTCCGTCAGTCCTGCGGACTGCCAACTCCCCTTACAGGGGAGGAATTTTGCTCAACTCAACCGGTCGATCGCCTCGGGCGTCAGCGAGCCCGGGATCATCATCACCGGCACGGGCAGCGCGCCCGCGTCGGTGCCGGAAAAGTGGCTGACCAGCTTGCCTGGCGCGCCGCTGGCCGCCGCGCCCAGCACCAGTGCGGCGATGTCGGGATTGGCGGCGATCATCTCGCGGATCACCTTCGGCCCGTCGCCCTCGCGCACCGTGATCGAGGGGCGCAGGCCCGATTCGTCCAGGATCGTGCCCGCCGCGCTGGCGAGCAGCGCCTCGGCCTGTTGACGGGCTTCATCCTCGATCGTCGCCTGCACGCCGCCGAACGCGATGAACTCCTGCGGCGGCAGGAGGGTGAGGATTTCGACGCCGCCGCCGGTCTTCACCGCGCGCCGGGCGGCGAAGCGCAGGGCGATTTTCGATTCCGGACTGTCGTCGATCACGACCAGATAGATACGCATGGCGGCCCCCAATTTGTGACATATGGATGCCGTTACATAGTATTTCGTGCAAGGCCATGACTTGACCGGGCGCAATTCGGGCGCAAGAGACGGGCCGCTACGGAATTGGTTTGCCCCGAGAGGACCTCCATGTCGATCGAGATCAAGATGCCCGCGCTGTCGCCGACCATGGAGGAAGGCACGCTGGCCAAATGGCTGGTGAAGGAAGGGGACACGGTGAAGTCCGGCGATATCATGGCCGAGATCGAAACCGACAAGGCCACCATGGAATTCGAGGCGGTGGATGAAGGCGTCATCGCCAAGATCCTCGTCTCCGAAGGTTCCGACAATGTGAAGGTCGGCACCGTCATCGCGATCCTGGCCGAAGAGGGCGAGGATGCCTCGGCGGTCCAGGCGCCCACCAAGTCGGAAACCCCGGCTCCGGCCAACCCCATGCCGACCGACCCGACCGATCCCAACAAGACCGGCAGCGAGGCCAAGCCCGCCGAGCGTACCGTCGAGCAGGCCGAAGATCACGGCAAGCCCGCTGATTCGGGCAAGCCGGCCAGCAATGGCGGCCGCGCGATCGCCAGCCCGCTGGCTCGCCGCATCGCCTCGCAAAAAGGTCTCGACCTGTCGGCCGTGACCGGCTCGGGCCCGAATGGTCGCATTGTGAAGGCGGACGTCGAGAACGCGCAGCCGGGCCAGGCCAAGGCCGCCGCTCCCGCCGCGTCGACCTCAGCTCCGGCGGAAGTCGCTGCCGCTCCGGCCGCCGCGCCCAAGCCCGCGCAGGTGCCGGATATCCCGCACGAAGCATCGAAGCTGTCGAACATGCGCAAGACGATCGCGCGTCGCCTGACCGAATCGAAGCAGCAGGTGCCGCACATCTATCTGACGGTGGACATCCGCCTCGACGCGCTGCTCAAGCTGCGTGGCGAGCTGAACGCCGGTCTCGAATCGCGCGGCGTGAAGCTGTCGGTCAACGACATGCTCATCAAGGCGCTGGGTGTGTCGCTGATGGCGGTGCCGAAGTGCAACGTCATGTTCACGCCGGACCAGCTCATCAGCTTCAAGCGCGCCGACATCTCGGTCGCGGTATCGACCCCGGCTGGCCTCATCACCCCGATCGTGTCGGAGGCGGATACGCGCTCGCTGTCGTCCATCTCGACCACGATGAAGGACCTGGCCACCCGCGCCCGCGACAACAAGCTGCAGCCGCATGAATTCCAGGGCGGCACGGCGTCGATCTCGAACATGGGCATGTTCGGCATCAAGCAGTTCGAGGCGGTCATCAACCCGCCGCAGGGCATGATCCTGGCGATCGGCGCGGGCGAGAAGCGTCCGTACATCGTCGACGACCAGCTCGGCGTGGCGACCGTCATGTCGGCGACCGGCAGCTTCGACCACCGCGCCATCGACGGGGCCGACGGCGCCGAGCTGATGAAGGTGTTCAAGGAGCTGGTCGAGCGTCCGCTCGCCATGCTGGCCTAAAGAAGCGAAGGGCGGGGGCCATGCGGGTCGGGATCGAGCTGTTCTATATCGGCCTGGGGCTGGTGGCGGCGCTCGTCATGACCTGGGCCGCCGCCTGGGCCTATCCGCTCGCTCGCACCGAAATCTGGTGGTGCGGGGCGGGGGCGGCGCTGGCGACGGTTGCGATGGGCATCGGCCCGCTCCACCGCGCGCGCATCGCCGACCGCATGGCGCGCAGGCATAGCGAACAATGAGCACGCTGCCCGATCAGCATCCGACCATCCGCGTCACCGCCATGCCGTCGGACGCCAATCCGTATGGCGACATCTTCGGCGGCTGGCTGATGGGCCAGATGGACCTGGCGGCGGGTTCGGTGGCGTCGCGCCATTCGGGCGGCCGCGCGGTCACGATCGCGGCGGAGGGCATGAAGTTCCACGCCCCCGTGCTCGTCGGCGACGAGGTGTCGGTCTATGCCACGCTGGTCCGCGTCGGCAACACGTCGATGACCATCGAGGTCGAGGCCTGGCGCCGCGCCCGCCACATGGAGGACGCGACCAAGGTCACCCAGGCGCGCTTCGTGTTCGTCGCGACCGACAAGGACCGCAAGCCGCGCACCGTTCCGCCGATGGTAGAGTAACGAACGTGGAAGAGACGGAGGCTCTGGATGTTCCCAGCGTCTTCGCGGCATGTGGAAGGGCATGGGTTTTTGGGTCTTTTACGGCACTTCCTTTGATTTTCTTATGGTTCGTTGTTTCGGAACCGATCGAGTTGAAACTGCCGGGGCTGTTCGATCTCGTGGGCTTCGGAATGATGGTAGTGGCGTTTACTTGGGCTGTGGCCGTATTCAGCATTCCCTACATGCTGGTTGCGGCGTTGCCTTTAGCTCTGATCGTCGCGCGTTTTAAATGTCGCTCGATGATCTTGAACGGTATATTGGGTGGCGCGATCGGAGCCTTGGTTGGGTATTTGATACCGCTGAGCTTCGTACCACCCGGATGGTTTTTGGCGGCGTTGGCGGTGCCCTACGGTGCCTTCACTGGGTTTTTCGTGACAAGGATGCGTTATGGCTGACACTTACGACCTTATCGTCCTCGGCTCGGGTCCCGGCGGCTATGTCGCGGCGATCCGCGCGAGCCAGCTTGGCCTGAAGGTCGCGATCGTCGAGCGCGAGCGGCTGGGCGGCATCTGCCTCAACTGGGGCTGTATCCCGACCAAGGCGCTGCTGCGCTCGGCCGAGGTCTATCATTACATGACCCATGCCGCGCAGTACGGCCTGTCGGTCGAGAAGCCCTCGTTCAGCCTCGACAAGGTGGTCGATCGCAGCCGCAAGGTGGCGGGCCAGCTCAACGCGGGCGTCAAGGGCCTGATGAAGAAGAACAAGGTGACGGTCGTCGAGGGCGTCGGCACCATCACCGCCAAGGGCAAGCTGTCGGTCGTCCAGGGCGACAAGACCACCGAGCTGACCGCCAAGCATATCATCGTCGCCACCGGCGCGCGCGCCCGCGACTTGCCCTTCGCCAAGGCGGATGGCGAGCGTATCTGGACCTATCGCCACGCGATGGTGCCGCCCGCCATGCCGACCAAGCTGCTGGTCATCGGATCGGGCGCGATCGGCGTCGAGTTCGCCAGCTTCTACAACGACATGGGCGCGGAAGTGACCATCGTCGAGATGCTCGACCGGATCATGCCGGTCGAGGACGCCGAAGTCAGCGAGTTCATGACCAAGCAGCTGACCAAGTTCGGCATGACCATCAAGACCAAGACCGGCCTGGAAAAGCTGGAAGCGACTGCATCGGGCGTGAAGGCCGCGATGAAGGGCCCCGACGGCAAGGTCGAGACCGCCGAGTTCAGCCACGCGATCGTCGCCATCGGCATCGTGCCCAACACCGAGAATATCGGTCTGGACAAGCTGGGCATCGAAACCGACCGCGGTCACATCAAGACCGACGGTTATGGCCGCACCAATGTCGACGGCATCTGGGCGATCGGCGACGTGACGGGCGCGCCGTGGCTGGCGCACAAGGCGAGCCATGAGGGCGTGAT
This sequence comes from Candidatus Sphingomonas excrementigallinarum, assembly GCA_019112965.1. Lineage (GTDB taxonomy): Bacteria > Pseudomonadota > Alphaproteobacteria > Sphingomonadales > Sphingomonadaceae > Sphingomonas > Sphingomonas excrementigallinarum. The sequence continues at coordinate 612 of DXIH01000126.1, read as the reverse complement.
CGCCGCCGAAGCCATCGCGCAGGCGCTGGGCAACAAGGATGTCCACCCGCATGCGATGGACAAGGGCAACATCCCGGGCTGCACCTATTCGCGTCCGCAGGTGGCGAGCGTCGGCTTCACCGAGGCGAAGGCCAAGGAAGCCGGTTATCAGGTGAAGGTCGGCAAGTTCCCCTTCATCGGCAACGGCAAGGCGATCGCGCTGGGCGAGGCCGAGGGCTTTGTGAAGACGGTGTTCGACGCCAAGACCGGCGAGCTGCTGGGCGCGCACATGGTCGGCGCGGAAGTGACCGAGATGATCCAGGGCTATGTCGTTGCTCGCCAGTTGGAGACGACCGAGGCCGAACTGATGGAAACGGTGTTCGCGCACCCGACCATTTCGGAATCGATGCACGAGTCGGTGCTCGCGGCTTATGGGCGCGCGATCCACATCTGATTTTGGTCGATCCGGTTATAGGAAAGGGGCTCGCTGCGGCGGGCCCCTTTTTCGTTGGACTGTGATGATATCGCCTTGAACCAACGTAAGCCCCTCCCCTTGCCGGCAGGGCTATCGCATATGAGCGAGTAGCGAGAGTAGGAAAGCATTGTTCCACCCTGCGCGCTTGATCTTGCCCT
>DXIH01000125.1 GCA_019112965.1 Candidatus Sphingomonas excrementigallinarum | reverse complement strand
GCAATCCGCGACCATTGCGCCTCGCTCAACTCGTAACGCTTGATCCCCATCACTCCCTCCGCGCTTTGACACGGAGGCCTATGAATCACCCTGCAACGGGTTTGGGAATCCTGAATGTCGATCCGGCCTAGGGTATCGGGCCAATCCCAACCTCCGTTCGGCCTGAGCGCAGTCGAAGGCCACGCCCGATGTTAGCCCTTAAATCGGATGCCCCTCGGTATCGCGCAGCACCTCGCGCCGTCCGACATGGTCCGGGCGGCCGACGATGCCGTCGGTCTCCATCCGCTCGATCAATCGCGCCGCCGAGTTGTAGCCGATCCGCAACTGCCGCTGGAGCCAGGAGGTCGAGGCCTTCTGGCTCTCGCACACCAGCTGGATCGCGGCGCGGTACTGCTGATCCTCGGCCGAATCCTCGCCGGTCGGCGCACCGTCGAGCGCAAAGCTCTCCGCCGGTTCCTCGGTGACCGAGGAGATATAGTCGGGCTGTCCCTGCGCACGCCAGTGATCGGCGACGCGGTGCACCTCATCATCCGACACGAAGGGGCCGTGGACGCGCACGATCCCCTTGCCGCCGGGCATGTAGAGCATGTCGCCACGCCCCAGCAGCTGTTCGGCCCCCTGTTCGCCCAGGATGGTGCGCGAGTCGATCTTCGAGGTGACGTGGAAGCTGATGCGGGTCGGCAGGTTCGCCTTGATGACGCCGGTGATGACGTCGACCGACGGCCGCTGCGTCGCCATGATGAGGTGGATGCCCGCCGCACGCGCCTTTTGCGCCAGCCGCTGGATCAGGAACTCGACCTCCTTGCCCGCCGTCATCATCAGGTCGGCCAGCTCGTCGACGATCACGACGATCTGCGGCAGCGGTTCGTATTCGAGCTTTTCCTCCTCATAGACCGGCTGGCCGGTCTCGGGATGATAGCCGGTCTGCACCTTGCGGCCGAGCGGCTGGCCCTTGGCCTTGGCCGCGCGCACCTTGTCGTTGAAGCTGGCGAGGCTGCGCACGCCGACCGAGGACATTTGCCGATAGCGGTCCTCCATCGTCTCGACCGCCCATTTCAGCGCGCGAACCGCCTTGGCCGGATCTGTGACGACCGGCGAGAGGAGATGCGGAATGTCGTCATACATCGACAGTTCCAGCATCTTGGGGTCGATCATAATCATCCGGCACTGCTCGGGCGTCAGCCGGTAGAGCAGTGACAGGATCATGCCGTTGAGGCCCACCGACTTGCCCGAGCCGGTCGTACCCGCGACCAGCAGATGGGGCATCGGCGCCAGGTCGGCGACCACCGAGTCGCCCGCGATATTCTTGCCCAGGATGATCGGCAGCTGCGCGGCCTGATCGGCGAAGCTTTGCGACGCGACGAGTTCGTGAAGCGACACCATCTCGCGCTTGGGATTGGGCAGTTCGATGCCGATGACGTTGCGCCCCGGAATCACCGCGACGCGCGCCGAGATGGCCGACATGTTGCGCGCGATATCGTCGGCCAGCGCGATGACGCGGTTCGCCTTGATGCCCGGCGCGGGCTCCAGTTCGTACATGGTGACGACCGGGCCGGGGCGGACCTCGACGATCGAGCCCTGGACGCGGAAATCGTCGAGGACATTCTCCAGCAGGCGCGCATTGCGCTCCAGCGCCGCCTTGTCGATCTGCCCGGCGGGCGAGGGGGGTGCTGGCGTCAGCAGATCGAGGCCGGGCAGCTGATAGGGTGCGTCGCGGTCGGCGGCGGTCTTCGGTTTGGCGGGGGCGGGCGCGATCTGGCGGTCGGCAATGACCGGCGCGGGGCGATCCTCACGCACCGGCACCGCCTTGCGCGCCAGCGTCAGCGGTTCCTCATCCTCCCCGTCTTCGACGTAGAGCGCCTCGTCCTCGTCGTCCCAGGGCAGCCCCTCGCCATCCTCGCTCACCGCACGACGGCGACGCAGCCGCGCCAGGCCCCGCTCGGCAATGTCGAGTTCCAGGCTGCGGCCCCAGATCAGCGCACCGCCCAGCCCGAAGGCCAGTCCGATCGCCACCGATCCCCAGGTGACGACCGCCGCCTGCCCCGAAAATTCCAGCGCCCAGCGGACCAGCCCCGCCACCGACAGCCCGATCACGCCGCCCCATCCGGCGGGCAGCGCGAGCACCGCGGAGTCGGACACGAAGGACAGGGCACAGGCCATCAGCGCGACGCCGAGCACCGCCTGGCGCAGCATCTTCACCCAGCGGCCCGCCGGACGATCGCGCCACAGCCGGGTCGCGATGATCGGCCCGACGGGAAGGATCAGCGCGACGGCGGGACCGAACAGGGTCAGCGCGATATCCGCGATCCACGCGCCGGGATGCCCCATCCAGTTGGCCGGGGCCGCGCCCGAGGCGGTGTTGAGCGCCGGATCGCTCGCCCGGTAGCTGGCGAGCGCCAATACCAGCATCAGCGTCACGGCAAACAGGATGAGCGCGGCGACCAGCGCACCGCTGCGCACCGCCCCCGCCTTCACCGTCTCGCGCCATAAAACCGGCTGCGCGCGGCTGGCCATGGATCGTGTCCTTCAGGAATGTCCGAAAATATGGGAAAATTCATCGCCCCTGACAGTTGCTACGTCAAGGCGCGAGGGGGTGATCCCCGCATTGTTAGGCGGCCTGCGAAGGGCTAGGAGCATTCCCATGGATAGCGATGTCATCATCCTCGGCGGCGGTCTGGTCGGCGCGACCCTGGGCGTCGGTCTGGCCGCGCACGGCCTTTCCTCGATCATCGTCGATCCCGCCGATCCGGCGGTGGTCCTGGCCCCCGGCTTCGACGGACGCGCCTCGGCCGTCGCTTCGGCCAGCTGGCGGATGCTCGACGCGATCGGAATCGGTGCGAAGCTGGCGGGCAAGGGCTGCGAGATCCGGCATATCCGGGTCAGCGACGGACTGGAGCCGGGTAAGCTCGATTTCATCCCCGACGCCGATGACGGCGCGCTGGGCACGATGTTCGAGAACAAGCTGCTGCGCCGCGCGATTCACGAGACGGCGAACGAGGCCGAACTGGTCGATCTGCGCATGCAGACCCGCGCGACGCATGTCGAACGTGGCCCCGCGGGCGTCACCGCGACCTTAAGCGACGGCAGCACCGTCCGTGCGCCCCTGCTGGTCGCCGCCGAAGGCCGCCAGTCGCCGACCCGCGACGCGGCGGGAATCAAGGTCGCGCGCTGGTCCTATGACCACAAGGCGATCATCAGCGCCTTCCACCACGAGGCGAGCCACGAGAATATCGCGTTCGAGATCTTCTATCCCACCGGCCCCTTCGCCCTCCTGCCACTGCCCGATGACGAGATCGGGCATCGCTCGGCGATCGTCTGGTCGGTGTCGGGGCGTGACGGCGATGCGATGCTCAAACTGTCCGACCGCGCCTTCCTGGCGGAGGCGGAGAAGAGCATGGGCGGGTTCCTGGGCAAGCTGTCCCACGCCTCGCCACGCTCGGCCTATCCGCTGGGCTTCCACCGCGCCGCGACGATGACGGGCGAGCGGCTGGTGCTGGTCGGCGACTCGGCGCATGGCATCCATCCGATCGCGGGCCAGGGCGTAAACCTGGGCTATCGCGACGTCGCCGCGCTGGTCGAGGTGCTGGTCGAGGGCAAGCGCACCGGCCTGGACCTGGGCGATGCCGCGCTGCTCCAGCGTTATCAGCAGTGGCGCGGGCTCGACACGCTGATGGTGTCGGTCGCGACCGACAGCTTCAACCGCATCTTCAGCGTGCCCGGCAAGACCGCCAGCGCGATCCGGCGGCTGGGCATCACCGCGATCGATCATATCCCGCCGCTGAAGAATCGCTTCATGGCGGAGGCGCGCGGTGAGACGGGGCAGCTGCCCCGGCTGTTGCAAGGTGTGATGGTGTAAGTCGGAGAGGCTGGTCCGAAGAGTACCTGCCCTCCCCCACCCCCTCCCGCCTGCGGGAGGGGCGTGACATGAGGCGCGCATAGGGCCAGCCAAGAAGCGCTCCCCTCCCGCAGGCGGGAGGGGATGGGGGAGGGGAAGCCCCAGGCGACACGCACACGATGACAATTTGCGGATCCCCAAAGCCCTGTCCGGCGTTTCCGCTGCCATGATCCCTGGGCCTCATCATCCCACGCGCTCCACCCGTCCCCCCATTCGCGACCGCCGCCAGACCGGCGTCATACGAGGCATGATCGCCGCGTTGGCGATCGTAATGTTCACGCTCCTGCTCGGCTGGAGCGTCGGACACACGCTGTCCCCTACCGACCGGGTCTTGCGCGCCGTGGCCGCGTCGACGGTGGCCGCCTTGTGGCTGGCGGCGGCAATCGGCCATGTCGCGGCCCTGCGCTTCGCCTCGCCCGCCGACATCGACGCGGCGGCGAGCGGTAGTGCCGATTCGCCGCGAGTCGCCATCGCGAACGCGGTACTCCGGAACACGCTGGAGCAGGTGGTGCTGGCAATCCCGGCCTATCTGGCGCTCGCCTGGGTGGTGGAAGGGTCGGGGGCGATGATCCCGCTGCTCGCCGCGCTGTTTTCGGTCGGGCGGACCTTGTTCTGGGCGAACTACGCGCGCGGCGCGGCGGCGCGGGCGTTCGGCTTTGCGTTGGGTTTTTATTCCAGCGTCGCGGCGCTGGTCATCGTGTTGGTGGCGTTGGCCGGAAGGCTCATCTGATCCTCCCCGGCACGGGGAGGTGGCAGGCCGCAGGCCTGACGGAGGGGGGCTTCTGTACAGGACGTCCTTTGCGGCACGCCCCCTCCACCATGCTGCGCATGGTCCCCCTCCCCGCGAGCGGGGAGGATTTAGAGTTCGCGCGCTTCCTCGACCAGCATCACGGGCACGCCGTCGCGGATCGGATAGGCCAGCCCCGCCGCCTCCGACACCAGCTCCTGTGAGGCCTCGTCATAGCGCAACGGGGTCCGCGTCACCGGGCAGACCAGGCGCTCGAGCAGCCACGGGTCCAGACTCATTGCAACGTCACCCGATCCTCGCCGTCATGGCGACCAAAAAACTGCATCAGTTGGATGATGAGCTCGGCGCGCTGTTCCAGGTCGGGTGCCTCCAGCAGCGCCTGCTTGGCCGCCACGTCGAACGGCGCGATCTGGGCGATGCCGTTGACCAGGCTCTCGTCGTCCAGCCGCCCGACCGCATCCCAGTCGACCGCATAGCCCTGCAAGTCGGCGAAGCGCCGCGATTCCTGCTCCAGCGAGGCGCGGCGGCCGAGCGACAGCAGATCCTCGTCGATGACCGGCAGCAATTCGGCCTCGACCTGGCGGAACGGCGTCGTCACCTCCAGCTCGCGGACGATGCGGAACAGCGATACGCCCTCCAGCACAAGGTTGTAGCGGCCATCCTCCATCGCCTCGACCTCGGCGATGCGGCCGACACAGCCCATCTGGTAGAGCGACGGCGTGTCCCCATCGCCCGAGGGCTGGACCATGCCGATCCGCCGGTCGCGCGCCATCGCGTCGGAGACGAGCGCCCGGTAGCGCGGCTCGAAGATGTGCAGCGGCATCGGCATCCCGGGAAAGAGGATCGCGCCCGCCAGCGGAAAGATCGAGAGCCGCGCCATGCGCTTACCCGAACAGGATGGCGGACAGCCGCCGCCGCTGCTGCGAGACCCAGGGATCGGTCATGCCGACCACCTCGAACAGCTTGAGGAGTTGCTGCCGCGCGGCATCCTCGTTCCAGCTGCGATCGGCCGCGACGATGTGGAGGAGGTTGTCCGCCGCCCCGTCACGATCGCCCGCCGCCATCTGCGCATTGGCGAGCGCGAACCGCTTTTCATGGTCGTCGGGGCTGGCCGCGACCTCGGCCGCCAGATCGGCATAGTCCGCCGCCGGAGGGGCCGAGCGGGCGAGTGCGATGGCGGCGATGGCCCGGTGAATGGCGGGGTCCTTCGCCAGCGCCTCGGGAAGCGCCTCTGCGGCCGCCTCGGCCTCGGCGACCTGACCGGCGGCGAGCAGCGCGCGGATATGGCCCGACAGCACGGCGGGATGCTCGGGCGCCATGTCGAGCAGCTGCTGGAAGATCGACACCGCGCGGGGCGCGTCACCGGCCTCCAGCACCTCCTCGCCCATCGCGATCAGCGGCTCCAGCTCGGCGGCCGCGTCCGCCGCCTCCGACTGGATCGGCAGTTGCTTGAGCAGCTGGTCGAGCATCGTGCGCAGCGCGCTTTCGGTGCGCGCGCTGGTCAGGTCGGCGACCAGCTGGCCCTGGAACATCGCATAGACGGTCGGGATCGAGCGGATCTGGAATTGGTTGGCGATGAACTGGTTCTTGTCGGTGTCGATCTTGGCCAGCACGACGCCCTTGTCGGCATAGGCCTCCGCCACCTTCTCCAGGGTCGGCCCCAGCGCCTTGCACGGCCCGCACCATTCCGCCCAGAAATCGAGGATGACCAGCTTGGTCATCGACGGCTCGACGACATCGCGGCGGAAGGCGGTGACGGCTTCCTTGTCGGCGGGCGACATTCCCAACGTGGCCAAAAGACGCTCCTTTACGTGTTGCTCGGCCCTATGTGGGCGAGGCGAGGCGGTAATGAAAGGTCGCGGCGTAAATCAGCCGTTCAGCCGCGCGATCGTCCGCCCGCGCCCGATCAGCGGCAGCAGCGCGGCCATGTCCGGCCCCTGCGCGCGGCCGGTCAGCGCGAGGCGCAATGGCAGGAACAGCATCTTGCCCTTGCGCCCCGTCGCGTCCTTCAACGCGGCGGTCAGCGCGTGCCAGGGATCACCCGCCCAGTCGATCTGCCCTGCGACCTCGGCCGCCTGCGCCAGATAGGCGCGGTCGTCCTCGGCGGGTTCGGGCGCGTCGACCGGCCCTTCGATCACCTGCCACCAGTCGGCGGCCTCCGCGACGGTGTTGAGGTTCGGGCGCACCGCCTCCCATTCCGCCGCGCCCATGCCGGTCGGCAGCCGGTCGGCGACCGCCTCATACGGCGTCTGGTGGAGGATCCGCGCGTTCAGCTGCGCCAGTTCCGCCTCGTCGAACCGCGCAGGCGCACGACCGAAGCGCGAAAAGTCGAACCCGGCGATCAGCGGCGCCATGTCGGCGACCGGCTCGACCGGATCGCTGGTGCCGATCCGCGCGAGGAGCGCGCGCACCGCCTGCGGCTCGATCCCGATCTCGCGAAAGTGATCGACGCCCAACGAGCCGAGTCGCTTGGACAACTTGCCCTCATGGCCGGTCAGCAACGCGGCATGGGCAAAGCGCGGCAGCTCCGCCTCCAGCGCCTGGAACATCTGAATCTGCAGCGCGGTGTTGGAGACGTGATCCTCGCCCCGCACCACCTGGGTCACGCCCATGTCGATATCGTCGATGACGGAGGGGAGCATATAGAGCCATGTCCCGTCGGCGCGGCGGATGACGGGATCGCTCATCGTCGCGGGGTCGAAGCGCTGAGGCCCGCGCACCGCATCGTCCCATTCGATCGCTGCACCATGGTCGAGCTTGAACCGCCAGTGCGGATGGACGCCCTCGGCCTCCAGCTTGGCCCGGTCTTCCTCGGTCAGGGCCAGCGCGGCGCGATCATAGACCGGCGGCAGGCCACGCCCGAGCTGGATCTTGCGCTTCAGGTCGAGTTCCTGCGCGCTCTCATAAGCGGGGTACACATGGCCGCTCGCGACCAGTTCGGCGAAACGCGCCTCGTACAAAGCGAAACGCTCGGATTGACGGACTTCGCTATCCGGGTTCAGTCCCAGCCAGGCCAAATCCGCCCGGATCGCCTCGACATAGCGCTCCTCGCTCCGTTCCGCATCGGTGTCGTCGATGCGCAGCAGGAAGCGCCCGCCGGCCTTTTGCGCGTACATCCAGTTGTGCAGCGCGGTGCGGATATTGCCGACATGCAGCCGCCCGGTGGGCGAAGGAGCGAAACGGGTCACGGTCATGACCGCCGCCATAATCGGGGAATCACCTTTGCGCTATTGTGACAGCGCGATTAAGGGGGCGGGCATCACTGGGCTGTCTGCGGGGACGGGATACCACCATGAAATTGATGACCGGCAATTCGAACCTGCCGCTGGCGAAGGCGATTTCCTCCTATCTGGAGGTGCCGCTGACCGAGGCGCTGGTGCGCCGCTTCGCCGATGAGGAAATCTTCGTCGAGATCCAGGAGAATGTGCGCGGCGAGGACGTGTTCGTGATCCAGTCGACCGGCTATCCGGTCAACGACAACCTCATGGAACTGCTCATCATGATCGACGCGCTGAAGCGCGCGTCGGCCAGCCGCATCACCGCGGTCATCCCCTATTTCGGCTATGCGCGCCAGGACCGGAAGCCCGGCCCGCGCACGCCGATCTCGGCCAAGCTGGTCGCCAACCTCATCACCGTCGCGGGCGCCGATCGCGTCCTGTCGGTCGACCTGCACGCCGGTCAGATCCAGGGATTCTTCGATATCCCGACCGACAATCTCTATGCCGCGCCGGTCATGTCGGCGGACATATTGGCGCGCTTCAAGAACGACAACCTCATGGTCGTGTCGCCCGACGTCGGCGGCGTGGTCCGCGCGCGCCAGCTCGCCAAGCGCCTCAACAACGCCCCGCTGGCGATCGTCGACAAGCGTCGCGAGCGCGCAGGCGAATCGGAAGTAATGAACATCATAGGTGACGTCGAAGGTCGCTTCTGCATCCTGATCGACGATATCGTCGACTCGGCGGGCACGCTGTGCAACGCGGCCGCCGCGCTGCGCCAGGCGGGGGCCGAGGACGTCGTCGCCTATGTCACCCACGGCGTGTTGTCGGGTGGCGCGGTGGCGCGAGTCGACGGCTCGGAACTACGCGAGCTGGTCATCACCGACTCGATCGGCAACCACGAATCGATCAGCGGCACCGGCAAGATCCGCCACCTGCCCATCGCTCCGCTGCTGGGCGAGGCGATCAAGCGGATCGCGGATGAGACGAGCGTTTCGAGCCTGTTTGATTAAGATGGAAAAACCCCGCTCAATCGGGCGGGGGTCTTGAAAACTATCGTCATTGCGAGCGTAGCGAAGCAATCCAGGGCCCCAACCCGGACGTTCTGGATTGCTTCGCTACGCTCGCAATGACGGGGTGTCAGCGATTCCCCAGGCTAACGATATGCTCGAACACCGCGGGATGAAGCGGCTTCGAGAAGGCACAGCCATATTTGAACCGATCGCGCCACGCGATCACCGCCTCCAGCGGGGCAAGACCCGGCAGGGTCAACCAGACGATCGTGCCCGGCCACAGCGTGAAGCTGGTCTCGGCGCGAAAGCCCTCGGGCGACAGGTCGACCACGTCGATCTCGAACCGGGTCTGCCCCTTGTCGCGCAGATGCGCGCGCATCCGCACCGCATGACGCAGCGAGCGACGAAGTTCCTGGCCGGGGACCGGCTCGAATGGCGGTGTGAAGACCGGTTTTTCCATAACGCTCCCCTTAAGCCACAAGAAGGTTACTTTTCCGCCAACGCCCGCTCGCGATCAACATCCGCGGCGACGCCCACGGGGCGGCGGACCCCGGCGCGCGAACGACGCTTCAACTCGGCCTTCAGGTCCTCGGGCTTGGGGGCGACCAGAAAGCCGAAGCTGACCGTGCCTTCCTTGGTCTCCACCACATGATGCAGCCGGTGCGCCTGGATGATGCGCTTCATATAATCCGACTTGGGCAAATAGCGCGTCGGCAGCCGCTTGTGGACGATGATGTCGTGAAAGCCGAAATAGATCGCGCCGTACGCCGCGATCCCCGCGCCGATCCAGGTGAAGCCCGGCCACCAGCCCAGCTGCACCCCGCCCAGGATCATCACGAAGGACGGAACGGCGAAGATCGCCGCATACAGGTCGTTCAATTCCCAGTTGCCGGTGCGCGGGCGGTGATGGCTTTCGTGCAGGAACCAGCCCGGCCCGTGCATGATCCAGCGGTGCGCGGCATAGGCGAACCCCTCCATGAAGATCACGGTGCCGAGAAACAGAAGAATGCCGAAAGCCCAGTTCATTGAGTCGCCATAACCCATCCGCGATGATTTTGCTTCCTATTCCGTCGGTCGCGCGGATCGAACGGTCTGACGTCGCATAAATCGCACTTGCAATGCATTTGCATTAACGCCGTTTCGGGGTGGATTTGTCCGCGCGGCTGTGCTTTAGCCGCACCCAATTTCCCTAGAACCACCCGAGAGGCGGAAGGCTAGCGCATGAACATCCACGAATATCAGGCCAAGGAATTGCTCGCCAAGTTCGGCGTGCCCGTCCCCGCCGGCTTCGCCGCGATGACCGTCGAGGAAGCCGTCGAGGCATCGTCCAAGCTCCCCGGCCCACTCTACGTCGTCAAGGCGCAGATCCATGCGGGCGGCCGCGGCAAGGGCAAGTTCAAGGAACTCGGCCCCGACGCCAAGGGCGGTGTCCGCCTGGCCAAGACCGCCGAGGAAGTCCGTGCGCACGCCACCGACATGCTGGGCAACACGCTGGTCACCATCCAGACCGGCGAAGCGGGCAAGCAGGTCAACCGCCTGTACGTGACCGACGGCGTCGACATCGCGAAGGAATTCTACCTCGCGCTGCTCGTCAACCGTGCGACCGGCCGTGTCTCGATGGTCGCCTCGACCGAGGGCGGCATGGACATCGAAACCGTGGCGCATGACACGCCCGAGAAGATCCACTCGATCGACATCGACACCGCGACCGGCTTCATGCCGCATCACGGCCGCGCCGTCGCCGCCGCGCTGGAGCTGACCGGCGACCTCGCCAAGCAGGCGCAGAACGTCGCCGCCAAGCTGTACGACGCGTTCCTGGGCACCGATGCCGAGCAGATCGAGATCAACCCGCTCGCCGTCACCGAGGACGGCAAGCTGATGGTGCTCGACGCCAAGGTCGGCTTCGACGGCAACGCCATGTTCCGTCACAAGGACCTGATGGAACTGCGCGACACCACCGAAGAAGACGCGATGGAGCTGGAGGCGTCGAAGTACGACCTGGCGTACATCAAGCTCGACGGTGACATCGGCTGCATGGTCAACGGCGCCGGCCTCGCCATGGCGACGATGGACATCATCAAGCTGAACGGCATGTTCCCGGCCAACTTCCTCGACGTCGGCGGCGGCGCGAACAAGGAGAAGGTCACCGCGGCGTTCAAGATCATCCTGAGCGATCCGGCCGTGAAGGGCATCCTGGTCAACATCTTCGGCGGCATCATGCGCTGCGACATCATCGCCGACGGCATCGTCGCGGCGGCGAAGGAAGTGAACCTGCAGGTTCCGCTGGTCGTCCGCCTCGAGGGCACGAATGTCGAGAAGGGCAAGGAAATCCTCGCCAATTCGGGTCTCGCCATCGTCCCCGCCAACGATCTGGGTGACGCCGCCAAGAAGATCGTCGCCGAGGTGCAGAAGGTCGCGTAAGTCGCACCTTCGGCCCTGATGGACCGATTAAAGGGGGCTCGGGCGGAAACGTCCGGGCCCCTTTCTCGTTGGTCGGGCTGAATGCTTGCGATGCACTCGCAAGGCCGCTTAAGACGGCGGCATGTTAGGCTGTTCAGCCGGGAAGGACCTGCGATGAAGATCGTCGTGCCCGTGAAGCGGGTGTTGGATTATAATGTGAAGCCGCGCGTGAAGGCGGACGGGACGGGCATCGATCTGGCGAACGTGAAGATGTCGATGAACCCGTTCGACGAGATCGCGGTGGAAGAGGCGATCCGGCTGAAGGAGAAGGGGGCGGCTGCGGAAGTAGTCGTCGTCTCGATCGGCGAGCCGAAAGCGGCGGACACGCTTCGCACCGCGCTCGCCATGGGCGCGGATCGGGCGATCCTCATCACCTCGGACCAGCCGGTCGAACCCTTGGGCGTCGCCAAGCTGCTCGCCAAGGTGGTCGAGGAGGAACAGCCGGGTCTCGTGATCCTGGGCAAGCAGGCGATCGACGGCGACAACAACCAGACTGGCCAGATGCTGGCGGGCCTGCTCGGCTGGGCGCAGGGCACGTTCGCGTCGAAGGTCGAGATCGACGGTGAGAGCGCCAACGTCACGCGCGAGGTCGATGGCGGCCTGGAGACGGTGGCGCTGACGCTGCCTGCGATCGTCACCACCGACCTTCGCCTCAACGAGCCGCGCTACGCCAGCTTGCCCAACATCATGAAGGCCAAGTCCAAGCCGATGGCGACCAAGACCGCCGCCGACTACGGCGTCGACATCGCCCCCCGGCTGACGATCACGCACGTCGCCGAGCCCGGCAAGCGCCAGGCGGGCGTCAAGGTCGGCTCGGTCGACGAGCTGGTCGAGAAACTCAAAGCGCTGGGAGTGGCCAAGTGAAGACGCTGGTTTGGGTCGAGCATGACGGCGGGGCCGTCAAGGATGCCACGCTGGCGACCGTCACGGCGGCGTCGAAGCTGGGCGAGGTGCACCTGATCGTCGCGGGTCAGGGCGTCGATGGCGTCGCGCAGGCCGCGGCGAAAATCGCGGGCGTGGGCAAGGTCCATGTCGCCGACGATGCAGCCTACGCTAATGCGCTGGCCGAGAATGTCGCGCCGCTGATCGCTCAGCTGATGGGCCATCACGACGCGTTCCTCGCGCCGTCGACGACGACGGGCAAGAACATCGCCCCGCGTGTCGCCGCGCTCATCGACGTGATGCAGATCAGCGACATCCTGTCGGTCGAGGGGCCGGACAGCTTCACCCGGCCGATCTATGCGGGCAACGCGATCGCCACGGTCAAGACCAGCGACAAGAAGCTGGTGCTGACCGTGCGCACCACCGCCTTCGAAAAGGCCGCAGCCGAGGGCGGCTCGGGTACGGTCGAGGCGGTCGCCTCTACGGGCGATGCCGCCAAGTCGCGCTTCGTCGGTGCGGAGAAGGCCGAGAGCGCGCGTCCCGAGCTGACCAGCGCCAAGATCATCGTCTCGGG
>DXIH01000124.1 GCA_019112965.1 Candidatus Sphingomonas excrementigallinarum | reverse complement strand
AGCTGCGCCGCCGCCATGACGCGGTGCTGATCGCGACCGGCGTCTATAAGGCGCGCAATGTCGAGGTGGACGGTGCGGGCGCGAACGGCGTGATCGCCGCGCTCGACTATCTGACCGCGTCTAACCGCAAGAGCTTCGGCGACACGGTCGAGGCGTTCGAGAATGGCTCGCTGAACGCGGCGGGCAAGAATGTCGTCGTGATCGGTGGCGGCGACACCGCGATGGACTGCGTCCGCACCGCGATCCGCCAGGGCGCCAAGTCGGTGAAGTGCCTCTATCGCCGCGACCGCGCGAACATGCCGGGCTCGCAGCGCGAAGTGGCCAATGCCGAGGAGGAGGGGGCCGAGTTCGTCTGGCTCTCCGCGCCGCTCGGTTTCGAGGGCGGCGAGACGGTGACGGGCGTGCGCGCCGCCAAGATGCGCCTTGGTGCGCCCGATGCGTCGGGCCGTCGTGCGCCGGAGGCCGAACCGGGGGCCGACCATCTGCTGGAAGCCGACATGGTCATCAAGGCGCTGGGCTTCGACGCCGAAGACCTGCCGAGCCTGTTCGGCACCGCCGAACTGGGCGTCAGCCGTTGGGGCACGGTGCTCGTCGACGGCCGTACGCTGATGACCAGCCTGGACGGCGTGTTCGCCGCCGGTGACATCGTGCGCGGCGCCAGCCTCGTCGTCTGGGCGATCCGCGACGGGCGTGATGTCGCACAGGCGATGCACAAGTGGCTGAAGGCGCGGGCGAAGACGAGCGCCCGCGAGAAAGTGGCCGCGTGATGCGCGGTCTTGTCCTGATCGCGCTGCTGGTCGCCGCCCCGGCCGCAGCGCAGACCGCCCCCGCCCCGGCGCGGGCGACCGATGCGGGCGGCCGGATCGAAACCGCGCGGATCCTGGTCGGCAAGCTCGGGCTCGACCAGACGCTGGATTTCCAGTTTTCCAGCGTCATGCCGCTAGTCGCGACCAATATCGTAAGCGCGTTGCAGGCCGACCCGAGCACGCCGCAGGCGATCAAAGACCGGCTCACGACCGAAGAAGGGCGCCGCCAGATCGCCGGAATCGCCTCAGAGGAGATGCTCGCCGCGTTTCGCGCGCGCTATCCCGCCATCGCCGAGGCGGCGGCTGAGGAGTATCGCCGCAACTTCTCCGAAGCCGAGTTGAAGGCGATCATCGCCTTCTACGATTCGGCGCCGGGCAAGCGGCTGCTCCAGCTGCAACCGCAGTTGCAGCAGCGCCTGGCCGAGGCCGGCAGGGCGGTCGGGCAGGAAGCGGGCATGGCGGCCTTTCCAAAGATCCGTGCCCGGATCGACGCGCTCGACGCGACGAAGGGGAAGTAGGTCATGGCGCTTGCCGTCCTGTTGGCGCTGACGCTGGGGATCGGAGGTGGGACGGCGGATGTCGCGCAGACCGCGCCCATGCCCGTGCCGTCGACGCAACAGGCCGTGCCGCGTCCGGCGGCGCTCACGCTGGCGCGCCTGCTCAACAGCGAGACGATGATCATCGGTCCCGCCGACGCACCCGACAAGGCGATACGGGTCATGGGTGAGATGGTGGCGCAGAACGCCGATGTGCAGGCGATGGAGACCCGGCATCCGGGCATCACCCGCGCCATGGGCGATGCGATGATGCCCATCGCCGTGCGGTCGATGCGCGAGCGCCTGCCCGAATTGTGGCGGCGTCAGGCGCTGGTCTATGGCGCGCGCTTCACCGACTCCGAGCTTGAGACGTTGAGCGTTTTCTATGGCTCGCCCACGGGCCGGAAGATTCTCGACACGATGCAAAAGGCGATGGGGCACAAGGCGATGGTCGCCGAGGCCGCGGCTTCGCCCGATTTCAGGTTCGGCGTCCAATCGGTTCAGAAGGACAAGGAAGCGGCCGCGCAGATCATGGTCAAGGCGCTGGACGATGGCGACATGATGGTCCTGGCGATGCTGCAAAAGACCGGCCTGGTCGATCGGATCAAGGCCGTTGGGACCGAGACCCAGGCCAATGCCCTTGCCTGGTATGACGAACAGACGCCTTGGGAAGAGGCGGAAACGGAAAAGGCCCTGGCCGGGGTGATGGCCCGGTTCGGGGTAAGCGGAGAATGACGATGGATCAGCGCCAATATCTCGCCGAGCACGGCATGTACCGCCCCGAGTTCGAGGGCGATGCGTGCGGCGTCGGCATGGTCGCGGCCACCGATGGCCAGCCCTCGCGCCGGGTCGTCCAGTCGGCGATCGACGCGCTGAAGGCCGTCTGGCATCGCGGCGCGGTCGATGCGGACGGCAAGACCGGCGACGGGGCGGGGCTTCACGTCGACCTGCCGCACCGCTTCTTCGACGATGCGATCGCAGCGTCGGGGCACAAGGTGCTGCCCAACCGCCTGGCGGTGGGCATGATCTTCATGCCGCGCACTGATCTGGGCGCGCAGGAAACCTGCCGGACCATCGTCGAGAGCGTCATCATCGAGGCGGGCTACACCATCTATGGCTGGCGCCAGGTGCCGGTCGACGTCTCGGTCATCGGCATGAAGGCGCAGGCGACCCGGCCCGAGATCGAGCAGATCATGATCGCCGGGCCGATGCCCGACGAGGTCGATGCCGCCGAGTTCGAAAAGAACTTGTATCTGATCCGCCGTCGCATCGAAAAGCGGGTGATCGCGGCGCAGATCAGCGGCTTCTACATCTGTTCGCTGTCCTGCCGCTCGATCATCTACAAGGGGCTGTTCCTCGCCGAGAGCCTGTCGGTCTTCTATCCCGACCTGCAGGACCATCGGTTCGAGAGCCGCGTCGCGATCTTCCACCAGCGGTACTCGACCAACACCTTCCCGCAATGGTGGCTGGCGCAGCCCTTCCGTTGCCTGGCGCATAACGGCGAGATCAACACGATCCGTGGCAACAAGAACTGGATGCTCAGCCACGAGATCCGCATGGCCTCGATCGCGTTCGGCGACAATTCGGAGGATATCAAGCCGGTGATCCCGGCGGGCGCGTCCGATACCGCCGCGCTCGACGCGGTGTTCGAAGCGATCTGCCGTTCGGGGCGCGACGCGCCGACCGCCAAGCTGATGCTGGTGCCCGAGGCGTGGCAGAAGGACCTCGACACGCCC
This sequence comes from Candidatus Sphingomonas excrementigallinarum, assembly GCA_019112965.1. GTDB lineage: Bacteria > Pseudomonadota > Alphaproteobacteria > Sphingomonadales > Sphingomonadaceae > Sphingomonas > Sphingomonas excrementigallinarum. Next base: position 6,419 of record DXIH01000124.1, on the reverse strand, counting down.
AAGGCGCATGCCGAGATGTACCAGTATCTCGCCTCCGTGATGGAGCCGTGGGACGGCCCGGCCGCGCTGGCGATGACCGATGGCCGCTGGGCGGTGGCGGGCATGGACCGCAACGCGCTGCGCCCGCTTCGCTACACGCTGACCGCCGATGGCCTGCTGATCGTGGGTTCGGAAAGCGGCATGGTCGTGGTGCCTGAAGCCACCATCACCGCCAAGGGGCGTCTGGGGCCGGGGCAGATGATCGCCGTCGATCTGGCCGAGGGCAAGCTCTACGACGACCGCGCGATCAAGGACCAGATCTCGGGCGAGCAGGACTATGCCGCGATGATCGGCGAGTTCCTGACCATGGACCAGCTGCCCCAGCCGTCCGAGGAAGAAGCGCTGGTGCGGATGCCGCGGGCTGAGATGCTGCGCCGTCAGGTCGCGGCGGGCCAGACCATGGAGGATATGGAGCTAATCCTGTCGCCCATGGCCGAAGGCGGCAAGGAAGCCATCGGCTCGATGGGCGATGACACGCCGCTGGCGGTCATCTCCGACAAGCCGCGTCTCATCAGCCAGTTCTTCCGCCAAAATTTCTCGCAGGTCACGAACCCGCCGATCGATTCCCTGCGCGAACGCTATGTGATGTCGCTCAAGACCCGGTTCGGCAATCTCGCCAACATCCTCGACACCGAGGATCGGCGCGAGCGGGTGCTGGTCTTGCCGTCTCCGGTCCTGACCGGCGCCGACTGGCACCGGCTGAAGGCGCATTTCGGGCGTTCGGCGGCCGAAATCGACTGCACCTTCGAGGCCGATGGCGGCCCCGACCGTCTGCGCGCCGCGATCCAGCGCATTCGCAACCAGGCCGAACAGGCGGTGCGTGAAGGCCGCTCCGAGCTGTTCCTGACCGACGAGCATGTCTCCGAAGGCCGTGTCGCCATCGCGGGCGTGCTGGCGGCGGCGGCGGTGCACACGCATCTCGTCCGCCGGGGCCTGCGCTCCTACGCGTCGATCAACGTCCGCTCGGCCGAGTGCCTCGACACCCATTATTACGCGGTGCTGATCGGCGTCGGCGCGACCACGGTGAACGCCTATCTGGCCGAAGCCGCGATCGTCGACCGTCATGGCCGTGGCCTGTTCGGCGAGCTGTCGATCGAACAGTGCCTGACCAACCATCGCACGGCGATCGAGGATGGCCTGCTCAAGATCATGGCGAAGATGGGGATCGCGGTGATCTCCAGCTATCGTGGTGGCTATAATTTCGAGGCGGTCGGCCTCAGCCGCGCGCTGGTCAACGACCTGTTCCCGGGCATGCCTGCCAAGATTTCGGGCGAGGGGTATAACTCGCTCCATTACTCGGCAATGGTCCGCCACGAAGCGGCCTGGGACCAGCATGTCGCGACGCTGCCGATCGGTGGCTTCTACCGCCAGCGCGACGGCGGCGAGACCCATGCCTATTCGGCGCAGCTGATGCACCTGTTGCAGACAGCGGTCGCAACCGACAGCTATTCGACCTATCTGCAATTCGCGCGCGGCGTCGGCGACCTGCCGCCGGTGTATTTGCGCGACCTGCTCCAGTTCAACTTCCCGAACGAGGGCGTGCCGGTCGATCAGGTCGAGGCGATCACCGAGATCCGCAAGCGCTTCGTCACGCCGGGCATGTCGCTGGGCGCACTGTCGCCCGAAGCGCATGAGACGCTGGCGATCGCGATGAACCGGATCGGCGCGAAGGCGGTGTCGGGCGAGGGCGGTGAGGACAAGCTGCGCTATCAGCCATACGACAATGGCGACAATGCCAACTCGACGATCAAGCAGATCGCGTCCGGTCGCTTCGGCGTCACGGCGGAATATCTGAACGCCTGCGACGAGATCGAGATCAAGGTGGCGCAGGGGGCCAAGCCCGGCGAGGGCGGGCAGCTGCCCGGCTTCAAGGTGACCGAGTTCATCGCCAAGCTGCGCCATGCGACGCCGGGCGTGACCCTCATCTCGCCGCCGCCGCACCACGACATCTACTCGATCGAGGATCTCGCGCAGCTCATCTATGACTGCAAGCAGATCAACCCGCGCGCGCGCGTCTGCGTGAAGCTGGTGTCGTCCGCTGGTATCGGCACGGTCGCGGCGGGCGTGGCCAAGGCGCATGCCGACGTCATCCTGGTCTCGGGCCATGTCGGCGGCACCGGCGCGTCGCCCCAGACCTCGATCAAATATGCCGGTACGCCCTGGGAAATGGGCCTGTCGGAGGTCAACCAGACGCTGACCCTGAACGGTCTGCGCGGGCGTATCCGCCTGCGCGCCGATGGCGGCCTGAAGACCGGCCGCGATATCGTGATCGCAGCGATCCTGGGTGCCGAAGAGTTCGGTATCGGTACGCTTTCGCTGGTGGCGATGGGCTGCATCATGGTGCGCCAGTGCCATTCGAACACCTGCCCGGTCGGCGTCTGCGTGCAGGACGAGCGGCTTCGCGCCAAGTTCACCGGCACGCCGGAAAAGGTCATCAACCTGATGACCTTCATCGCCGAGGAAGTCCGTGACATCCTGGCGCGCCTGGGCGTGCGCTCGCTGGACGAGGTGATCGGGCGGACCGAGCTGCTGCGCCAGGTCAGCCGGGGTGCCGAGCATCTCGACGATCTCGACCTCAACCCGGTGCTGGCCAAGGTCGATGCGAGTGATGCCGAGCGGCGGTTCAGCCTGTCGACCTTCCGCAACGAAGTGCCCGACAGCCTGGATGCGCAGATCATCAAGGACGCCGCTGCCGTCTTCTCGCGCGGCGAGAAGATGCAGCTGACCTATTCGGTGCGCAACACGCACCGCGCGGTCGGTACGCGACTGTCGTCCGAGATCACCCGCAAGTTCGGGATGAGCAAGCTGGCCGACGGGCACGTCACCGTCCGCCTGCGCGGGTCGGCGGGCCAGTCGCTGGGCGCGTTCCTGTGCAAGGGCATCACGCTGGAAGTCTTCGGCGACGCCAACGACTATGTCGGCAAGGGCCTGTCGGGCGGCACCATCATCGTGCGGCCTGCGGTCAGCTCGCCGCTGGCCAGCCAGAAGAACACGATCATCGGCAACACCGTGCTCTACGGCGCGACCTCGGGCCGTCTGTTCGCGGCGGGCCAGGCGGGCGAGCGTTTTGCGGTGCGCAACTCGGGCGCGACCGTGGTGGTCGAGGGCTGCGGCGCCAATGGCTGCGAATATATGACCGGCGGCATCGCGGTGGTGTTGGGTGAGGTCGGCGCGAACTTCGGCGCAGGCATGACCGGCGGCATGGCCTTCATCTACGACCCCGAAGAGCGTTTCGCGCGGCGTGCCAACCCCGAGAATATCGTGTGGCAGCGCCTCGCCTCGGCCCATTGGGAAGGCGTGCTGCGCGGCCTGGTCGAGGAGCATGCCGCGCGGACCGACAGCAAATGGTCGAAGGGCCTGCTGGAAGACTGGGACCGGGTGGCCGGGCATTTCTGGCAGGTCTGCCCGAAGGAAATGCTCACTCGCCTGGCCCATCCACTGGACGATTCGGTCGCGGCGGTCGCGGCGGAGTAAGGTCGTCATTTTCCTCCCCTGTAAGGAGAGGGTGTGCGGGCTTTGACGTGCCCCCGGCACGTCAAGATGGTGCCGGGGGCACCATCTCGCCCGCACACATGCGCAGCATGGTGGAGGGGAGTCCCGCTCTCGATAGGGTGACACCCCTCCGTCAGGCCTTCGGCCTGCCACCTCCCCTTGCAGGGGAGGAATAGCGATTACCCCCGTTCAGCTTGAGCGAAGTCGAAGGCCACGTAACTTTCTCTCCACGGGCGCGGGGGTACCGGATTCCCTTGGCCTTCGACTTCGCTCAGGCTGAACGGAGCGGGGGGCTTCCCCATCCATGACATCCCCGTCATCCTGCTCCCCCACATCACGGAACCGTTGCGTCACCGTGACGGTTGGGGCGCGATGCGGAAAGGGGATAGCGGCATGACCATCGATCGCCAGAAGATCGAACGCGGGGGGTTCATCCTGTTCCTCGCGCTCGTCACCATCGGGATGCTGACCGTGGTGTCGGGCTTCCTGGCGGCCTTGCTCTGGGCCGGGCTGGCGGCGATCCTGTTCCGGTCGCTGTTCCAGTGGCTGCTGGACAAGACCGGGGGTCGGCGCAACCTGGCGGCCGGGCTGACCATGCTTATCATCACCTTCGCGGTGGTGGTGCCGACCCTGCTGATCGGCAGCATGGTCGTCGATCAGGCATCGGGCGTTTACCTGAAGGTGCGCAGCGGCCAGATCGATTTCGCGCAATATTTCCAGCAGGTTCGCGACGCACTGCCCACCCGCCTGCGCCAGGCGATGGACAATTGGGGCATCGACAGCGTCGAGGGGTTGCAGGCCCGCATCTCACGCACGCTCAGCAGTAGCGTCAGCCAGATCGCGTCGCAGGCGCTGTCGATCGGGCGCAACGCCTTTGCCTTTGCGCTCGCCTTTGGTGTCGGTCTCTATGTCGCCTTCTTCCTGATCCGTGACGGCGACCGTCTGGGGCCAGCCTTTGTCCGCGCCTTGCCGCTGGAGCGGGGCGTCGCGGCACGACTGGTCGATACCTTTGTCGCGGTGGTGCGCGCCACTATAAAAGGGTCGGTCATCGTCGGGCTGGTGCAGGGTGCGCTGGGCGCGATCACCTTCTGGATCGTCGGGGTGCCCGCTGCTTTGCTGTGGGGCGTGCTGATGGCGATCGCGGCGCTGTTGCCCGCCATCGGCCCGGCAATCATCTGGGGGCCGGTCGCCATCTATCTGCTCGCGACCGGCGCGGTCTGGCAGGGGGCGGTGGTCATCGCCTCGGGCGTGCTGGTCATCGGGCTGGCCGACAATATCCTGCGGCCGATCCTGGTCGGGCGCGACACCGGCCTGCCCGACTGGATCGTGCTGCTGACGACGCTGGGCGGCATCGACATGCTGGGGCTGAGCGGCATCGTCGTCGGCCCGGTCGTCGCCGCGCTGTTCCTGGCGGGCTGGCGCATCCTGAGCGAGGAACGCGGCGTCGTACCCGCCGAGGGCGAGGCGGCGGCATAGGCACTGGCCCAGATCGAGCCGACCTCCCTCACAAAGCCGGTTTGCGCTGCAACATAGTGCTGCCTATGGTCCGCGCCCAAGGCGGGACCGGCCGGGGGGCTCGGGCCGGATGATGGGGTAGCATGATGCGATTGCGATCGGGGGCCTGGAGTATGACGGCCGGGCTTGCTTATATGCTGGCGGGATGCGGTGGCGGCGACGATGTCGCGCGGCAGGCGGGAGCCAATGGCGCCTCGATCGAACTGCCGGTGCCCGCGCCGTCGCCCACGAAGACGCCGGTCAAATCCGACAGTCTGCCCGGCGAGATCGCGGCCAATCCGGGCGCCAGCCTGACCACGATCGGCTTTCCGCAAGGCGGCGGCGGATTGAACGAGGCCGCGAAGGCGGCGCTCGACCGGCTGGCGGCCGATCCGGCGACCAAGAACGCCCGCCTGACCTTGCGCGGCCACTCGGACAGCGAAGGCGATGACGGGGCCAACCGCATCATGTCGCGCAAACGGGCCGAGGCGGTGCGCGACTATCTGGTGCGCAAGGGGCTCGCCCGCGATCGGATGCGCGTGATCGCGCTGGGCGCGACGCGTCCCGTCGCTCCCAATGCCAATCCCGACGGCAGCGACGACAGTGCCGGGCGCGCGCGCAACCGCCGGGTCGAGATCGAACGCGATCCCGCCGGATCGATGTGATCCCGGCGATTGCCGACCCTGCGGCCGGATCGTAAGGCCGTGTCATGGCCAAAGGTGATCGACTGGCGCGGCTCGACGCGCACCGCGAAGACATGGAAGGCGAGTATCGCGAGGCGCTGATCGCCGCGCTGCGGACCACGGCGGCGGGCAAATGGGGGCTGTTCGATCATCGCAAGGACCGGGTGGCGCGTGCCGCAGCGGCGCCGGTCGTCGCCCAGTTGACCGAGATGGGCGAGGACATCGACGCGGCCCGGGAGCAGCTGGGCCTGCCGCCCTTCGCGTTGCACGCGGAGTTTCTCGCCTCGCGCGGCCCGGTCGGGCCGGAGGCGGTGGGGGAACCGAAGCAGGCGCAGGCGTGGCTCGATCGCCTGGCGGCGGAAGGGTAATCTCATTCCCCCTTTGCAAGGGGAGGTGGCGCGCAAAGCGCGTCTGAGGGGTGTCCCCTCGCGATAGCACGATACCCCTCCGTCAGGCCTGACGGCCTGCCACCTCCCCTTGCCGGCAGGGCTATCGCATATGAGCGAGTAGCGAGAGTAGGAAAGCATTGTTCCACCCTGCGCGCTTGATCTTGCCCTTGATGGATCCTTTGTCAGGGTGGTGTCTAAGGATATTGAGGGCGAGTTTGCGCAGGATGGCGAGGTTCTGCGGGGCATGATCCTTGCGGGCCCTTGCGGCATCCTCGCCGAAGTCGACATCGAGGACCCAGTGGAGCTGGTTCTCGATGGTCCA
>DXIH01000123.1 GCA_019112965.1 Candidatus Sphingomonas excrementigallinarum | reverse complement strand
GACTCGATCCTGGTCCAGGCCGGGCGGGGGTAAGGAAAAGGCCCGCCTCCCTCGTGGGGAAGCGGGCCTTTCCGTCTCACACGGATCGGACGATCAGCCCGCCATGTCCTCCAGCTCGCGACCGCGCGTCTCGTTGACCATGGCGCGGACGAAGAAGAACGACACCGCCGCGAAGAAGGCGTACCCGAAATAGGTCACGCTCAACCCCGGCGACACGGCGAGCGCGGGGAAGCTGACCGAGATGGCGGCATTGGCGATCCACTGGGCAAAGCCCGAGACGGCCAGGCCGGACCCGCGAATCTGGTTCGGGAACATCTCGCCCAGCATGACCCACATGACCGGACCCCAGCTGGCGTTGAAGAAGATGACGTAGAGGTTCGCCGCGACCAGTGCGATCACGCCGTTGTTGCCGGGCAGCGACACCGCGCCGTTCGCACCCGTGACCGCGGTCGAGAAGGCATAGGCGACGATCGCCAGCGTCACCGCCATGCCCGCCGAGCCGATCAGCAGCAGCGGCTTGCGGCCGATCTTGTCGACGGTCGCGATGGTGAACAGGCAGGCCGCGATCGACAGCACACCCGACAGGATGTTGGTCTGGAGCGCATAATCCTCCGAGAAGCCGACCGCTTCCCAGAGCGTCGCGCCGTAATAGAAGACGACGTTGATGCCGACGAGCTGCTGGAACACGGCCAGGCCGATACCCGCCCACAGGATCGGGCGGATCTTGCCGGTCGTCTTGTCGATCAGGTCGGACAGCTTGGGCTTGTGCTGGTCGCTAGCCAGCGAACGGCGGATGTCGGCGACCTTGCGAGTCGCCTCGGCCTCGCCGAACAGCTTGGTCAGGACGGTATGCGCGTCGGCGTCGCGACCCTTGGCGACCAGGAAGCGCGGGCTTTCCGGGATGATCGACAGCGCCGCGAAATAGATCGCCGCCGGAATCGCCTGAAGCCAGAACATCCAGCGCCAGGCGGGGAAGCCCAGCCAGAATTCGGCGGTCGAACCACCGGCATAGCGGGCCAGCGCGAAGTTGGCGACGAACGCGCCGGTCAGGCCGGTGATAATCATCACCTGCTGCACGCTCGACAAACGGCCGCGGATCGAGGCCGGGGTCACTTCGGAGATATAGACGGGCGAGATGACGCTCGCCGCACCGACGCCCAGGCCGCCGATGATGCGGGCCAGGATGAAGATCGCCGAGCTGCCCGCCGCCCCCGCCAGCAGCGCGCTGACCAGGAAGAGGCCGGCGGCGAGCATCATGACGTTGCGACGGCCGATCGCGTCGGCCAGACGCCCGGCCCCGAACGCACCGATCGCCGAGCCGACCAGGATCGCGCCGACATTGACGCCGACGCCCAGGCGGCCGAGGTCGAACGCAGCCTCCAGCCCCTTTTGCGTACCGTTGATGACGCCCGAGTCATAGCCGAACATGAAACCGCCGATGGTCGCGACAACGACGATCGCGGCGATGAAACCATGATTGACGCGCGCGGCGTCCAATCCCCTTGTGTCGGTCACTTCCGGCCCTCTCCTGATCCGTGCGTGGCATCTTGGCCTATCCGCACGGCAATGTCCTGTCACCGGCACGATTCACGGCCAGCCATGATGGTAACGCTATCTTAAAACATCGCGCCGTCAAGCGGATGTGCACACGCTTCGTCCCGCTTCGCGCCCCAGAGCGCGTGCCGCTGGCCCTGGACCAGACCGCCTTCATTCCTCCCCTGCAAGGGGAGGGGGACCACCCAAAGGGTGGTGGAGGGGTGTCACGGGTCGTGCATTTGCCCGCCCTCTCCGACCGGAACACCCCTCCGTCAGGCCTTCGGCCTGCCACCTCCCCTTCCAGGGGAGGAATAGACGGAAGGTCCATTCGCCCTAGATTCCGCGCGGGCGACGGCGGGGCGCGGCATCCGACTGGCGCCGGATCAGGCTATAGTCGAGCATCCGGTGCGCGGGCGGCTCGGCGTTTTTCTGGCGGATGACGATCGCCATCATCTCCACCGCCGCGCGGGCCATGTCGGCGATCGGCTGGTGAATGGTGGTCAGCTCGGGCCAGATCGTCGTCGACAGCGTGGTGTCGTCGAACCCGCAGACGGTCAGGTCGCTCGGCACGTCGAGGCCACGGCGATGCGCCACCGCCACGGTCGCCGCCGCCATGTCGTCGTTCGACGCCAGGATCGCGGTCGGCGGCTCGGCTAGATCGAGCAGCCGCTCGGCCGCGTCCAGACCCGAACGATAGGTGTAGAGACCCGGCGCGACCAGCTGCTCATCGAACGGCACGCCCATCGCGTCCAGCGCGGCCCGGAACCCCTCATAACGGCGGGCGCTGGCGGTCAGGTTGGGGTTGCCGCAGATGAAGCCGATCCGCCGATGGCCCAGGGTCATGACATGGCGCGTCATTTCCTCGGCGGCGGCGCGGTCGTCAATCTGCACGGCCATCGCCGACTCGGGCATTTCCTCCGGCGCGCGGCCAGTCGCCACGACCACGGCGGGCACCCCCGCTTCGCGCAACAGCGACAGCACCGCCTCCGCCTCGCACAGGGGCGGCGGCAGGATCACGCCATCGATTCCCCCCGCGATCAGGTGGCGGGCCACCTCGACCTCATGGTCGCCGATCTCGCATTTCTCGACCACCATCTGCACGTCCAGCCGCGACGCCTGGTCCAGCGTGCCGAGCAGGAACTCGCTCAGGAACCCTTGGCTGGGGTTGCTGTAGAGCATGCCGATGCGGATCTGCGCCGCGCCCGCCAGGCTGCGCGCCGCCGGGTTGGGGGCATAGTTGAGCTGCGCGATCGCCGCCTCCACCTTCTCGCGCGTGGCGGGGCGGACATTGGCTTCGTTGTTGATGACGCGCGAGACGGTCATCAACGACACACCCGCGGCGCGCGCTACATCGCTGATCGTGGGAGCGCTGCTACCGCGGCGCGTGGTCTTGATGCTCATAACGTTTACGCTTCCACGTTTCGCAGCCGATACGCAATGCTTTGCGCAGCTTTTATGGACGCTGCCCGCTTGATTCGCCCCGTCGCTGTCGGTATGCGCCGCGCCAGCATCAAGAGTCGGGCCATCGCCCGGCACCAACCTGCCCCCCGGCAAGGTGGTGCCTCTCCGAACAAGGAGAGGGATGTGGCCGAACCGGCAACAACGGGACGATCCGCCACATTCCTTTTCCCCGGCTCGCGGCACGGACGGAAGGATTTGTGATGGACGCGATTACTCCCCAGCAATTCGCCAGCGACAATTACGCCGGAATCTGTCCCGAGGCATGGGCGGCCATGGCGGAGGCCAATCGCGGCTATGTCCCGGCTTACGGCGAGGACCCGTTCACCGACCGGGCCGCCGACGCGTTCCGCACTCTGTTCCAGACCAAGTGCGAGGTCTTCTTCGCCTTTAACGGCACGGCGGCCAACTCGCTGGCGCTGGCGGCGCTCTGCCAGAGCTATCACAGCGTCATCTGCTCGGCCTCCGCGCATGTCGAGACCGACGAATGCGGCGCGCCCGAATTCTTCTCCAACGGATCGAAGCTGCTTGTCGCGCAGACCGAGGACGGCAAGCTGACCCCCGACGCGGTGCGTGCGCTCGCCACCGGCCGGTCGGACATCCACTTCCCGAAACCCCGCGCGGTGACGATCACCCAGCCGACCGAGACGGGGCAGGTCTATACGCTGGCCGAAATCCACGCGCTGTCGGCGGTGTGCCGCGAACTGGGCCTGCGGCTGCACATGGACGGGGCGCGCTTCGCCAATGCCTGTGCGGCGCTGGGCTGCTCGCCCGCCGACATGACGTGGCGCGCGGGGGTCGACGTGCTGTGCTTCGGCGGCACCAAGAACGGCATGGCGGTCGGCGAGGCGATCCTGTTCTTCGACCCCGTGCTGGCCGAGGATTTCGACTATCGCTGCAAACAGGCGGGGCAGCTGGCGTCCAAGATGCGCTACCTGGCGGCACCGTGGATCGGGATGCTCGACAGCGGCGCCTGGCTGACCAATGCCGCGCATGCCAATGCCTGTGCGCAAAGGCTGGCGGCGCGCGTTGCCGGGCTGCCGGGCATCGCGCCGATGTTCCCGGTCGAGGCGAACGCCGTCTTCCTCAGCGCCCCGCCCGCCGTGCTCGAAGCCTTGCGCGCGCGGGGATGGCGTTTCTACACCTTCATCGGCGGCGGCGCGCGGTTCATGTTCGCTTGGGACGCCGATCCCGCGCGGGTCGACCAGCTGGGTGACGACATCGCGGCCGCAGCGACGGAAGCGTTGCAGGCGGCGTAAGCGATTCCTCCCCGGCAAGGCAGGGGGATCGCATATGGGTTGCGGCGTGGCTTGATACCGATTCTGAAGATTCCCGGCATGGTTCGGGAGGTAAAGAATGGATCGTGTGGTCGAGTATTTCGGGGCGGTGGCGGATCCGCGGGCGGGC
>DXIH01000122.1 GCA_019112965.1 Candidatus Sphingomonas excrementigallinarum | reverse complement strand
GCCGTGGACCAGCTTGCGCGGGCCGCCATCGACCAGCGGCAAGACGGTCGAGATCGCGGCGTGCGGCGGCGTGCCCAGCGCCAGCACCTGGACGAGCGCGATGCGCAGGGCGAAGCGCGCCTTGGCATCGTCAGGCAGCCGCTGCTTGGTCGCCGAGTCGATCAGCGCGTCGAGATCGGGCAGGCGGCGCAGGGTCTCGGCCGCGATGGCGTGCGCCAGCCCCCGGTCGGGCCCGCCCGGCAGCGCGCGGGTGGCCGAGGCGAGCGCGGCTTCCAGCGGCTCACCCCGGCGCAGCACCGCGTCGAGCAGGCGGATGGCGGCGCGGCGCGCGGCGGTGCCCAGCGGCTCGGTCGGGCGCTGCTGCCGCCCGCGCCGGTCCTCGCCCTTGGGGCCACCGCGACGATCGGGACGGCCACGGGTCGGCGATTGGGGAGGACGTGTCACTTGGCAAAACTCCTGTCAGCCCCGACATGGGCTGCAATATTTGCCCCTTAGTCGAAAGGACCGCCCATGGGCCAGCGCCCCGACCATGTGAAGCCGCCCGCCTACCTGTCGCAAAACCCGCCGGTGCCGCAGCCCGAGGCCAAGCCGGAGCCGCAAGACGACCCGTTGGGGAAGAATCCGGTGCGGTACGGGGATTGGGAATTGAAGGGAATCGCGGTCGATTTTTGACCGTTTCTTTAAGCCCCTCCCGCAGGCGGGAGGGGTTTGGGGAGGGTAAGGAGCCTCGCAGAGTGGATCGCTTGCGGCTTGCCCTCCCCCATCCCCTCCCGCTTGCGGGAGGGGAGCGGCTAGATGCGAGGGTTCACTATACAAACCCCCGTTCAGCCTGAGCGAAGACGAAGGCCACGCCCCGACTCCACTCCCCGCATCACCGCCGCACCAACGTCCCCGCACCCTGCTTGGTGAAGATCTCCAGCAACATCCCGTGCGGCACGCGCCCGTCCAGGATCACCGCCGCATCCACACCCGCCTCAACCGCCGAGACGCAGGTTTCCAGCTTCGGGATCATGCCCCCCGAAATCGTGCCGTCGCTCCGCAATTCCGCGATCCGCGCCGGGTTCAGGTCGGTCATCAGCTCGCCCTGCTTGTCCAGCACGCCCGCGACATCGGTCAGCAGGAAGAAGCGCGACGCGCCCAGCCGCGCGGCGATCGCGCCCGCCATGGTGTCGGCGTTGATGTTGTAGGTGTTGCCGTCCAGCCCGATCGCGACCGGCGCGATGACCGGGATGATGCCGTCGGCGCACAGGCTTTCGATCAGGCGCGGGTCGACCGCGACCGGCTCTCCGACGAAGCCCAGGTCGACATGCCGCTCGATCCCCTGGAGCGGATCGGCCTCGCGCCCCTGGATTTTTTCGGCGATGACCAGCCCTGCGTCCTTGCCCGAGATGCCGACCGCGCGGCCCCCGGCGGCGGAGATCCAGCTGACGATTTCCTTGTTGATCGATCCCGCCAGCACCATCTCGGCGATCTGCGCGGTTTCGCGGTCGGTCACGCGCAGGCCGTTGACGAACTGCGACTCGACGCCGAGGCGCTTGAGCATCGCGCCGATCTGCGGCCCGCCGCCATGCACGACGACCGGGTTGATGCCGACCGCCTTCAGCAGCACCATGTCCTCGGCAAAATCGCGCTGCCGCTCGGGGTCGCCCATGGCGTGGCCGCCATATTTCACCACGAAGGTCTTGCCCGCATAACGCTGGAGATACGGGAGCGCCTCGGTCAGCGTCTCGGCCTTGGCGAGCAGGGCGGCGTCGGGATCGTGGTTGGTCATGGCGCGCCCTTTATCGCGGGTCGGGAATGGGGAAAACCGGCAATATCGCGAACGGGTCCTTCTCAGGCGCGATCCAGCCGACGCCCGACCGCGACGAACAGATAGATCAGCGGCGGGACCAGAATGGCGGACAACGCCACCTTGGCGATCATCTGTCCCACGATCAGCTGGCCGATCGGAAAGGCGCCGTAAAAGGCGATGGTGACGAACAGCAGCGTGTCGACCACCTGGCTGAGCATGCTGGCGATCGCGGCGCGCAGCCAGAGGAGCTTGCTGCCCTCCCGCCCCTTCAGCGCGGCGAAGATGGTGACGTTCAGCGTCTGCGACACGCCGTAAGCGACGATCCCGCCCAGCCAGATCCGCCAGGTCGACCCCAGGATCAGCTGGATCGCGTCGCGATTGGCCGGGACCATTTCGGGGGACGGCGGCAGGATCCAGACCACCCAGGACAGCGCCAGCGACACGAGCAGCGGCACGAAGCCGACCCGAACCAGACGCCCCGCGGTCGAGGGCCCGTGAAGCTCGGCCACCGCGCTCGACGTCACGACCAGCAGCAGAAAGGCGAAGATCCCCGCCTCGACCGCGATCGGCCCCAGCGAGACCTGCTTGTTGCCCAGCACGCCCGCGATACACACCATGCCGCCGTAAAAGATCGACAGCGCGAACAGCGAAGGCGAGATCAGGCGGGGGCGGGCGGAAATGTCGGGCTGGTCCATCGGTGACTGCTAGCGCGAAATTGATCCGGGGCAAAGGATTAGGCGCATCCCATTCCTCCCCTGCAAGGGGAGGTGGCAGGGCGAAGCCCTGACGGAGGGGTGTCACCGTCTCGATAGCGGGATACCCCTCCGACGCGCTGGCGCGCGCCACCTCCCCTTGCAGGGGAGGAAAATTCCGCCGCTTGCACCGCGCGCGCCGACACGCTCTATTCCTGCCGAAACAAGAATAAGGGGGATCACATGCGGTTGGCAAAATGGCTTGGCGGAGTGGCGGCGGCACTGGCGATTCCCGGCGCACTGATGCCAGGCCTCGCGGCGGCGCAGGACCGCGCGGACCAGAAGGCGTTCTTCGACCTCTACAAGCAGCTGGTCGAAACCAACACCAGCCTGTCGGTGGGCAGCTGCACCCAGGCGTCGGCGCAGATCGCCGACCGGCTGAAGGCAGCGGGCTATACCGATGCCGACATCACCCTGTTCTCGGTGCCCGAGCATCCCAAGGACGGCGGCATCGTCGCGGTCCTGACCGGCACCGACAAGCGACTGAAGCCGATGCTGCTGCTCGGCCATCTCGACGTGGTCGAGGCCAAGCGCGAGGACTGGACCCGCGATCCGTTCAAGCTGATCGAGGAGGACGGCTTCCTCTATGGACGCGGCACCGTCGACGACAAGGCGATGAGCGCGGTCTGGGCCGATACGCTGATCCGCCTGAAAAAGACGCCGCCCAAGCGCACCATCAAGATGGCACTGACCTGTGGTGAGGAAACGACCTTCGCCTTCAATGGCGCGGAATGGCTGGCCCAGAATAAACCCGACCTGATCGCCGCCGAATTCGTCCTGAACGAAGGCGGCGGCGGGCGCCTCGACGCGGATGGCAAGCGCGAATTGCTCGCGGTGCAGGTCGGTGAGAAGGCGGCGCAGAACTATACCTTCCTCGCCACCAATCCGGGCGGCCACAGCTCGCAGCCGACGCCCGAGAACGCGATCTATGAACTCGCCGATGCGGTGAAGGCGGTGCAGGGTTATGAATTCCCCATCCACCTGACCGACACCACCCGCGCCTTCATGACCGCCACCGCGCAAAAGGTCGGCGGCCGGCTAGGCGAGGCGATCACCCGGCTGCTCGCCGATCCGAACGACAAGGCGGCGGATGCGATCGTCAGCCAGGACAAGGCGCTGCACTCGACGCTGCGCACCACCTGCGTCGCCACGCTGCTCCAGGCGGGCCATGCCGAAAACGCCCTGCCCCAGCGCGCGACCGCCAATATCAACTGCCGCATCTTCCCCGGCGAGACGGTCGAGGGGACGCTGGCCAAACTCAAGGAACTGGCAGGGTCGAAGATCACCGTCACCGCCAACCAGCCGGTTCGCCCGACCGCCATCCCGCCCAAGCTCGATCCGAAGATCATCGGCCCGATGAAGACGCTGGCGGCCAAGCACTTCCCCGGTGTGCCTTTGGTCCCGATGATGTCGACCGGGGCGACCGACGGCATCTTCTTCCAGACGATCGGCATCCCCGTCTACGGCGCGCCGGGGATCTTCATCGAAAAGGACATGTCCGGCATCCACGGCCTGAACGAGCGTATCCGGGTCAAGTCGCTCTATGACGGCCGGGATTATCTGTACGATCTGGTCAAGGCCTATGCCTATTGAGGGAAGCGTGTCGCCGCCCGTACCGGCGGGCGGCGACTTTCCGTTTACGCGGGCTGTTGCACCGGCGGCAGGCGCAGGCGCATCGGCTGGGACAGCCAGCCGACCACCATGCGCCGCATCGGCTGCCAGAAGGCGGACAGGGTCAGCAGCGCCGAGCCGATGACGAAGGCGGTGAACGCCGCGCCCAGTTCGACCGCGCCCGCGCTGCGGAACAGCGAATAGAGTGCATAGAGCACATAGACGAGGCTGGAGACGAGCAGCGCCCGCCGGTCCACCGCCAGCGCAATCCCGGCGAACAGCAGGTAGAGCGCGAGGACGATCACCGCGACGCCCGCGCCGATCTCGTTGTTGAACACGCCCAGCATCTGGAAGATCGGATGCGCGATCATCGGGGCGGCGGCGAGATGCAGCCAGAAGGCGACGTCCGCGCGCCGCGTCTCTCGCTTTGGATCGGACATGTCCCAGCGCATCGCCAGCGCGAAGACGCCGACCCCGCAGACCAGCAGGATCGGCCATACGCCATATTTGATGTCCGGGAAGGCCGCCGTCAGCAGGCCGACCACGACCGCGACCAGCGCCGCCGCGCCCGCCGCGACGGTGATCGGCACCATGAACCGGCGCCAGTGCAGCCACGCCGCCCCGGCCGATGCCAGCCCGACGACGGACGCCGCCAAAGACCCCTCGGTATCGCTGATATGCGGCCAGAGCGTATCGACCAGTCCGATCAGGCCGCCTGCCACGCCGCCGACAAAGGCGAGGAGCAGAAGGATGCTGGGCAGCGCCATGCGCCGCTTGCCCGTGAAGTAGAAGGCCAGCATCCACGCCGCGCCCGCGACGAACGCGCCGCCCAGGGCATGGCTGATGCTGAAGCCGATCTGCCCCAGCGCCGCAAGCAACAGGGCGATGGCGATCGATACGAAGATGTCGTTGAACCCGGTGAGCAGTCGGAAATGCTCTTCGTCGACGGCCGGTGCGGCATGGACCGTCGCGACATGCCGTCGCAGCGCCGCCGCCGCATCGGGCGAAATCGCCCCCGCCGCCACCGCGCCGTCGATGTCGCTTTCGCTGTACATGGACTCGTCTCCCCGTTCGAGAAAGGGGGAGGATGTCGAATGTGTATTATTGTGTCAATACACAGACGCGAAAGGTGGCTTTTGGCTTGGGCGGGAGTCGCTGCCTTTCCCAGAAAGCGATGCAGACCGTGCGGAAACTCACGGTCTGAAGTCTTTGGCGGAAGAATGTCGTCCCACGGGAGCGCTGTCATCGACAGCTAAGCCATTTCCGTGAAACCTAACCCGATGGCTCTTTCTCGAAACAGCCTGCCAGAGATGGGAAGCGGGCAGGAGGATGCCGAACGAAGCCCCGTCTTTCGAACCTGTGAATGACGCACGGAAACGGGCGTCCATATCTGCCAATTCGCTGAACGCGTTCGCCACGATCCGTTCAGATAAAACCGCGCAATATCCTGGGCATACGGGAGATTATGGTTCTGAGGCTATTGCCATGAAGATGCTCAAGACCGGATTGCTGGTGGCCCTTGCCGGTGGGGCCATGCTGACCGCCACGGCCGCCAGTGCACAGGATTGGCGCTATGACGCGTATCGCGCGCATCAGGCCGCGCGCGGGGCCGAGGTCCATGCCTGGCAGGCGGGGCGCGACCAGCGGGCGGCGGATACGGCCGCTTATTATGGCGATTATCGCGCGGCCGACGCCTATGCCCATGCCGCCGCAGTTCGTCGCCACGAAGCGCGACGTGATGCACGTTTCGCGCGGGCCGAGCGCCATGCCGCGCGCTGGGATTACTGGCGGGGCTATTGAGCCTCACCCAAAAACGAAAAGGGCCGGTGCGAGCGGATCGCACCGACCCTTTTTCATGGGTTCGACGAACGGCCGATCAGCCGTCGTAGTCGGCACCCAGATTCTGGTTGCGCGGGGGGGCGGCGGCGGTCAGGCGCAGCGCCTCGGCCGAGGCCTGCAGGCTGCCGACATCGTCCGCCTCGTCCTCGTCGTCGATCTGGACGCGCTGCAGGCTGTTGACCACGGCTTCTTCCAGATGGGTCGGACGAACCGTTTCCTCGGCGATCTCGCGCAGGGCAACGACGGGATTTTTATCGCGATCGCGATCGACGGTCAGATCCGCCCCGCCCGAAATCTGACGGGCCCGCTGCGCCGCGAACAGCACCAGATCGAAACGGTTGGGAATCTTGTCGACGCAATCTTCGACGGTGACGCGCGCCATGCGTGTGTCCTTCGCAAATAATGCTGGGATGAAAGCGTGCCGCCTAACAGCAAAGGGCGGTGAAGTCAAAAGCCTTGGAGCTTGCAACGCCCCTGTCATCTCGATCGTTACGTTTTCGACCGCATGTCATGCCTCAAAGGAGCCCGCCGCATTTCCGCCCCCCATCCGCCAGAGCAACCCGGTTTTCAGGTCGACGGCAACCGGCTGACCCTGCTCGACACGGGGCCGCGGCGGCTGGATTCGGTGCTGGCGCTGATCGACGGCGCGCGGACCTCGCTGCGCATCCTGTATTATATCTATGCCGATGACGCGACGGGGCGGCAGGTGCGTGACGCAATGATCGCCGCCGCACGCCGGGGCGTGACCGTGTCGGTGATCGTCGACGGCTTCGGCGCGGGCGCGGATGAGGCGTTCTTCCGGCCGCTGGTCGAGGCGGGCGCGCGGCTGTCCCGGTTCGAGCCGCGCTTCGGCCGCCGCTATCTGCTGCGCAACCACCAGAAGCTGGCACTGGCGGATGCCGAAGGCCCCTCCCCCTCGATCATCATCGGCGGCTTCAATATCGAGGATGATTATTTCGGCACCCCCGCCGACCAGAGCTGGCGCGATCTGGGCCTGCTGGTCGAGGGACCGGCGGCGGCGCGGATGGCGGGCTATTTCGACGCGCTGTTCGCCTGGACGGAAAATCCCAAGGGGCGGCTGCGCAACCTGAACAAGGCGCTGGCGCATTGGAGCGAGTCGAGCGGTCGGCTGCGCTGGCTGATCGGCGGGCCGACCCGGCGGTTGTCGCCCTGGGCGCGGACGGTGCGCGATGACATGCGGCGCGGGCGGCGGATCGACGTGATCGCGGCCTATTTCACCCCCAGCCCCACCATGCTGCGCCGGCTCGATCGGGCCGGGCGGCGCGAGGCCGAGGTGCGGATCGTCACGGCGGGCAAGTCGGACAACGAGGCGACGATCGCCGCGGCGCGCTTCACCTATGCGGGCCTGCTGCGCAAGGGCGTGCAGATCTTCGAATATCAGCTGACCAAGCTGCACACGAAATTATACGTCATCGACGATGCCGTGCATGTCGGCTCGGCCAATTTCGACATGCGAAGCCTGTTCGTGAATCTGGAGCTGATGCTGCGGATCGAGGACACCGACTTCGCCGCGCATGTCCGGTCCTACATCGACGGAGAGGTCGCCCGGTCTGAGGCGATCACGCCGGACTGGTACAAGCGCCATACCGGCTGGTTCCAGCGGCTGCGCCAGTTCGCGGCCTATCTGCTGATCGCGGTGATCGACCCCTCGGTGTCCCGGGGGCTGAACTTCGGGATCGAATCGCCGGATGGGGACTAAATCCTCCCTGCCTTGCGGGGAGGGGGACCATGCAAAGCATGGTGGAGGAGGATTGCCGCCAGGGACGTCCTGTGCCGAAGCCCCCCTCCGTCAGGCCTGGCGGCCTGCCACCTCCCCGTGCCGGGGAGGATCAAATTCAGTCCTTCCACGCCCAGTAGAGCTGGGCCGGGGGCACGTTCCACCATTCCATGTCGTGGTCGATATTGGACCAGTGCGGGACCAGGAAGTCCTTCACTTTGGGGCTGAACTGATAGACCAGGAACGCGCCGCCGGGGCGCAGCACGTCATGCGTGCCGCGCGCGATCGCGGGGCCGACGCCGGGCGGCAGGGTCGAGAAGGGCAGGCCCGACAGGACATAGTCGGCATGGTCGAAACCATGGTCGCGGACGATCTTTTCCACGTCCGCCGCCGAACCGTTCACCGCCTTGAAACGGGAATCGACGATCGTGTGGCGCAGATAATCGCAGAAATCGGCGTTGGTATCGATCGCGATCAGCGTCGCGTCGGGCGCCATGCGCTCCAGCACCGGGCGGCAGAAGGTGCCGACGCCGGGGCCATATTCCACGAACAGCTTGGTGTTGGCCCAGTCTACCGGCGCCAGCATCTTGCGAATCAGCTTGCCCGACGAGGGAATGATCGAGCCCACCATCACCGGATGCTTCAGGAACTGCTGAAAGAACATCTGGCCGGGCGACGGATAACCCGTGGCGTCGGTGCGGGACTTGCGCGCGGCGGTGGTCGAGCTGGGCATCGAGTTCCTGTCGTTCGTGATCCCCGCGTAAGGGACGCGCGAGGGAAATCCCCTCGTCGCACAGGTGCCGAACGACTTTCAAGCTATTGGGTTGCGCAGGAGGGGTGCATTCCGTCGCAAAGAGGATCGGAAAAAGGGCTGGGAACAATGGATCGGACGGGCCAGATCGCGGTGATTTTCGTGTCGCAGCGGACGCTTAACGACGACCAGGGCTATGCCGAAGCGGCCGAGGCGATGGACGCGCTCGCCGCGCGGCAGCCCGGCTATTGCGGCGTCGACAGCGCGCGCGGGGCGGATGGGTTGGGCATTACCATCAGCTGGTGGGCGGACGAAGCCAGCGCCTTGGCATGGCGCGCGCATCCCGAACATGCGGCGATCCGCGAGCGTGGGCGGGCGGAATGGTATTCGCGATATGAGGTTGCCGTGGCCGAGGTAGGGCGGAGTTATGGATGGGGCAATAAATCCTGACCACCGATCTTGCCGCTCCCCTCCCGCAGGCGGGAGGGGATGGGGGAGGGATCGGAATCTCACCGAGACCATAGCTGGCGGCAAAGCCCCCTCCCCAAACCCAGTTTCAGGTAAACGATGCCCCGCATCGTTTAGGTCATGCCGGGGGCATAACCGACCTGAAACTCCCGTTCCGGAGGAGGGGCTTAAGTAGGAGGAGGGGCTTAGGAACTTACGGCTGCTTATCCCCTCTCGGCGTCAACATACCCGGTGCGATGAAGCCGATCGGCTGAATCGCGGCGGCTTCCTGCTTCAGCTTGGCGGCGATCTGTTCGTAGTCGCGCTCCATCTCCGGGGTCACGCTCGCCCGCGCCTCGGTCAGTGCCTCGTCGAAGGCGGCCATGTCGACCTGTTGCACGGTCAGCGATTTGCGTAGTGCGATCAGGCCTGCCCGGCGCACCACGTCGCCCAGGTCGGCCCCGGTGAACCGCTCGGTACGCGCCGCGACATCGTCCAGATCCACGTCATCGGCGAGCGGCATCTTGGCGGTCTGGATGCCCAAGATCCGTCGACGCCCCGCCTTGTCGGGCACGCCGACATAGATCAGCTCGTCGAACCGGCCGGGGCGGAGCAGCGCGGGGTCGACGAGGTTGGGCCGGTTGGTCGCACCAATCACGACGACCGACTGCAATTCCTCCAACCCGTCCATCTCGGCGAGGATGGTGTTGACCACCCGCTCGGTCACCTGCGGCTCGCCCAGCCCGCCGCCGCGCGCGGGCACCAGCGAGTCGAGTTCGTCGATGAAAATGACCGTCGGCGCCACCTGCCGTGCACGGGCAAACAGTCGCGTGATCTGCTGCTCGCTCTCACCATACCATTTGGACAGCAGATCGCTCGACTTGGTGGCGATGAAATTGGCCTGCGCCTCGCGTGCCACCGCCTTGGCCAGCAACGTCTTGCCG
>DXIH01000009.1 GCA_019112965.1 Candidatus Sphingomonas excrementigallinarum | reverse complement strand
CAGATTGCGTCGGAATTGTGGCCGAAACTCCACAAGTTTTCACCCCATTGCGCGAATCACCCCCCTGGATTCCGGTCGATCCCGGTTGAGGCTTCGTCCCCCGGCCGCTAGGGCAGGGGAATGACCGTTCATCTGCATGAAGAAGATATTCCCGCCGATCTGTTCGCGCCCGGCGCCTCGATCGCCGTCGATACCGAGACGATGGGCCTCATCACCCCGCGCGACCGGCTGTGCGTCGTCCAGCTGTCGGACGGCGGCCAGGACGAACATCTGGTCCGCTTCGCGCCCGACAGCGACTATGCCGCGCCCAACCTGCGCGCGCTGCTCGCAGACCCTGCGCGGCTGAAGCTCTATCATTTCGGCCGGTTCGATATCGCCGCGATCCGCCATTATCTGGGCGTCGTCGCCGCCCCCGTCTATTGCACCAAGATCGCCTCGCGGCTGATCCGCACCTATACCGACCGCCACGGTTTGAAGGAGCTGGTCCGCGAACTGCTCGGCGTCGAGCTGTCCAAGGCGCAGCAGTCGTCGGACTGGGGCGCGCCCGAGCTGTCCGACGCGCAGCGCGAATATGCGGCCTCGGACGTGCGCTACCTTCACCGCATGAAGGTCGAACTCGACAAAAGGCTGGAACGCGAAGGCCGCATGGAACTGGCGCAGGCCTGTTTCGATTTCCTGCCTGCGCGCGCCGAGCTGGATCTGGCGGGCTGGCCCGAGGTCGATATCTTCGCCCACGCCTGAACCATTGACGCCTGATCCGGGCACGATAGGGAGCCATCATGTCCGAGATCGCCGACCGCGTCCGCACCCAGCGCCAGCTCTGGGCCGCGCCGGGCAGCCGCCACGACCGATTCGTGACGGTTGCGCGCTGGCTGTTGCCCAGCGCGATCGGCGTGCTGACCGCGTTCCTCGTGATGGCGCCGATCTATTCGTCCAGCGAAGTGTCCTTCGTGCTCGACAAGAAGAAGGTCGAGGTCGCCAGGGAGCGAATGAAGATCCAGGCGGCGCAGTATCGCGGCGTCGACGACAAGGGGCAGCCCTTCGTGCTCGACGCGGGCTCGGCGATCCAGCGCAGCTCGGCCGAGCCGGTGGTCCAGCTCAACAAGCTGGCCGCCTCGATCCGCCTGTCGGACGGCCCCGCCACGGTCAGCGCCAATTCGGGCCGCTATGACATGAGCACCGAACAGGTGAAGCTGGACGGGCCGCTCGATTTCAAATCGGCGGGCGGATACGACCTGCGCACCCATGATGCGACCATCGACCTGCAACAGCGCACGCTGGTGTCGGGGGGCGCGGTGACCGGCCAGGTGCCGCAGGGCCAGTTCAGCGCGAACAGGATGCGCGCGGACCTGGAAAATCGCACCGTGCGGCTGGAAGGCAACGCCCGCTTGCGCATCGTCCCGTAAAGCCCGAAATAGCCGCCTATGCACAAGCTCTTCGCCGCTGCGGCTCCGGCCCTTCTCGTCCTGGCAGTATCCGCGGCCGCGCAGGTCAAGCACAACAGCCGCGCACCCGTCGATTTCGGCGCCGACGTCATCGAATTGCAGGACAAGCAGAATCGCGCCGTCCTGTCGGGCAATGTCTCGCTGCGCCAGGCGGAGATGACGCTGACCGCGGCGCGGATGACCGTCTTCTATACCGGCCAGGTGCTGGGCGGTAAGCCGCAGGTGTCGCGCTTCGACGCGTCGGGCAATGTCGTCGTCAAGCGGCCCGACCAGACCGCGCGCAGCAACTTCGCCGTCTATGACCTCAATCGCCGGGTCATCACCATGCTGGGCAACGTCACCCTGACCCAGGGCGGCAATACGGTGAACGGCGGGCGCCTGACGCTGAACCTCGATACCGGCCGCGCGGTGATCGACGGATCGTCGGTGGCGGGCGGCGCCTCGTCGGGCAATGGCGGCACCGTCAGCCGCGCGCCGTCGGGCCGGGTCACGGGCACCTTCTCGGTCCCCGATCGCAACTGAGGCGTGACGCGGGTGCCTGCCCCGCGCTAACGTGCCGCCAGCTAAGGAAAGAAACGGGCCGATGGACATGGAAACCCCGATTCGCGAGGCCAATGAGCACGCGGGCCATCGCAACGCCCCCGTGTCGGAGCCGCCGGTCGCCAACGGCCTGCAGGTCGTGTCGATCGCCAAGAGCTATGACAAGCGCGTCGTCCTGACCGACGTGTCGGTGTCGGTCGGGCGCGGCGAGGTGATCGGGCTGCTGGGGCCGAACGGCGCGGGCAAGACGACCTGCTTCTATTCGGTCATGGGGTTGGTGAAGCCCGATTCGGGCCGCATCATGCTGGACGGCGAGGATATCACCGGCCTGCCCATGTATCGCCGTGCGATTCTGGGCCTGGGCTATCTGCCGCAGGAAACCTCGATCTTTCGCGGACTTTCGATCGAGAAGAACATCCTGACGGTGCTCGAACTGGCCGAGCCCGATCCGGCCGAGCGCGCGCGCAAGCTCGATAAGCTGCTGGAGGAATTCGGCCTGACCCGCCTGCGCGCCGCACCCGCCATGGCGCTGTCGGGCGGCGAGCGTCGCCGCGCCGAGATCGCGCGCGCGCTGGCCGCCGATCCCTCGATCATGCTGCTCGACGAGCCCTTCGCGGGCATCGACCCGATCTCGATCGCCGATATCCGCGATCTGGTGAAGGACCTGAAGCGGCGCGATATCGGCGTGCTCATTACCGATCACAACGTCCGCGAGACGCTGGACATCGTCGACCGCGCCTACATCATCTATGACGGGCGCGTGCTGTTCAGCGGATCGCCGGAGGAACTAGTCGCCGACGCCAATGTCCGCCGCCTGTATCTGGGCGAGGGCTTTTCGCTCTGATCGTATGAGGGGCGACATTCCTTCTATTCCTCCCCTGCAAGGGGATGTGGCAGGGCGAAGCCCTGACGGAGGGGTGTCCTGGCTTGAGAGTGAGCGGACCCTCGCGACCGGGGACACCCCTCCCCCATGCGTCGCATGGTCCCCCTCCCCTTACAGGGGAGGAATTTCGGGATGAGCCTCGCCCCGCGTCTCGACATCCGCCAGTCGCAATCGCTGGTGATGACGCCGCAGCTGCAGCAGGCGATCAAGCTGCTGACGCTGTCGAATCTGGAGGTCGAGGCGTTCATCGCCGAGGAGGTGGAAAAGAACCCCCTACTCGACGCCAGCGCGGTGCGCGAGGTGGCGACCCCCGAGCGCCCCGAGCGTGAGGCGCCAGCCGGGGCCGACGAACTGGTCGCTGGGACGGCCCCCAGCGAAGACCGGGGCCTCGACCTGGATTACGCGACCGAGAGCCACCAGCAGGACAGCGTCGCCGATGGCGGCACGGGGCCGGACGGCGGCCTGTCGCTGAACGGGGCGGGCAGCGGGGGTTCGAGCGACACGGAGGGGCTCGACTGGGATTCGCTGGCCGACGATGCTCCCAATCTGGCCGAGCATCTGGAGGCGCAAGTCGCGCTGATCCTGTCGGGCACCGACCTGACCATCGCCGCGCATATCATCGACCAGCTGGACGAGGCGGGATATCTGACCGTCCCGCTGGACGAGATCGCCGGGCGACTGGGCATACCTCTCGGCAAAGTCGAGTCGGTACTGAAGGTTGTGCAGAGCCTGGACCCCACCGGCGTCGGCGCGCGCGACTTGGCCGAATGCCTGGCGCTGCAAGCCAGGGAGGTCGATCGCTACGACCCGTGCATGGCGAAACTGATCGCCAATCTCGACCTGCTGGCGCGCGGCGAACTGGTTCGGTTGAAGCGCATCTGCGGTGTCGATGACGAGGATATGGCGGACATGATCCGCGAGCTGCGCGGCTATGATCCCAAGCCCGGCTGTCGCTATGGCGGCGAGCCGTGCCAGGCGGTGGTGCCCGACCTGTTCGTCACCCGGACCAAGAATGGCTGGGGCATCGAGCTGAACACCGCCACCCTGCCCCGCGTGCTGGTCAATCGCCGCTATTATCAGGAATTGCGCCACGGCCCGCAGGACAAGGGGTCCAAGGCGTGGCTCGCCGACTGTCTGGCGAGCGCCAACTGGCTGATGAAGGCGCTCGACCAGCGGCAGCGCACGATCATCCGCGTCGCGACCGAGATCGTGAAGCAGCAGGAGGCCTTCTTCCTCCACGGCGTCGCGCATCTGAAGCCGCTGACCCTGGCGCGTGTCGCCGAGGCGATCGGCATGCACGAATCGACCGTCAGCCGCGTGACCAGCAACAAATATCTCAGCTGCGCGCGCGGGCTGTTCGAGCTGAAATTCTTCTTCACTAGCGGCATCGCGGCGGCGGACGGCGGCGATGCCGTATCGGCCAAGGCGGTGAAGAGCGCGATACGGACGCTGATCGCCAATGAAGGCGCCAAGATTCTGTCGGACGATACGCTGGTCGAACTGCTCCAGGCCAAGGGCTTCGACATCGCGCGGCGAACGGTCGCCAAATATCGCGAGTCGCTGGGCATCGGCAGCTCGGTCCAGCGGCGCCGCGCCCGTGCGCTGGCGGGGTGACATCGCGTGACGCTTGAACACCGAGACTGGTGTATTACATTAGACATACACGAGATGGCGGGGCCAGGGCGATGGGCAAGAAGAAGCACAAGAAAAAGCAGAAAAAAGCCAAGCTGGACGAACAGACCGCATCGCCTGGTCCTTCGCCCCTGCACCGGATGGGTCAGGCGCTGCTCGACCAGGCACGCAGCCCCGCGGGGCGGCAATTGCTGGCGACGGGGCTGATCGTCGCGGCCTCGGCCCTGGCGCGTGAAACCGCCAAGCGGCCGGGTGATGCCGCCGCATCACCCCCCGAACCGACCGAGCCGGCGACGTCCCAGCCGTCGCAGGAAGGCGGCACCACGAAGTCGGGCATGTCCGAGGTCGTCGCCTTTGCAGGCATGGCGCTGTCGGCGCTGGACCAGTTCATCCATCGTCCGTCGTCCGACAACAAAGGTTGAATCAGCTATTCGGGACGGCAGGAGTTTGAGGACTCTCCGCCCCTTACAGGCATTGTGATTACATTCGGCCCTTGGCCTTCGACTTCGCTCAGGCTGAACGGCTTTGGGTATCCAGCCCCTTTCCGCGCTCCGTTCGGCCTGAGCGAAGTCGAAGGCCAAGGGCATCCTCAACAAAGATGGAAGAAGCCGCCAAACAAGGATGGTAAAACGGGGGGAGCGACCCGGTCGCTCAACCCCCGGCACCGACGCGCGATGCCGGTTTTCCCGGCGGCTTCCACTCCTGCTTATCACTATCGTTGAAGCGCGGCGATGGGATAGCCTAGGCCGATGCCCGGCGGAAGCAAGACAAAAAAAGGGCCGGTCGTGAGACCAGCCCGTGAAAGTTTTTAGGAGAGGATGCCTGAAAGGCCCGCTCCCTATGCTGCGGATGCCCGATTAACACAAATGCAACCTCATTAATTTTGGTTGCATATTTTGCATTCACGCTGCGAGGGGCCATCGTACCGGACAAATCGAATAAAAGCCCGCCAGCCATGGATTTCGGCCGAAATCTGCAGAAAAACGTCCGGATGACGCTTCTTTACCAGCATTCCGATCCGATCTTTCCGATATATTTCATGCCTGATCGATCCGATCCCTCAACATCGGCCAAATATCAAATCAGTCATACGCTCATTAAATTTGGTCCAATGCTGGCTCCGAAGGTTGACGCCGTGTGATTGACCGTTAGGTCACACGGAAACAACAGGAGCGTATCATGGCCGACGACCCTATCGATGTGAATGCCGTAGAACTGGCAACGGAATTGACCATTGCGTGGTTGGGCAATCCCAATACCCGCACCTCGTCGGAAGAGGTTCCGGCGTTTCTCCACAAGATGCACGAGACCGTGTCTTCGCTCCTGGGCAGCGCGCCGCAGGCGACCGATGTCGAGGCACCGACTGAATATGTTCCGGCCGTGTCGGTTCGCAAGTCGCTGGCGTCGAAGGATCACATCGTCTCGATGATCGACGGCAAGCCTTACAAGACGCTGCGTCGTCATCTGGCCACCCATGGCCTGACCCCGGAAGAATATCGCGAGCGTTACGGCCTGAAGCCGGACTATCCGATGGTCGCCGAGAGCTATTCGGAAAGCCGTCGCGCGATGGCCAAGAAGATCGGCCTGGGTCGCAAGCCCGGCCCGCGCAACGCCGCCGCCTCCACCGCGCGCAAGCCGCGCAAGGGCGAGGCCGCCGACGCCGAATAAGCGCAGTTCCGCCTTATGAAGGGGCCCGCCCGGCCGTCATCACCCGCCTCCCAGGGGATGATCGCCAGGCGGGCCTTTTTTATGGGGTCGCAAGGGTCGCAGCTCGCCGCCTCACATCCAGGCCCGTCCCTATAGTTATGGGATATAGGCCGTGGCTTCTCCGAAGCCATGAAGGCGATCCGGCCTGAACACCACGACATGCGAGAGATCGGGTCGCGAACGCGATGAGTATAGCATCGCCTCCGCCCCCGCTTCCCGGGCCATGTCTGAAATCGCCCAAGTCGGCGATACGCCTTCGGCCGCCCCCACATCCTGCCAAGCGACCGCAGCTGGGAGCAATCCCCTGGCGTCCGCGACGCACTGCGCCGTCAACCGCATCGGAATAAGCACCCGGGCGACCCCGTCGCCGAGATAGCGCCGGATCGCAACGCGTGCGCCTTCGGCCGTCAACGAGGCATAGGCCGCGATCTGTCCAGCATGGTGGAATCGCCCCTCAGGCGCGCGAGCCGGGGCCGCCGGATCGACAAGCCCCGCCTGTGGCAACAGCCGCCAGACAGGAGCGTCGAATTTCAACATCGGTAGCATCATCGCATCCCCGACATCCGAACCGGAGCGGCGAACGCCATGGCGGTCGCGTCTTGAATAGGCAAGGACGTTCGGCGGACGACCGTCCACCGAACGTCCTTGCACATTACTGCCCGAACACGCCCTTGCGATAGAGCAGCGTGATCGCCACGCGGCGGTTGCGTGGGTCGGAGGGGTTGTTCGCGATCATCGGTTCGCGGTCGGCCACGCCCTCGATCCGCTCGAACCGCGATTCAGGCAGGCCACCGGCGGCCAGGCGGCGGCGGGTCGCCTCGGCGCGGCTGGACGAGAGCAGCCAGTTGTTCATCGCGCGCGGGTCGCCATAGGGCACGCTGTCGGTGTGGCCGCGGATCATGATCGTGTTGGGCACGTCGGCGACCGTCCTGGCGATGGTCCCGATCAGCTCGGACGCCGCCGGGGTCAGGTTGGTCGTGCCGGTCGCGAACATCGAATAATCGGCATTGTCGACCAGATCGATGCGCAGGCCGTCATCGGTGGGGATGAACCGCACCTGTTGCGCCAGCTTGCGAAGCTCCGGCGTGACCTGCATCTTCTTCAGAAGCTCGCGCTTGATCGCGTCGAACGTCTTCTGGTCCTGCGCCTTGCCGTTGGGATTGCGCAGCGAGCCCTTGTCGCCGGTCCCGGCCCTGTCGCCGCCGCCCTCGGACGCCTTCGGCACGATCAGCTGGATCCGCCCGCTGATCCCGCTCTGCTGGCGGCCCGCACCGGGCCCGCCGTTCAGCACGCCGCCGCCGATGCCCGTCGACTTGGTATCGATCAGCGTCGGCGCGAAATAATCGGCGATGCCCTTGCGCTGCTTTTCGGTGGTGGCGCCCAGCAGCCAGAGCAGCAGGAAGAACGCCATCATCGCCGTCACGAAGTCGGCATAGGCGACCTTCCACGCGCCGCCATGATGCCCGCCATGACCATCGGCGATGATCTTCTTGACGATGACGATCTTGGGCGGCTCGTTCTTGCCGTGCGGAGCGCGGGCCATGACTTACTTGCCCCGCAGGCCGTCGAACACCTCGGCGAAGCCGGGCTGGTCCTTGTGCGCAATCCCCGAACGGGCGGCTTCGATGACCAGCGGCTGCGGATGGCCGTGGAGCGAGGCGATGATGATCTGCTTGACGACGTGATAAATGGCGGCGTCGGCATCGATCACCTGCTTCAGGCGGCCCGCGAACGGGTTCACAATACCGTAGGCGAGGAGCACGCCCATGAAGGTGCCGACCAGCGCCGAGCCGATCATGCCGCCCAGCACGCTCGGCGGCTTGTCGATCGAACCCATGGTCTTCACGATGCCGAGCACCGCCGCGACGATACCCAGCGCGGGCAGCGAGTCGGCCAGACTCTGGAGCGTACCCTGCGGCCCTTCGACCTCGTGGTGGTGGGTCTTGATCGCGTTGTCCATGACCTCTTCGACCGCATGCACGTCGAGCGTGCCGGACGAGACGACGACCAGGCGCAGCGTGTCGGCGATCAGGTTGACGAGCGTGTGGTCGGCGACGAGCCGGGGATATTCGGCGAAGACCGAGGAGGACTTGGGGTCCTCGACATGCGGCTCCAGCGCGATCGGGCCTTCGGTGCGCAGCATCTTCATCAGCTTCGAGACGAGGAAGATGACGTCGAGATAGTCCTGCTTCTTGTATTTCGGGCCCTTGAAGATCTTTCCCATCGCGCCGCCCAGCGCCTTCAGCTCCTTGCCGGAGTTGCCGATGACGAGCGCACCGACGGCGGCGCCGCCGATGATGAGCATTTCGTGCGGGATCGCCTCGAACACGGGGCCGAGCTTGCCGCCGGTGATGGCGAAGCCGCCGAACACCATGCCGAGCAGGATGACTAGGCCGATGGCAGGAAACATGGTGAACCGATACTCCCGAAGACCGGCCGCGGTGCCCGTCAGATCACCGCCCTAGACCGTCAAGGTCAAAATACAGTTACCGGGCCCGCGCCCGGACGCGATCATTTCAGATAATCGAACAGCGACAGGCTGGTCAGCTTGCTGAAGCTGGCCTGGGTGGCCTGAAGCACGGTCATCGTCTGTTGCAGCTGCGTAATGGTCGAAACCGGATCGGCATCCTCGATGCTGGAGCGCAGCTGCGCCCGATCCGTGCTGGCGGCCTGTTGCAGACCCTGCTGCAACTCGACCCGCGCCTCGCGCGCGCCGACCGAGGCCTGTACGGTCGCGACATTGTCATTGGCGGCCTTCAGCTTGTCCATCGCGTCCCTGATCGTCGCGGTGGCGTCCCCGCCCGATTTCAGCGCGGTGACGAGCGTGTTGAGGACGTTGAGCGTGTCGTCGTTCGCGCCCGCCCGGAACACGCGGTCGGCGCCGACCGAGACGTCGACGCTCTGGCCATCGGCGATCGGGATCTCCGACACATTGGCCTGCGAATAGGCATAACGGCCATTGACCATCGTCACCGCATTGGTCCCCGCCGCCGCGCCGAACAGCGGCAGGCCACGCGAGTCCCTGGCATTGGCAAGGCCGAGCAGCGCGTCGCGGATCGATGCGATCTGGTCGCCCACGCTCGACCGATTGGCGGCCGTCAGGGTGCCGTTGGCCGCCTGGGTGGTCAGCTCCAGCGCCTTCTGCACCTGGTTGCCGATCTGGCCGAGCGTCGTGTCGGCCTGTTGCAGCAACGAGCCCGCCAGCGTCAGATTGGTCTTGTAGACCGCATCGTCGGCGTCGCGGCGGTTGAACTCGGCGACCTGGGCGGCGGCGGCAGCGTCGTCCGACGGGTTGGTCAGCTTCTTGCCGGTCGAAATCTGGACCTGCAACGCATTCGCCTTGCCGGTCAGCTCGGTCATCCGCCGCGAGGCGGTGTCGTAGAAGACGTTGGTGGAAATCTGCATGACCGTTACCGCAGCTCGAGAATGGATTGGAAGGTTTCGCGGGCCGCCTGGATGACCCGGCTGGTCGCGGAATAGGCCTGCTGGAACCGCATCAGCGTCACCGCTTCGGCATCGAGCGTGACACCCGAGGCGGCCGACAGCGTGGCCTTGGCCCCGTCGCTGATCGCGGTCTGCGCGTCGGCGACGGTCTGGCGCTGCTTCAGCGTGGTGGCGTTATCGGTGACGATCTGGGTCAGCTTGTTCTCGAAGCCCGCCGATCCGCGCACGGTTTCCAGCGCGGCCAGATTGTCGGCGTTGCGCGAACCCTGCCCCCCGCGCGCCGCCGCGATCTTCGACCCGTCGGTCATCACCAGGCTCATCTGCGCGGTGCCGGCCGTCAGGCCGAACATCGCCGTGCCGGTCGCGCCGTTCAGGTCCTGGCCACCGGCCTGGAGGCCGTTGACCGTCTCGACGAAGCTCTTGGCCACCTGGTTGAAGGCGCCGCGTGTCGCGTTGATCCGCTCGGCACCGTCCAGCATCCCCGCCATCGCGCCGCCGCCGGGCACGAAGTCGCTGATCTGGCCCTGCAAGGCGACATGGAAGGACACGCCGCCATCGGCACCGCGCTGATAGGTGACGGACCCGGTCGAATCGGTCGCCGCCAGGATCGGCCCCGCCCGGTCGCCGAGTCGCACCGTCGCGCGGCCAAGTTCGTCGGTCGTGCTGGTGATGTCGGACAGCGCGCTCATCTGGGTCAGGATCTGGTCGCGCTGGTCGGTCAGCTGCGCCGAAGCCGCGGTGCCCGGCTGCGTGCGGCCCAGCCCTTCGTTGACGCGGACCAGTGAGGTGGCGAGCGAGGACAGGTCATGTGCGGCCTGCCGTGCCTGCCCGTCGAAATCGGCGTTGATCTGGTCGAAGGCCGAGTCGGTCGCGCTGAACGCCGTCGCGGTGGATCGCGCGGTTTCCAGCATCGTGGCGCGCAGCGCGGGCGAGGTCGGCTCGGCGGCCAGCGTGCGCGCGGCGGTGAAGAAGGCGGTCAGGCGCGTCTGGACCTGATCGCCGGTCATCGCGCCCTCGATCCGGTTCAGCCAGGTCACGCCCGTCGTGGTGCGCGACAGGTCGGCGGTGGCCGCACGAACCGCGGCGCTGGCATAGACGTCGGTGGCGCGCGCAATGCCCAGCACCATGACGCCCGAGCCCGCCGAGACCTTGTTCGCCGCGAGACCGGCGGCGGGCGAGATCTCCTGCATCGTGACCGTCCGGCGCGAATAGCCGTCCGTTCCGACATTGGCGATATTCTCACCAACGGCGGTCAGCGCGGTCTGATATGCGCGGACGCCCGAAGCGCCGATAGAGAGCAGGTCGCTCATGGTTACTGCGGTACGTTATGTCTGGTTAACGACAGGTTGAGATTTCGCCAGGAATGCGGTCACGGCCTTGCCGATCCCCAGCGGGGCCTGGGTCGCCATGGTCTGGGCAACCTGTTGGTCCTGCATGTCCCGGAACGTGTCGAGCGCCTTGGAGTCGAACATCGTCTCACTCAGCTTGGTCTGGCGCATCGCCTTCAGCATCATGCCGGTGAAGATCGCCTCGAACTGGGTGCCCGCCTTGTCCAGATTGGCCCCGTTCGACAGGCGGCGGGTGTCGGTGGACACGGTGCCCGCGATGGCGGACGCCGCCGATGCGGGGGACGTGGGTGCGATGCTCTGGGTCACAGGACGATCAACTCCGCCTTGAGCGCGCCGGCTTCCTTCAGCGCTTCGAGAATGGCGACCAGGTCGGACGGGGCCGCGCCGATCGCGTTCATCGCCTTCACCACATCGGCCAGCTTGGGACCGGGGGCCAGGACGAACATCGGGCGACGCTCTTCCTCGACCGAGACGCCGGACTTCTGCGTCACCGCCGTCTGACCGCCGCTCAGGGGGCCGGGCTGGCTGACGCGCTGGTTCTCGTCGATCTTCACGGTCAGCTTGCCATGGGTGACCGCCGCCGGGCCGACGCGAACCGCCGAATTGATGACGACGGTGCCGGTGCGGGCGTTGACGATGACCTTGGCGGGTGGCTCGGCCGAGGTGACGTTCAGATTCTCGATCTCGGACATCAGCGTGGCGCGGACATCGGCGCCCATCGGCGCGCGAACCGCGACCGACACGGCGTCCATCGCCTGCGCGGTGCCCAGGCCCAGCCGCGCATTGATCGCCTGGGCGACATTCTGCGCGGTGGTGAAGTCGGCGCGCGCCAGGTTGAAGGTCAGGCTGGGCGCGGTGTCGAAGCCGGTGGCGACCGCCCGTTCGACCGTCGCCCCTTCGGGGATACGACCGACCGAGGGAATGTTGACGACGATCTTAGATCCGTCCGCGCCTTCGGCCCCCAGGCCGCCGACCGCCAGATTGCCCTGCGCCATCGCATAGATCTGGCCGTCCGCACCCTGAAGCGGGGTGAGGATCAGGCTGCCGCCGCGCAGGCTCTTGGCCTTGCCCATCGAGGCGACGGTGATGTCCAGCTTCTGCCCCGGCTTGGCGAAGGGCGGCAACTCGGCCGTGACCATCACCACCGCGGCATTCTTCATGCCCGGATTGGCGGTCGGCGGCAGTTGCAGCCCGAAGCGCGAGACCACGGCCTTCAGCGACTGGACGGTATATTCCAGATTGTCGTCGCCCGTGCCCGGCAGACCGACAACGATGCCGTATCCGGTCAGCTGGTTGGTGCGGATGCCCTGGAACCCGCCCAGATCCTTGATCCGGTCGGCCGAGGCCGGCCCCGCGATCGCGAAGGTGGCAAGGAGCATGAGGAAGAAGCGGAGGATCATGGTCAAAGGCCTCAGAACGGGCTGACGGCTTGGAAGAAACGGCTCAGCCAGCCCTGGCGGCTGGCGCGGGCGACGTCGCCCTTGCCGGTATAGGCGATCTGCGCATCGGCAACGCGGGTCGATTCGACGCGGTTGTCGATGCCGACATCGGCCATGCGGACCAGCCCCTTGATCTGGATGAACTCGTCGCCGCGGTTCAGCGTCACGCGCTTCTGGCCCTGGACCAGCATCGTGCCGTTGGGGAACACCTGCGCCACGGTCACGGTGATCTCGCCCGACAGCGAGTTGGACTGGTCGGCCGCGCCCGATCCGTTGAAGTTGCGGCTGCCGCTCATGCCGATATCGGTCGACTTGAGCAGCTTGCCCAGCGGGCCGGTGGTCGGCGGGGCCAGACCCAGATCGCCCTTGGAGCCGAGCTTGGAATTGGCGGACTTGCTCGCCGCCGTCCGCTCGACGAGCACGATGGTCAGCGGATCGCCGACCTTGCGCGCGCGCCAGCCTTCGTACAGCGCGGCATAGCCGTCCGACGCCTGGAAGATGCCGCCATTGGGCTGGACGGGCTGCGCGACCGGCTGCATCGGCATCGGCGCGGGCCGCACCGTCGAGAAATCCTCGACCGGCTTCTTCTTGCCGAACAGGCTGGCATGCGCGGGCGCGGGCATCAGCGCGACGGCGACCATCGTACCCGCCGCCGCCGACAGCGCCAGCTCGGTCCAATAGGCGAAGCGGATGGTGGGAAAGCGGATGGTCATGGTCACAGATTCTGATTCGCGTACTGGAGCATCTCGTCGGTCGACTTGATCATTTTCGAGTTGACCTCATAGGCGCGCTGGGTCTCGATCATGTCGACCAGCTCCTCGACGACGTTGACGTTCGAGCCTTCGAGCATCCCCTGGCGGATCTGGCCGCGCCCTTCGAGGCCCGCGACACCCATGTTCGCGGCGCCCGAGGCGGCGGTCTCGGTCAGGTAATTATCGCCCTTGGACTGGAGCCCGGCCGAGTTGGGGAAGCTGGCGATCTGGATCTGGCCGATCTCGGCAGGGGCGGTCTGGCCCGGAAGGGTCGCCGAGACGGTGCCGTCGGTGCCGATCGTGACCTGGGTCGTGCCCTCGGGGATGGTGATGCCCGGCATCACCTGATAGCCCTCGGCGGTGACCAGCAACCCTTCGGCCGAGCGCGAGAAATTGCCCGCGCGGGTATAGCCGAGCGTACCGCCGGGCATCTGCACCTGGAAAAAGCCGTCACCGTCCAGCGCCATGTCGAGGCTGTTGTTGGTGGTCTGCATCGACCCTTGCGTGTTGATGCGCGCGGTACCCTGGATACGCACGCCGGTGCCCAGGTTCAGGCCGGTCGCGTACTTGCTCTCGGTCGAGCTGGCGGCGCCGGGCGCGGTGATCGTCTGATAGGCCAGCGTCTCGAACGCGGCGCGATCGCGCTTGAACCCGGTCGTGTTGACGTTGGCCAGGTTGTTCGAGATGACCCGCATACGCATATCCTGGGCATCGAGCCCGGTGCGCGCGACGTGCAAAGCGGCGGAAGACATAACCCTTTAATCCTCAGCTCGGCAGACGCATCAGCGATGCGCTGTTCTCATCCAACGACTTGGCCTCTTTCATGAGGTTGGCCTGTACCTCGTAGCTGCGCTGGTTCTCGATCATGTCGACCAGCGTCTGGGTCATGTTGACGTTCGACCCTTCGAGCGCGCCCGACTGGACGGTGGCGTCCATGTCCTGCGGCATCGCCCCGCCGCCCTTGACGCGCAGCAGATTGTCGAGACCCTTGACGGTCTGCGTGCCGCGCGTGTCGGCCAGCTTGATGCGGTCGATCACCTGGGGCTGGGTATCGGGCCCGGCACCCAGCGGAATGATCGACAGCGTACCGTCGGGGGCGACGGTCATCGAATTGTACGGCGGCACCGTGACCGGGCCGTTCTGGCCGACCACCGGATAGCCGTCGCCGGTCTGCAGCACGCCCGAGGCCGTGACCTCCAGGTCGCCGCGACGGGTATAGGCTTCCGAACCGTCGGGGGCCTGCACCGCCAGCCAGGCGCTCGACGTCGCGATCGCGATGTCGAGCGCGTTGCCGGTATGCTGGATGGTGCCCGGCGCGCGGTCGGCGTCGGTCACTTCCTCGGCGGTGGGCATCCGCGCCTCGAACGCCGCGCCGCCGCCCTTCAGGTCGATGCGGTCGAACACGACACGGTCGGCGCGGAACCCGATCGTCGAGGCATTGGCCATGTTGTTGGCGATCGCGGTCTGCGCCGCCATGTGCGCCCGCATCCCCGTCGATGCCGTATAGACCAGCTTGTCCATCGCGGTTCCCCGTTAGCCCCCGACGTTCGCTTAGCTGCGGATGTTGAAGATGGTCTGCGAGATCTGGCTCGACGTATCGAGCGCCTTCGCATTCGCCTGGAAGTCGCGCTGCGCGGCGATCAGGTTGACCAGTTCCTCGGTGATGTCGACGTTCGACCCCTCGATGGTGCTCGACCGGATCGCGCCGTACGCGCCTTCATTGGCGGTGCCGAACTTGGCCTCGCCCGACTTGCCGGTCGCTTCCCAATAGCTGTTCCCTTCCTGGCGAAGGCCCGGCATGTTGACGAAGGTCGCCACCGCCACCTTGCCCAGATTGGCGGTCTCGCCGTTGGTGAAGGACGCCGTGACCAGGCCGTTCTCGCCGACCGACACGCCCGACAGCAGGCCGACCGCCTTGCCGTCCTGGGTGCGCGAGGCGACCGAGAAGATCGAACCCGACTGCGACGAGCCGGTATAGTCGATCGTCAGCGGCTGCGCGGTGATCGAGGTGCGCGGGGTGTAATTGTCGAACTTGGTCGGGCCGACCGGCGAGACAAGGTTGCCGCCCGCGTTGAAAGTCATCTCGATCGGCGCGGTCGAACCGCCGCGCGTCATCTGCTGATCGTTGACATAGCTGTAGACCTGCCAGGTGCTGCTGCCGTCGGCGGGCTGGATCGGCTTGTTGTTGGCATCCAGCGGCAGCGGCTTGCGGACGTAATAGTTGGTCAGCGTCATGGCATTGCCCGACGTGTCGTAGATCTTGGTCTGGGTCGTGTTGTTGTACGTGCCCATGTTGGTCCGGTCGAACGCCGCCGTCGGGGCGACCGCGGTGCTCGACAGGTTGATGTCGAGCGTCACGTTCTTGGTCGACACCGGCGTGCCGCTGGTCGGCGGCAGCTGCAGGCTGGTCAGGCCGTCATTGCCGAACGAGGTGACGTTGCCGTCCTTGTCGACCGGGAACACCTGCATCCGGTTCCCTTGCGTGTCGGTGACATAGTTGTTGGTGTCGACCTGGAACGCGCCGTTGCGGGTATATTGCAGCGTGCCGGTCGTGCCGCCCGACTGCACCGTGAAGAAGCCGTCGCCCGAGATGGCGAGGTCCAGCGCGTTCGACGTGCTGGTGTAGTTGCCTTCCTTGAACTCCTGCCGGTTGGCCTTGACCACCGTGCCCGAGCCGACCTGCTTGAACGGATCGGTCGAGAAGTTGGCCGCCATCACGTCGGCGAATTCGGCGCGGCTCTTCTTGAAGCCGTTGGTGCCGACGTTCGCGAGGTTGTGCGAGATGACCGACATGTCGGTCTGCGAGGCCTGGAGGCCGCTGAGCGAAGTGTAGAAGGACATGGGCTATCTTCCTGGTGCGTAAAGGGGGATCAGCCGACCGAGCGGACGGCGGAAAGCTGGACCTGGCCGAGACCGGCGACGGTCAGGACGGGGGAGCCGGTGGAGGGCATCGAGACCGACTGGACCGGCGCCCAGACGAGCGATCGGCTGCCGACGGCGGTGTTGCCGTTCGACGCCGAGACCGAGAGGGTGAAGGGGCCCGATCCGGCTTCCTTGCCGTCCTCGGTCTTGCCGTCCCAGTCATAGCTGACGGTGCCGCCCTGCTGGGTGCCCAGCGACAGCGACTTCAGGACCGCGCCCTGCGCGTCGGAGATCGTCACCGACACGTCCGACGCCGCGCCGTCCAGCTCGATCTGACCGGCCAGGCCGCCGCTGGCCCGGCCATAGGCGGTGGTGCCCTGGGTCAGCACGGTCTTGCCGACATAGTTCATCGCGTCCGACGGGGTCGTTGCGTTGAGCTTGGTCGCGATCGCGCCGAGCGTGGTGTTCATCTCGGAGATGCCCGCCACGCTGGAGAACTGCGCCATCTGGGCGACCATCTGGGTGTTGTCCATCGGCGCGAACGGGTCCTGGTTCTTCAGCTGCGCGGTCAGCAGCTGCAGGAAATCGCCCTGGTCCAGCGTCGTGGCCGACTTCTTGGCGGTGGTCGGGGTCGTCGCAGCGGCGGTGGTCGCCCCGGCACGCTTGATGCCCAGGCTGTCCAGCGTCGAATTCATCTGCGTGGAAGTCATGATCAGCGGCCCAGCTTGAGGGTATCGAGGATCAGCGACTTGGCCGTCTGCATCACCTCGACATTGTTCTGATAGGTGCGCGAGGTCTCCATCATGTCGACCAGCTCGCGCGTCTCATCGACCGCCGCCTCGAAGACGTTGCCGTCCTTGTCGGCGATCGGGTTGTTGGGATCGTGGCGCTTGGTGGGGTCCTCGCCCGCCGTCACGATCTTCTCGACATCGACGGTCGACAGGCCGGTCGCGGCGTCGAAGCTGGTGCGGAACACCGGCTTCATCGTCTTGTACGCGGTCTCGGCCGACCCGGCGATGCCACCGGCATTGGCCAGGTTCGACGCGGTGGTGTTCATCCGCACCAGCTGCGCCGACATGGCGCGACCGGCGACCTGGAAGATGGAAAGCGGTCCGTTCGGCATCGCTTATTCGCCCTTCAGCGCGCGGGTGATGGTGGAGATGCGACCGTTCAGGAACGACAGCGTCGTCTGATACTGGACCGCATTCTCGGCGAAGGCGGTCTGTTCCTGGTTGAGTTCGACCGTGTTGCCGTCGAGCGAGGTCTGGATCGGCACGCGGTACTTCATCGCATCGGCGATGCCCCGCCCCTGGTCCTGACCGCCCTCGACCGAGGCGAGTGCCGCCTTGAAGTCGATGTCGCGGGCCTTGAAGCCCGGGGTCGAGGCGTTGGCGATGTTCGACGCCAGCACACCCATGCGCTGCGCCCGCACCTCCAGTGCGGCACCGTGCACTCCGAAAAGCGTTTCTGCGGCCATCGTTCAACCTCCTTTCCCACGCGGGACTTCGCGATGGCCGGACCCTCGCAATGACCGTGCCAATTCCACGGACAGGAGGGTAAGCGGGCACCGGCACCGCCTTTCCGGCAACCGGCTGCCGGTTTTTGCCGGACGGCGGCAACGAAGCGGCAGCGTGCCTGGTCAGCGCCTTTCCGCCGCCTTGCGCATCCGATTTGGCCCGGTCTTTGCGTGGGAGCGCGCATGACCGCATTTCCTCCGCTTCATCAGTTCTTCGATTCCGCGGCGCTCGCCATCGTGCTGGGCGGAACGCTGATCGCGACGCTGCTCCGCACGCCGTGGCGCGATGCCACGCGCGCGGTGCGGGCGCTGGCGGTATTGCCGCGCCGTCCCTTCTCCGCCGAGCCGCTGGTCGAACAGATCGCGCACCTGTCGCGCGTGGCCAAGCGCCACGGAGTCCTGACGCTCGACCGTTCGGTCATCACCGATCCCGACATGGCCGAGGCGGTGGCGGCGATCGTCGACGGCGAAGGGCCCGAGGTCGTGGCCAGCCGCCTGAACCTCGCGCGCACCGCGCGGGTCGAGCGGCATGTCGCGATCGCCGACATCTGGACCGGCGCGGCCGAGGTCGCCCCCGCCATGGGCATGGTCGGCACGCTGATCGGCCTGGCGGCGATGTTCGCGACGATGAATGATCCCCAGCGGATCGGCGGCGCGATGGCCATCGCTTTGCTCGCGACCCTGTACGGCGCGCTGTTCGCCAATCTGATCGCGCAGCCGATCGCGATGCGCCTGCGCCGCGCCGCCCGGATCGAGGCGTTCGAGCGGACCCGCATCGTCGCGCCGCTGGCCGCCCTGGCCGCGCGCGAGGCGCCGCGCCCGTCACGCGGGCCGTCCCCCTCCCCGAAGTCGGGCGCCAATCTGGTCAGCGTCGCATGAGCGAGCCCTTTTTCCCCGAGGCCGCGCCCGCGCGCCCGATCTGGCTGATGACGCTCGCCGACCTCGCGCTGTTGCTGGTCGGCTTCCTCGTTCTGGTCCAGGCTACGGGTGCGGAGCGACGCCCTGCCCTCCTCAACGGTCTGCGCGCGCAGTTCGGCAGCACCGATCATGTCGACCAGGCCTTGCGGGCACCCCCCGCCCCGCCGCCCGCCATGCCGGTGGCCGCCGCCTCGCTCAGCTTCGCGGTCGGATCGGCCGCGCCGACCGAGCCCGATCCGCTGTTCGGCCCCTGGGCGCGCGAGGCGCTGGCCGATCCGCGCGTCCGCCTGTCGATCGTCGGCTCGACCGACGGCAGTGCCGCCGATGTCGATCCCGTCACCCATAGCGCGGTCGTCCTGGCCGCCGATCGTGCCCGCGCCGCGGCCGCGCTGATCGGCCCGGCCGCCGCCGACCGCCTGATTCTGTCCACCGCCGGAAAGTCCGGACCTCGCGTCGCGATGGTCACGCTGGTCTTTGCCGGTGAACCCTCACGGAGACCCTCACGATGATCCTGTCCCTGCTTCTGGCCGGTGCCGCCGGTTTCCAGGATATCGCCGCGCTCGACGCCGCCGTCACCGCCTTTACTGGCCGCCCGGTCGGGGTGGAGGGCGGGCCCCGCGCGGCCATCGACAACCGGCTGAAGCTGGCCCAGTGCCCGACCGTCGCGCTGTCCTGGCGGACGGAGGCGCATGATGCGGTGGTCGTCACCTGCTCCAGTCCGCAATGGCGCATCTTCGTGCCGGTATTGTCCGCGCCCAGGCCCGCCCCCGAAGCCCGCATGACCCCCGCCGTTGCGGTCAAGGCCGAACCCGTCATCAAGCGCGGCGATCCGGTCGTGATCGAAGCCGGATCGGACGGATTTTCCATTACAAGAGAAGGGGTTGCCATGGCCGACGCAGCGCCGGGCGGCCATTTCCCGGTGCGCATCGAATCCGCCCGCCAGCCGATCCAGGCGGTGGCGGTGGCCAGCGGTCGCGCCACCCTGCCAGGCTGGTCGGAATGACCATGAAATTCCTGACAGGGAGCGTAAATTTCCCCTAAAAATTGCCGCCCCCCGGCCGTTATACATCATGTCAGCGAAACCAGAGGGTGCGGGCATGGTGGATGTAACAAGGCTGAGTGCCGGGGAAGCGAGGGTCGGGCGGGTTGCCGCCGTGGCGCGTCCCAACGCGCTCACCGGAGCCACCCAGACCGCGCAGAACCCGGTCAAGGCGAACAGCGATATCGGCGGCGCCAGCACCATGGCCCGCACCATGGCCGCGCAGCCGCCGGTCGATATGGATCGCGTCGCCGAGATCAAGAAGGCGATCGCCCAAGGCAATTTCCCGATCCTGCCGGCGACCATCGCCGACCAGATGATTGCGCTGAAGCTCGACTGGAATGGTAAATGACACGCCGTGACGCCCTGATCCGGGTCATCGAGGCCCTTCACCGTGAAATTGCGGCGCTCAAGGTCAACGACGTGGCCGCGCTGGAACGTGCGACGGTCGAGAAGCTGGCCGCGATCGAGGAGGTCGCCGCGCTCGGCACCGGCCCCGCAGGCC
Source organism: Candidatus Sphingomonas excrementigallinarum (assembly GCA_019112965.1). Classification (GTDB taxonomy): domain Bacteria; phylum Pseudomonadota; class Alphaproteobacteria; order Sphingomonadales; family Sphingomonadaceae; genus Sphingomonas; species Sphingomonas excrementigallinarum. The sequence goes on along the minus strand of DXIH01000009.1, from coordinate 24,733 downwards.
CCGAGCTGCGCGAGCTGGCCGACGAGGCCAATCGCCTGAACGAGACCTGCCGCATCTATGTCAACCTGATGGCGGCCAATGTCCGCCGCCGCCTGCAGACGCTGACCGGCGATGCGGGCATGGGCTATCGCCCCGCCATGCGCGCCTATGCCTGATTGCCGCCTGCCGGGCGGCAACGGGTTGCCGCTTTGCCGGAACGGCGGCGGCACCCCCGGCGACATGATCCGCAGGCCCCGATCGGCCGAATAGACAAGAGCCCGGTTTTCCGGGCTTTTTTTATGCCCCGCGCCGATTCATGTCGTACGCCTGTCGGCACCGTCAGGAATTGGCACGGCCCTTGCTGAGTATGGCCCGAACAAGGGCTTTTCCGACTCAGCATGACCGTCCAATCCGTCTCTCACGCCAGAATCCAATCGGCCATCGCGCTGGCATCCAGCCGCACGGGCGTCGATTTCGGCTATCTGCTCGGCCAGGCGAAGCTGGAATCGGGGCTGAATGCCAATGCCCGCGCGGGCACCTCCTCGGCGTCGGGGCTCTATCAATTCGTCGAGCAGAGCTGGCTGGCGGTCGTCAAGAAGCACGGCGCCGAGCACGGCCTGGGCTGGGCCGCCGATGCGATCGGCCAGTCGGGCGGACGCTATTATGTTTCCGGCGGTGCGCGCTCGGCGGTGATGGGGCTGCGCAACGATCCGACCGCCGCCTCGCTGATGGCCGCCGAACACGCCTCGGACAACAAGTCCGCGCTGGAATCGGCGCTGGGCCGCGAGGCGGGCGGCACCGACCTGTACATGGCACACTTCCTGGGCCTGGGCGGCGCGACCAAGTTCCTGGGCACCATGGCCAGCAACCCGCAGGCGAGCGGCGCCGCGCTGTTCCCCGCCGCCGCGCGGGCCAACCGCTCGGTCTTCTACGCCGCGAACGGCCAGCCGCGCTCGCTCGCGGACATTTACGACCGTTTCTCCGCTAAGCTGGCCGGCACCAAGGCCGATAGCGACGAGACACGCGCCGCCAATCTGCAATTCGCCGCCCAGGCGCTCGCGCTCCAGGGCATGAACGGCGACGCGACCGTCGTCACCGGCAACAACGAAAGCGCCGCCGATGCGATCGCCTGGGCCAACAGCACCATGAACCAGCTGGGGATGCGCGGCGCGACCGCGACCGGCGACAGCGTGCTGCGGCCCAAGCCCGATCATGCGCGCCTGGCCTATATGATGCTCGCACGGATGGGTGGCTAAGCGATGGGCAAGCTCTTCTCCAGCGGCCGCACCATGGCCCTGCCCGCCGCGATCCTGCTGCTGGTGCTGGTCATGGTCGTGCCGATCCCCCCGGCGCTGCTCGACATCTTCTTCGTCGCCAACATCGCGATCAGCCTGGCCGTGCTGATGGTCGCGCTGAACGCCGAGAAGCCGCTCGACTTCTCGGCCTTCCCGACCGTGCTCCTCTTCGCGACCCTGTTCCGCCTGGGCCTGAACGTCGCCTCGACCCGCATCGTGCTGGTCCACGGCCATGAGGGTGAGAGCGCGGCGGGTCACGTCATCGAGGCGTTCGGCACCTTCCTGATCGGCGGCGACTATGTCGTCGGTCTCTTCGTCTTCGCGATCCTGATGATCATCAACCTGATCGTGGTGACCAAGGGCGCGGGCCGCGTGTCGGAAGTGTCCGCTCGCTTCACCCTGGACGCGCTGCCCGGCAAGCAGATGGCGATCGACGCCGATCTGAACGCCGGGCTCATCACCCCCGACCAGGCCAAGGCGCGCCGCGTCGAGGTGTCGACCGAGGCTGATTTCTACGGCTCGATGGACGGTTCGTCCAAGTTCGTGAAGGGCGACGCGGTCGCCGCCATGCTGATCCTGGCGGCCAATGTCATCGGCGGCCTGATCCTGGGTCCGGTCAGCCATGGCATGGGCATCGCCGACGCGGCCAAGACCTATATCCTGCTCGCCATCGGCGACGCGCTGGTCGCGCAGTTGCCCAGCCTGATGCTGTCGATCGCCGCCGCCGCCATCGTGACGCGCGTGTCGTCGGACAGGGATCTGGCGGGCCAGATCGGCTCGCAGTTCGGTGCGTCCAAGACCTGGATCCCGGTCGCCGCGATCCTGGGTCTGCTGGGCGTCCTGCCGGGCATGCCGCATCTGGTGCTGCTGCCCGCCGCCGGGATCGCCGGTTTCACCGCCTGGAAGCTGCGCCAGATCGAGAAGCGCCCGGTCATCGCCCCCGCCGCCCCCGCGCCCGAGCCGGTCGACCCCTCGCGCATCGGCTGGGACGAGGTGATCGACGGCATGCAGGTGCATATCGACATCGGTTACGGCCTGGTGCCGCTGGTCGACGAGCGCCGCGGCGCGCCGCTGATGGCCCGTATCACCGGCGTCCGTCGCCAGCTGTCCAAGGACCTGGGCTTCGTCGTGCCGCAGGCGCGTGTCCGCGACGACATCAACCTCGCGCCCTACAGCTATCGCATCATCATCAACGGCGTCGTCGCGGCCGAGGATCAGGTCTCGCCCGACGAGATGCTGGCGCTCGACACCGGCCAGGCGTTCGGCGCGCTGAACGGCAAGCCGGTCAAGGACCCGACCTTCGGCCTGCCAGCGACCTGGATCCTGAAGGGCGACGCCGATGCCGCCACCGGCATGGGTTACCTGGTCGTCGATCCGGGCACCGTCATGGCGACGCACCTGAACCACATCCTGTCCTCGAACGCCGCCGAGCTGCTCGGCCCCGACGAGGTCCAGTCGCTGCTCGATGGGCTGAAGGAGCGCGCCGCGCAACTCGCCGCCTCGCTCAGCCCCAACCCGCTGCCGCTCACCACCCTGACCCAGGTTCTCAAGGGCCTTCTTTCGGAGAATATCACCTTGAAGGAGTTCCGCCGCATCGCCAGCGCGATCGCCGTGGCGGCCCAGAAGACGCTCGACGCCGAAGAGATTGTCGAGTTGATCCGGCCGCAGCTGGGCGCGCTCATCATCCAGAAGCTGTGCGGGATGCGCGAACCGCTGCGTGTCATGACGCTGGACGGTCAGCTCGAGGGGCTTCTGGGCCAGGCCATGCGCGCCGACACCGCGCGCCGCCATGTGATCGAACCCGATCTGGGCCGCCGCATCACCGAGGCGCTGACCCAGGCCGCCCAGCCGCTGATCGCCGAGGCCAAGCCCTTCGCGCTGGTCGTACAGCCGGGCGTGCGCATCGCGATGCGCAAGCTGGTCCGCACCTGCCTGCCCGACACCCCCGTCCTCTCCTTCTTTGAAGTGCCCGAGGACAAGGCCGTCGAAGTCGTCGCCGTCATCGGCTCTCCCCATCATCACCAGCAACAGGCGTTGGCAGCATGAGCGCACATCCCCTGAGCGGCGCGTTCATGGACGCGCAGAGCTTCAACCCGGCGAATTTCGATCCCGCGCTGACCAATCCCACGGTCGCCGATCAGCCGCTGACCTATCGTCCGGCGCCGCGTCGCGCTGGGATGCCGGGCGGCGACGCGAATGCGGTGATCCGCCAGCATCTGCCGTTGGTCCGCCGGATCGCGTGGCATGTGCATGGGTCCATGTCGAGCATGATCGAGGTCGAGGATCTGGTGCAGGTCGGCCTGGTCGCGCTGGTCGAGGCCGCCGCCTCGTTCGAGGAGCGTGGCGTCGAGTTCGGTCATTACCTCAAGTCGCGCCTGCGCGGCGCGATGATCGACGAGCTGCGCCGTCAGGCGACGACGACGCGCGGCGCGATGCGCCGCCGGCGCCAGTATCACGATGCGGTCAACGCCCTGTCCCAGACCGAAGGTCAGGTCCCGACCGACGAGACGGTCGCCGAAAAGCTGGGCATCACGGTCGAGCGGCTGCGCGCCGACTATAAGACCGCCGAGGCGGTCCGCATGGAGGCGATCGACGATGTCTATGCCGACGACCTGCCCTGGTTCGCCGACGAGGCGCCCAACGCGTTCGAGCAACTGGCCGAAAGCGACCTGCGCGACGCGCTGATCGCCGCCATCTCCGCCCTTCCCGAGCGCGAGGCGATGGTGATCCAGCTTTATTATGTAGAGGAACTCAACCTGGAGGAAATCGGCCTGGTGCTGGGCGTCGGCGCGGCGCGCGTCTGCCAGATCAAGAGCGCGGCGCATGCCCGGTTGAAGAAGGCCCTCGCCAGTCAGCGGTAAATCATTCCTCCCCTGTAAGGGGAGGTGGCAGGCCGCAGGCCTGACGGAGGGGTGTCACCCTCTCGATAGCGGGACACCCCTCCACCAGCTTCGCTGGTCCCCCTCCCCTTGCAGGGGAGGAATAGCGCACGCCATTCCCGACAGGCTCCACTTATACTAAGCGCGTCCCCGATGACCGGGGACGCCGATGCTCGCACGCCATGAACGCCATCTGATCGCCCGCTATCTGTGGCCGGGTGCGGGCGGGCGGCTGGTCCTGCTGGTCGCCGGCATCGGCTGTACCGGCGTCATGATCGGCGTCGCCGCGCTGGTGCTGGTCATCGCCGTCATGAACGGCGCGCAGACGAAGCTGGCCGAGAGCGTCGCGCCGGTCGACGGGCATCTTAGCGTCACCGTGCCCGCGGGCGCGAAGCTGACTGAGGCGCAGGTCGCCGCCACGATCGCCAAAATCCCCGGCGTCACGCGCACCGAACCGATTCGCGAGATCACCGCCGGGCTGTCGATCGACGGCCGGATCACGGCCGTGAAGCTCCAGGGCCGCGATCCTCGGACACTCTATAGACTCGTGCCGACGATGCGTTCGGCGCTCGCGCACAGTCCCGATCCGGCAAATGCGGTGGCGATCGGCCAGAATGCCGCGATGCAGCTGGGGCTGTTCCCCGGCGACCGGATCGCGATCGGCCGCGTTCGCGTCGGTGCCGACAATGACGTGTCACTCGATCTGACCCCGGCACGGGTCGCGGCCTTCTATCCCGACGACGACAAGGGCAGCGACCAGGTGACACTGTTCGCCCCGCTCGATTCGCCGATCTTGCAACAGGATCCGGCCGTGACCCGCCGGGTCGCGGTGGTGCTGACCGGCGCGGACAGGGAAGCGGCGGTGACGACCGCGATCCGGCAGCGGCTGGGTTCGGGCTATCCGATCACCAGCTGGCAACAGGCCAATCGCGCGCTGCTCGCCGCGCTCGTCACCGAAAAGATCGGCATGACCATCGCGGTCGGGCTGGTCACGCTGGTCGCGCTGTTCAACATATTGTCGTCGATGACCCTGCTCGCGCGGGCCAAGCGGCGCGAGATCGCGATTCTGCGCACCATGGGCGTGTCCGCGCGCAGCATCATGCGGATCTTCGCCACCGTGGGCAGCATCATCGCGCTGATCGGGGCGGGCATCGGCCTGTCGCTGGCCGCGGCGCTGCTGACCCAGCGGGCGGCGATCGTTGCGGGCGTCCGCCATCTGTCCCCTGCCCGGCAGGCCGAGTGGGATGTGTTCCTGTCGCTGCCGATCGGGATTTCCGCGCGCGAGCTGGCGGTGATCGCCCTGAGCGTCGTGGCGGGCGCGGTGCTGGCCAGCCTGTATCCCGCCTGGCGCGCGGGGCGGACATCACCCGCCATCGTGCTGCGCGCCGATTAAAGCATGGCACATCACACCAATCCGTCATGGCGAGCGTAGCGAAGCAATCCAGGGCGTCCTAGTCCGGCTCTGGATTGCTTCGCTACGCTCGCCATGACGATGCGGAGTCAATCCTGCGCCTTCACCTAGGATGCGATCCAACGGCGCTGGATCAGTACGGCACCGGCTCACGTCAGCCGATCAGACTCTAACCACACGCAAGTAAACCCCGGCGACATCGCTGCCGCCGGGGTTTGTCCTGCAAACCGGTCCGTGAGGATCTCGCGGCCGGTCGGCCCCGCCACCCGAGTGGGGGCGCGGTGCCGGGGCGCTCAGGATCCGGGAATTACTGGCCGAGCAGCTTGAGCACGCCCTGCTGCGACTGGTTGGCCTGGCTCAGCATCGCGGTCGACGCCTGGCTCAGGATCTGGGCCTTGGCGAGCGCGGTGGTTTCGGCCGAGAAATCGGTGTCCTCGATGCGGCTGCGCGCGTCCGTCAGGTTGGTGACGTTCGAGGTCAGGTTATTGACCGCCGACTGGAGCCGATTCTGCGTGGCACCCAGGCCTGCGCGGATGTTGGCGACCCGGCCGATCGCGCCGTCGAAATTTTCGAGCGTCGCGGCGGCGGCGATGGTGCTGGGCCCCGTCGCCGGATTGACGATGGTGACCGCGGCATTGATCGCGGCATCGGTGGTCATGTTGGTGAAGGTCATGTTGATGGCGTCGTTGGTATTCGCGCCTGCCTGGATCGGCACGACACCGGCGGTGCCAGCCGTCCCGTCCAGCAACTTCTGACCGTTGAACTGCGTATTGAACAGGATGTTCGACACCTGATTCGCCAGCGCGTTCTGTTCGGCGGTGATGTTCGCCTTGTCGTTGGTCGAATAGATGCCGTTGGCCTTCTGCACGGCCAGTTCGCGCATACGCTGGAGCATGTTGCTCACTTCGTCCAGCGCACCTTCGGCGGTCTGCGCCATCGAGATGCCGTCATTGGCGTTGCGAATGCCCTGGTTCATGCCACGCACCTGCGCCGACATGGAGGCGGCGATGGCGAGGCCGGCGGCGTCGTCCTTCGCGGAGTTGATTCGCTTGCCGGTGGACAGGCGCTGCATCGACACGTTCAGCGATTCCGTGGCGGCGCCGTTGGCGCTCGAGGCGCGTAACGCCGAAATATTACTGGCGATAACCGTCATGGTTGTTCTCCAAAGCCGGAGCTCTCCGCCGCCCCCAAGGCGAAGGTCGAGCTGCCATGACGGGTAACGACCGCCTGGAACCGGACTTTAGAGAAAAGAATCGAGTGGGCGCATTTTTTCGGGCGGAGCCCCCCGACACCTTATTATAAGGCATCGGGGGGTCCACCTTCCGCGACCGAGGGGAAAACCGCGGTCGGCATTCGCCCAGGGCGATTAGCCGAGGAGCTTCAGCACGCCCTGCTGCGACTGGTTGGCCTGGCTCAGCATCGCGGTCGACGCCTGGCTCAGGATCTGCGCCTTGGCGAGCGCGGTGGTTTCTTCCGAGAAGTCGGTGTCCGAGATGCGGCTCTTCGCTTCGGCCAGGTTGGTCATGTTCGACGTCGCGCTGTTGACCGCCGACTGGAGGCGGTTCTGCGTCGCACCCAGGCCAGCCCGGATCGACGACACGTCGGCGATCGCGGCATCGTAGTTGTCCAAACTGTCGGACTTCAGCGCCGTATCCGTACCAGTCGGAGCAAAGTTCACGACGGCGCCCAGCTGCGAGCCGGTAGCGGCCGCGCCGCCCGTTGCCGCGACATAAGTGGCGGTCAGATCGCGCAGACCGATGCTGACCGTGTCGTTGGACGTTGCGCCAGTCTGGATCGTCACGCTCGAGGCCGCGTTGAACAACTGCTTGTTGTTGAACTGCGTGTTCTTAACAACGGCGCTGATCTGCGCGGCCAGCGTGGTCTGCTCGTTGGTGATGTTCGCCTTGTCGGCGGTCGAATAGGTGCCGTTCGACGACTGGACCTTCAGCTCGCGCATACGCTGGAGCATGTTGCCGACTTCGTTCAGCGCGCCTTCCGCCGTCTGGGCCAGCGAAATGCCGTCATTCGCGTTGCGGATGCCCTGCGCCATGCCCTTGATCTGCGCGGTCATCGAGTCGCTGATGGCCAGACCCGCCGCGTCGTCCTTTGCCGAGTTGATGCGGTTGCCGGTCGACAGGCGCTGCATCGAGGTGCTGAGCGCGAGCGAGGCCGAGGTCGAAGCAGCGGTTGCCCGCATAGCACTGATATTGCTGGCAATAACGGTCATGTGATGTCTCCAAATCTGCTCGGCGATCCGTCTGTGTCCCCTCTGGACCACCGAGCCGCCGAGTGGAGTAACGGCCGCTTTCCGGCAGGCTTTAGCCGGTTCCGTGCAAATTTTTGCCGGTGGCCTTGCCGGTTTTGCCGGAACGGTCGCGCGCGCGGCCGGGCGTCGCCCGCATACGTATGGGCGCGCGTCGCGCCCGGAAAAAACTTGCCGTTCGCGTTGCCGCATTAACCACGGTTTTACCAAACAGGCGGCATTGGAGACTCACGAAAGGACTCCACGTCAGATGTCGTCGATTCACCCCTCCGCTGCGCTCGTTAAGCAGAAATATGCGCTGATCTCCGGGCTCCGGGCCCAGGGCATGGCCATTGCCGAGCAGGGCGCCGTGCCCCAGGCCGGGGACCTGTTCCTCGTCACCGAGGGCGATGTGATCGAACATCCGGCGCGCACCGTCATCGTCTCCGACGGCCCGGTCCCCGCGATCACCCCGGCGATGGGCGGCCGCCCCGCCGCCGTGACCTATTCCGCCGCCGAGTCGGGCGTGGGCAACAGCTTCGTCCGCGCGCTGCTGGCAGGTTCCGCCATGCCGACCGCCGCCGACCCGGAGAGCCTGGCGCTCTTCACGCTGGCCGAGCGCGTCGCCCAGGCGGACATCACCGTCCTCATCAACGGCCCGACCGGCACCGGCAAGGAAGTCGTCGCCCGCGCCATCCATGCGCAATCGGTGCGCGCCAACAAGCCGTTCGTGGCGATCAACTGCGCCGCGCTGCCGGAATCGATGCTGGAGGCACTGCTCTTCGGTCACCAGAAGGGCGCGTTCACCGGCGCGGCGCAGGCGGGCGAAGGTTTCTTCCGCGCGGCGGACGGCGGCACGCTGCTCCTCGACGAGATTGCCGAGATGCCGCTCCAGCTCCAGGCCAAGCTGCTCCGCGTGCTGCAGGAGCGTGAAGTGATCCCGCTGGGCGCATCGATGCCGCAGTCGGTCGACGTCCGCGTCATCGCCTGCGCCAATCGCGACCTGCAGGCCGAAGTGGCGGCGGGCCGGTTCCGCGCCGACTTGTACTACCGCCTCTCGGTCTTCCCGCTGACCACCAAGGCGCTGGCCGAGCGTCGCCTGGATATCCCTGCGCTCGCCGCGACGATGATCCTGCGCCACGCCGCAGGCCGCACCGCCATTCCGTGGCCGAGCGCGGCGGCGATCGAGAAGCTGGCCAAGCACAACTGGCCCGGCAACGTCCGCGAGCTGGAAAACGTCATCCAGCGCGCGCTGCTCTTTGCCGGTGGCGCGACGATCGAGCCCGAGCATATCGTGTTCGACCGTCCGATGATCGCCAACGACCTGGACGACGAGCCGCTGACCGTGACCACCGCCGAAGCGACGCTGGGCAAGGTCGTGCAGATGAGCGAGTTCGCCGCGATCCGCGAGATGCTGGCGGCCTGCGGCGGCAACCGGGTCGAGACCGCCAAGCGCCTGGGCATTTCGGAGCGCACTCTGCGCTACCGTCTCGCCAAGGCGCGCGAACAGGGCGAAGAGATCATCCGACCCTCTAGCCGGGCCGTGATGGCATGAGCGTCGGTGGTGTCGGCGGTGCGATGAGCGTCGACCGGGTGATGGCGCTTCGCGCCCAGATCCTGGAACGCAATCAGGCACTCAAGGCGGCAAGCCAGGCCGGTGCCAACCAGGCGGCACAGGCCGCCCAGACCCAAGCCCCGGCTGCGACCAGCTTTGCCGATACGCTGGAATCCGCGCTGAAGGGCGTGAACGAAGGCCAGCAGCAGGCCGCCCGCCTGTCCGAATCCTACGAACGCGGCGAAACGGTCGACATCGCCAAGGTGATGATGGCCCGCCAGCAGGCATCGGTCGGGTTCGAGGCGACCCTGCAAGTCCGTAACAAACTCCTGTCCGCCTATAAGGACATCATGAGCATGCCGGTGTAAGATGAGCACTGCCCTCACCCCCGCATCCGCCAATCCCGCACCGGCGCTGCCGCCCTTGCCGGAAAAGTTCGCCAACCCGCTTCGCCAGATCAAGTCGGTGATGGCGCAGCCCGCCGTGCGCCGTTCCGCGCCGATGGCGATGCTGATCGGACTGATCGCCGCCGCCGCGCTGGCGTGGATGGCGCTGTCCAGCCCGCCGCAGAAGACGCTGTTCGACAATCTGTCGGACGCGGACAAGCAGGCGGTCACGACCGCGCTGTCGGCCGCGAACATCAAGAGCAAGATCAACGACGGCACCGGCGCGCTGACCGTGAACGAGGAGGATTACTCCAGGGCGCGGATGCTGCTGGCGGGTCAGGGGCTGCCGAAACAGGCGCCCGGCGGCTATGCGATCCTCGACCAGTTGCCGATGGGCGTCAGCCGCGCGGTCGAGGGCGAACGCCTTCGCCAGGCGCGCGAGAGCGAACTCGCCCGCTCGATCGAGGAGATTGACGCGGTGGCCGAGGCGCGCGTGCACCTTGCCACGCCCGATGCCTCGCCCTTCATCCGCGACAAGTCCTCGCCTTCGGCCTCGGTGGTGCTCAAGCTCAATGCCGGGCGCTCGCTGTCGGAATCGCAGGTCCAGTCGATCGTCAACCTCGTCGCCTCGTCGGTGCCGGGCATGAAGCCCGAGGACGTGACCGTCGTCGACCAGATGGGCGGCCTGCTGTCCAAGAAGGGCGCGGACGGCGCGACCGGCGACGATCGTCGCATCGAGTTCCAGCGCCGCCTGGAGGAGAAGTACCGCACCCAGCTGATCCAGCTGCTGACCCCGCTGGTCGGCGCGGGCAACTTCACCGCCGAGGTGCAGACCGAGGTCAATCTGGACGAAACCAGCGCGACCCGCGAACGCTATGACAAGGACGGTGCGCTGCGTGCCGAAACCGGCAACTGGACCGGCAATCAGAAGGACCCGACCACGCCCGGCGGCATTCCCGGTGCGCTGTCCAACACGCCGCCGCCCGCCAGCACGCTGCAACAGCCGCAGGCCGCGAATGGTGCGAACGGCGCGCCGCCCGCCGATGGCAAGCCGGTCGCCGGTGGTCCGGGCGTGAACCCCGAAAAACAGTCCGACGCCTTCCAGCGCGCCTATGACCTGAACAAGGAAGTGTCGGTGACCCGCGCCGCGCCGGGTTCGATCAAGCGGCTGACCGTCGCGGTCCTGCTACGCGATCCCGCTACCGGCAAGCGCAGCCAGATGGAGATCAACCAGATTTCCGACCTGGTGAAGTCGGCGGTCGGTTTCGACCAGCAGCGCAACGACAACGTCACCGTCATCAGCCGCAAGTTCGCCGACGCGGGTGTCGACGACAAGCGTGCCTGGTATGACAATAGCTGGCTGCCCATCGTCGCCCGCAATGCGACCGCGCTGGTCATCGCGCTCCTCGTCCTGCTGCTGGGCGTGCGTCCGCTGGTCAAGGCGATGGCGAAGAAGAAGGACGGGGCCGACGCGGACAAGGCGCTGCCCATGGGTGCCGCCGACGGCGCGGGCGTGGGCAATGTCCTGCTCGGCGCGGACGGCCAGCCGGTGATCGGCCCCAACGGCCAGCCCGTGCGCATCGGCGCCGATGGCCAGCCCGTGTGGGTCGGCGCGGACGGCCAGCCCATGCCCGGCATGATCGGCCAGCAGCCGCCCGCCGTGACGCTCGACGAGATCGAGGACACCAACAATTTCGACGAACGGATCACCAAGGTGCGCGGCTTCACCCGTGACAACCCGGCGCGCGCCGCGCTGGCCGTCCGCGACATGATCCGTTCGGAGGCGCAGCAGTAATGGCCTCCGCAGAAGAGGGGCGCGTCTATTCCGGGGTCGAGCGCGCCGCCGTCCTGATGATGCTGGTCGGCGAGGAAGAAGCCGCCGCCATCCTCCAGAAACTGGAGCCCGACGAGGTCCGCGAACTAGGCAAGGCGATGTATTCGATCGCCGATGTCAGCGAACAGGATGTCGGCTTCGTGCTCGACGATTTCGTCGGCTGCGCCCGCGCCCGTGCCTCGATCGCCTTCCAGCCCAAGCCGATCGTCGAGAATCTGATGAACCGCGCGCTCGGGCCGGAACGCGCCGGCAGCGTGCTGTCGCGCATCGTGCCCGCCGACGCGCAGTGCGAGATCGAGATGCTCGGCTGGCTCGACCCGGTCGACATCGCCAAGATCGTCGAGAAGGAACATCCGCAGATCGGCGCGGTCCTGATCGCCAATTGCGATCCCGCCGTCGCGGGCAAGGTGCTGGAGCTGCTGCCCGAGGCGATGCAGCCCGACATCCTGCACCGTGTCGCCCGGCTGGGCCCGGTGACGCCGCAGGCGATCGACACGCTGAACGGCGTGCTCAAGCGCTGGAGCGAAGGCGGCAGCGGCGGCCAGGGCCTGGCGATGGGCGGATCGCGCGAAGCGGCCAAGATCCTGTCGAGCGCCCGCAAGGCGACCGAACAGCGGGTCATGCCCAAGCTGTTCAAGATCGATCGCGATGTCGCCAAGCAGATCGAGGAAGCGCTGTTCATCTTCGAGAACCTGCTCGACATGGACGACAAGAATCTGGGCACCCTCATCCGCAACGTCGACGGCGAAATCCTCACCCGCGCGCTCAAGGGTGCGGACGAGGCGGCCCGCGATCGCTTCCTGGGCTGTATGTCGGCGCGTGCGGCGGCCGGTATCCGCGACGAGATCGAATCGCGCGGCCCGATGAAGTTGTCCGAGGTGCTGGAGGCGCAGAAGGCGATGATTACCGTGGCGCGCAACCTGGCCAAGGAAGGCACGATCATGATGGGCGGAGGCGAGGACGATTATGTCTGATTTCGTCGCCGGTTTCTCCGCCCGCCAGAATGCGGCCGCCGCCGCCTTGCAACAGGCGTTCGCTCCGCCGGGCGGCTTCGCGCCGTCGGGCATGCCGGGCCTGCACGTCGATCTGGGCTCCGGGCCGATCTCGTTCCGTCCGCAGGCACCGACCGGCGGCCTGGGCGCGACGGCGGCCGACAATATCGCGCCCGGCCATCCGCGCCATTTCCATCCCGCCAGCCGCGATCACGATCCGACCCAGGGCTGGGACCCCTTTGCCGCGTGCGAGGATCCCGTCGAACCGGCGGTCGATCCGATCACCGCCGCCCATGCCTCGGGCCATGCGGAGGGCTATGCCGAAGGGCTCGCCGCCGCCCAGCGCCAGTTCCAGGCGCAGGCCGATGCCGAGGCCCGCGACAGCCGGATGGTCACCTCGATCACCGAGGCGCTGTCCGCGCGTATCGATCGCCAGGCGATGGCCGAACAGCTGCGCCAGACCGTGCTGATGCTGGTCGGCAAGCTGGTGGGCGAGATCGGCGTCGATGCCGAGCGGCTCGCTGGCCGGATCGAGGGGGCGATGGACCTGCTGTCCGATGCCAAGGAAGCCGCGATGCTGCGCGTCCACCCGGACGATGTGGCGATGCTGGCCGAACGCCTGCCCCAGACCGTCTTCCCCGTCGGCGACCCGAATGTGGAGCGCGGCGGCTTCGTCCTCGAAAGCGCCTCGACCATCGTCGAGGACGGCCCCTCGCTGTGGCTCGACCAGCTCGCCGCCGCGATCGACAAGGTTCCCGTTCCGCAATGCTGAACCGTTTCACCACCGATTATCTCGAAACCATGGCCCAGGCGGACTTCGCGCCGCGCGCGACGGTGGCGGGTCGGCTGGCCTCCTATGACGGCCTGCTCATGGAAGCGGTCGGGCTGTCGCTGCCGGTCGGCACGGTCTGCGCGATCGGTGAGAAGGGCAGCCACTGCGTCGAGGCCGAGGTGATCGGGTTCCGAAACGGCCGCACGCTGATGATGAATCTGGGCGGCCCTGCCCCCCTGCTCCCCCGTGCGCCGGTACGCCCGCTCGGCCCTCCGGGCGAGGCGGAAGTGGGGGCGGCGATGCTCGGCCGCGTGGTCGACGGATCGGGCAAGCCGATCGACGGCCTGGGCCCCATTCGCGGCGCCGACCACTGGCCGCTGGCGGGCAAGATGCAGTCGCCGCTCGACCGGGGCCGCGTGCTCGAGCCGATGGACGTCGGCGTGCGCGCGATCAACGGGCTTCTCACCATCGGCCAGGGCCAGCGCGTCGGCATCATGGCGGGCTCGGGCGTCGGCAAGTCGGTGCTGCTGGGCATGATGGTCCGCGCGGCACGCGCCGACGTCATCGTCATCGGCCTGATCGGCGAGCGCAGTCGCGAAGTCGCCGACTTCCTCGAAACCAAGGTCGCCGGCGCGGCACGCGCCCGCTCGGTCGTGGTCGCGGTGCCCGCCAACCACTCGCCGGTGCTGCGCATCCGCGGCGCGCTGCGCGCCACCGCCATTGCCGAGGCGTTCCGCGCCGAGGGTAAGAAGGTCCTGCTTATCATGGACTCGCTGACCCGCGTCGCCCATGCGGGCCGCGAGATCGGGCTGGCGCTGGGCGAGCCCGCCTCCGCGCGCGGCTATCCGCCCTCGGCCATCGCGATGCTGCCCAACCTGATCGAGCGGGCGGGCGCCGATGCGCACGGCACCGGATCGATCACCGCCATTTATACGGTGCTGGCCGACGGCGACGATGGCAATGATCCGGTCGTCGACTCGGCGCGGTCGATCCTGGACGGGCATATCGTGCTCAACCGTCATCTGGCCGAGCGCGGTGTCTATCCCGCCATCGATATCGGCCCCTCGGTCAGCCGCGTGATGACCGATATCGTCGGCCGTCCGCACGCGCAGGCGGCGCGGACGCTGCGCCGTCATCTCGCGACCTATGAGGAAAATCGCGATCTCGTCCTGATGGGCGCCTATCGCTCGGGCGCGGACCCGGCGATCGACGCCGCCATCGCCTGCCACCCGGCGGTGATGGAATATATCCGGCAGGACGCCGACGAGGTCGTGCCGCTCGACCATGCGGTCGAGGAACTGGTGGGCATTTTCGGTCAGCCGAGCGGCTGATCCGTTTCCAAGGGGGGAAACAGACATGGCATCCCGGCAACAGACGATGCTGTCCCGGCTTCACCGGGTCCGCACGCTGCAACTCAATCTGACGCTGGCCGACGAAGCGCGTGCGCATGAACGCGTCGCCTCCGAACACCAGCTGTCGCAGCGTATCGGCCAGCTGATCGATGCGGTGACCCCCGCTCCGGCGGTGACGGCGTCGGCCGCGTCGCTGATGGCGAATGCGCATTTCCGCCACCGGCTGCTCGAATCGGCCGATGCCGCGACCGCGCGTATCCAGGTCGCCGAACAGCGCGCCGCCCAGGCGGGCGAACAGACCAAGGCCGCCAAGCGCGACCAGACCGCCGTCGAGAAGCTGATGGACCGCGCGCGCATCGCCGCGATCCGCGCCGAGATGCGCGCGCTGGAGGATATGCCCGCCAGCGGCGGCCGACGCACCAATCGGCACGAACCTTGCTGACAGACCTGTCATGATGTCCTCCATGTCCTCCATCTCCTCCCTCACGCCCTCCGGCACCGCCTCCGCCCGCTTGGGCACCGGGGCTGGCGCGGGCGATCCGATGGCCTCCGCCTTCGCGATGCTCTTTGCGCTGATGCCCGGCATGGGCGAGGCGAAGGCCATGGGCAGCGGTGAAGGCCAGCCCAAATCGGACGGCGACACGGCCAAGGACGGCAACCCGACCGAAAAGGACGGCAAGGACGTGCCGAGCGACGCCGCCGCCTTGCCGGTGATGCCGTTCGCGATCCCGACCCTGCCGGTGGCGCCGCCCGAACCCGTCGCGCCGCCGGTCGCCGCGTCGGGCACTTCTCCCGCACCGATCACCACCCTTCTCGCGGCAATGCCGACCCTGCCCGAGGCCCCTCCTACCGCAATCGCTAAGCCGATGGGCCTGGCGGCTTCTACAGAGTCCGATCCGACGACGAAGCCGGTGGCTTTCGATCCCCTGAAGGGGGCGATGCCGGTGCCCGCCACCATGATGGTTCCGGCGGCAGACGACACCGATCAAACGACGCCGGTCCAGATCCGGCTCGATTCGCCGCTGCCGACGACCTCCCTGACCACCGGGGCGAGCGTTTCGATCGCGGCGCCGTCGACAGCGAGCGTTCGGACGGCGACGCTCCCCAATGCGGCGGTTCCCCTGATGCCGGGCAACACGGCCTCGCCGACCATCGCACGGGATATCGCGCCCGCAATCCTTCGCAATACGACGCTGAACGCCCAGGCAGAAACGCCGGGGGATATGCCGGTCGCCGCAGTCGCGCGTGACGCGGTGTCGAACGCGTCGGTCTCGCCCGGTGCCGACGCTCCGCCCGCCATACCCGGCCAAGCCGTGCGAAACGTGACGACGGGCATCCCGCTCGCGATTCGCGCCGACGCCGCGCCGACCGCCATTCCCGTCGATGCGACCCCGGTCGTCCTGACGACCGATGGCGAGCGCCCCGCCATCGCCCGGCCGGACATGCCGCTCCGCTTCACCGCGAACGGCGCCTCCGCGCCCGTCGTCTCACCGCTGCCGATCGAGTCCCCTGCCCCGATCCTCCAGCCGGGCCAGAGCGCACCCGCCATCCAGCTTTTCGGGGCCGCGATGCGCGGCGAACAGAGCTTCGACCCGCGCACCACCGATCGCCGCAAGGACGACGCCGCGCTGTCGGTCGATCCGACGACGCTGACCCGCGCCGATTCGCTGACCGCCGCGCCGGTCGTGGCGACCACGGGGGCCGAGCAGGCCCCGCTCGACATGACGCAGCATCATTGGCCGCAGGGGATGATCGACCGCATCGACCGGATGCGCGAGGACGCGGCCACCGCCGATACCCGCATCCAGCTGTCGCCCGATGCGCTGGGCGGCATCGCGGTGAACCTGCGCCAGGAGGACGGCGCGACGCATATCCACTTCACCGCCGACCAGGCGCAGACCGCGTCCCTGCTCGCCGACGCCCAGCCGACCTTGGCGCGACTGGCCGAGGAAAAGGGCATGCGTCTGGGCCAGACGGCGGTCGACCTGGGCCAGTCTAGCATGGGTCAGTCGGGCATGGGCGGCGATCGACAGGCACCGCCGCGTCGCCCCGATCCCGTCGTGCCCACCCGCCCCGCCTTTGCGGGCGCCACCGCTTCCAGCGACGCCGGGGACCCGGCCGCCGCCTCCACCCGAATCGCCTGAGGACTGAGCCATGAGTGACACCAAGGATACCGACGAAAAGGCGCCCAAGAAGAAGGGCAAGCTGGGCAAGATCATCGTGATGGTGGTCGGCGTGCTCGTACTGCTGGGCGGGGGCGTGGGCGCTGGCCTGTATGCCGCCAATTCCGGCCTGATCGGCGGCGGCCATGCCAAGGAGGACAATGGCGAGGCCGAGGCCGAGGCCAAGCATCCCGGCCCCAAGCTGGTGCCCAAGTCCGAGCAGAAGCGCGCCGGGGCCGAAGGCGCCGAGGGCGAAGGCGGCCATGGCGGCGGCGGCGAAGGCGGCGGCGGCCATGGCGAGGGCGGCGGCGAGGCCCATGAAAACAAGGGCATGCCGACTCCGGTGGGGGATGGCGGCGAACGCTATGCGTCCAACTATTACGAGCTGCCCAAGGACTTCACCTCGAACATGCGCGACTCGGTGCATATCATCCAGGTGGGCCTGGCGATCTCGACGCCCTATGACGACACGGTCATCAACAATCTGAAGACCAACGACCTGGCCGTCCGCTCGGCCATCCTGATGACCTTGGGCGACGCCAATGAGGAAATGGTGTTTTCCAGCGAGGGCAAGCGCCAGCTGCAACGCAAGCTGGTCGACTCGATCAAC
Organism: Candidatus Sphingomonas excrementigallinarum; assembly: GCA_019112965.1. GTDB lineage: Bacteria > Pseudomonadota > Alphaproteobacteria > Sphingomonadales > Sphingomonadaceae > Sphingomonas > Sphingomonas excrementigallinarum. The sequence continues at coordinate 7,264 of DXIH01000009.1, read as the reverse complement.
GAGATTCTGCGGCAGAAGGAGGGATTCGGAGGCGTCGCTAACGTCTACTTTACCAATTTTGTTGTTCAGTGAGGCATGGTTAACGCCGCCCCCCAGGTTGAACGCCGCGAACGCGGTCGTGAACAGACCGCCGATCATGGCGTGCTGGGCACGACCAAGCTCAATCCGTTCGGCGACCTGCATACGATGCAGCATCTGTCCGCGCGTCTCGCGCGGTCGCTGCGGGGGCTGTTCGAATCCCTTCTGCGCGAGGAACTGCGCTGCTGGGCGGAGCCGCTGGTCGTCCAGCGCTTCGCCGATTACCGGGCCGAGCGCGGCGACGGCCTGAGCGCCTGGCTGCCCATGGCGATGACCTCGCCCAGCGGCAGCACGTCCGACGCCCAGGCGCTGATCGTCATCGACGGCGCGTTCAGCCTGGCGCTGATCGACCTGCTGTTCGGCGGCACCGGCGCGGTGCCCGACGTGCTGCCGCCCGAATTCTCGCCCGCCGCCGAGGCGATGGTGAGCCAGCTCGGCGACATGATGGCCGCGCCGCTGCGCGGCGCCTGGGAGTCGCTCGCCCGGATCGATTTCCGCGCCGGTCATCCCGAAGCCTCGCCCGCCATGCTGTCGGGGATCGAGGGCGACGACGCGATGATCGTCACCCGCTTCGGCATCGACGGCCGCAACCGCCGCCCGACGATGATCGACATCCTCTACCCCGTCAGCGCGTTGAAGCCGCACGGCTCCGCCCTGACCGGCAAGGTCGTCGACAAGCAGGCCGAGGTCGATCCCACCTGGCGCGGCGACCTGACCCGCGCGGTGATGACGGTGCGCTTCCCGGTTCGCTCGGTGCTCGCCGAACCCGTCGTGTCGCTCAGCCGTCTGATGGAGCTGAAGACCGGCGACGTGATCCCGATCAGTTTCGGCCCGGAAGTGCCGGTGATGGTCGGCGGCGACCTGCTCGGCATGGGCACGGTCGGTACCGCCAATGGCCGCGCCGCCGTCCAGCTTACCTCGCTCAACCGGACCGTCGAAGGACTGGCCCGTGCTCACGAAGGATTCGAAGAATGAACGATATGGCCGGGGGCTTCCCCGTCGACACATCGGTCGCGGCCAATTTCCGGCTGCTCCAGGATGTCGACGTCAAGCTGACCGTGGAGATCGGCTCGACCCAGCTGTCGCTGCGCGAGCTGCTGGCGCTGTCCGAATCGAGCGTGATCGAACTGGACCGTCAGGCCAACGAGCTGCTCGACGTGCTGGTCAACGGCACGCTGATCGGGCGCGGCGAGGTGGTGACGGTCGGCGATCGGTTCGGCGTGCGCCTGACCGAGCTGGTCAACCCCGACAAGCGCGGCTGATCCACCCATGCTCTGGTCCTATGTCCTGAAACTCGTCATCCTGCTGCCGCTGATCTGCGGCCTGATGATCGGGTGCCTCTACCTCTGGCGCCGTCTGGAAAGCCGGATGCCGGGTCGGCCCGCCACGCGGCTGATCCATGTCCGGGAGACGATGATGATCTCGCCCGGCCTGCGCCTGGCGGTCATCGAGTTCGAGGGGCGCAACCTGCTCGTCTCGGTCGGGCGCGGCGGCGTGCAGCTGGTCGACAAGGTCGAGGGCAACGGGACCACGCCCGCCGCGCCGAACCCGGCGCCACTGACGCCCACCACCCCGCGCCGCACCGATTTCGTCTCGCGCTTCGCACCCAAGAAGTTCGACCAATGAGCATTTCCGTGACCCGCCGGGGCACCGGCCCCGCGCTGATCCGTACCCATGGCCAAAGCGAACCGAAGCGCAGCCTGAAGCCGCTCTGGATCGTCCTCGCCCTGCTGCTGGCGCTGGTCATCGCGATGCCCGCCTTCGCACAGGCCGCTCCGGCCGCGGCTCCGGCGGCGGCCCCCGCTCCGGGCGTCGGCGACGCGGTCGACCGCGCGCTGGGGCAGCTGGGCGGCGGCAACAATGGCGGCTCGGGCTCGCTGAGCCTGTCGCTCCAGGTCCTCATCATCATGGGCCTGCTGACGATCCTGCCGGGCATCATCCTGATGATGACCAGCTTTACCCGGATCGTCATCGTGCTCGCCATCCTGCGCCAGGCGCTGGGCCTGCAACAGACGCCGCCCAACCAGGTGCTGATCGGCCTGTCGGTCTTCCTGTCGCTGTTCATCATGGCCCCGACGATCAGCCAGATGAACACCCAGGCGATCGAACCCTATGCGCAAGGCCGCCTGCCCGGCACCGAGATGATAAAGGCCGCCGGTGCGCCGCTCCACGCCTTCATGGCCAAGCAGACGCGGGTGAAGGACGTGTCGATGTTCGCCGAAATGGCGAAGTCGGGCCCCTATGCCAGCCCCAAGGACATTCCCTATGCCGTGCTGCTGCCCGCCTTCGTCACCTCGGAGCTGAAGACCGCGTTCCAGATCGGCTTCCTGATCTTCCTGCCCTTCATCGTCATCGACCTGGTGGTCGCCACCGTCCTGATGGCGCTGGGCATGATGATGCTGTCGCCCTCGATCATATCGCTGCCGTTCAAGCTGCTGCTGTTCGTGCTGGTGGATGGATGGGCGCTGACCATGGGCAGCCTGGCGAACAGTTTCGCGACGTAGGTACTTTTCCCTCTCCCCTGGACAGGGGAGAGGGTTAGCGGAGCTTGCCAGCGTGCTGGCTAGCGCAGCTTGGGTGAGGGGTTGAGCGAGCCTTCGGCTCGCGCGCGCTCTGCGCGCTCACCCCTCACCCAGCTCCGACTAAGCCTTTGCTTTCGCAAAGGCCAAGTCTGCGCAACCCTCTCCCCTCGTTGAGGGGCGAGGGAAGATGAGAGCGGGAAGGTCTTCGTTAACCATTCTCGCCGATAATCCGTACCAGCCGACGCATTGTCGAAAGCAACGGACGCCACCCCACACGGGACCAAAGACCGCATCATGGACGCCCAATATTTCCTGACGCTGGCCAACCAGAGCATGTGGGTGCTGGCGCTCGCCGCCGCGCCGATCCTGGTGCCCGTGCTCGTCTCGGGTCTGGTGATCGGCATGATCCAGGCCGCGACCTCGATCAACGAACAGACGCTGTCCTTCGTCCCCAAGCTGATCGTCGTCGCCGTCTCGATCCTGATCTTCGGCAGCCTGATCGTCGGACTGCTCAGCGACTTCATGGTCAGCATGTTCGAGCGTATTCCCGATCTCGTGAAGTAACCATGCTCGGCTTCGGCCTCTCGATCGAGCCGCAGGCTTGGGCGATCCTGTTCCTGATGATCCGCATCGGGGCCGCCTTCATCACCGCGCCCGTGTTCGGCGCGGTGTCGATCCCCCTGCCCGTACGGGTCAGCCTGGCCGGCGCCATCGCCTTTCTGGTGAATTCGGTCCATCCGGTCGTGCCGCCGCCCGTCATCTTCTCGGTCCCCACGATCATGTCGGTCGCGGGGGAGGCGATCGTGGGGCTGGCGCTGGGCCTGATCCTTCAGGTCGCCTTCACCGCGCCCCTGGTCGCCAGCGAGCTGATCGGCGGGTCGATGGGATTGAACTTCGCCACCACCGTCGATCCGCTCAACGGCCGGTCGAGCCAGGCGCTGGGCCAGTTCTTCACCGTCATGCTGACGCTGTTGTTCCTGTCGGTCGACGGGCACCTTGTCCTCGTCGAGACGATCGTGAAGAGCTATGAGGCGCTGCCGCCCGGACAGGCCTGGATGGCCCCGGCGCAGTTCAAGGCGATTGCGCTGTTCGGCGGCTATGCCTTTCTCGCCGGGCTGCTGCTGGCGCTGCCGGTCGGCTTCCTGCTGCTCAGCCTCAACCTCGTCATGGGTATGATGAGCCGCGCCGCGCCCTCGCTCAACCTCTTCTCGGTGGGCATGCCCGCCGCGCTGACCATCGGTGTCATCACCATCGCCGTCGCCTTCCCGGCGATGGGCGACTATATGCTCGTCATCATCCGCGAAGGCCTCGCCGCCACCGAAACGCTGGTGATCGGCTGATGTCGGAGGGCGGCGAAAAGACAGAAGCCCCAACCCAAAAGCGCCGCGACAAGGCGCGCGAGGACGGGCAGATCCTGCGCAGCCGCGACCTGGCGGCGGCCTTGGTGATGATGGCAGGTATCGCCTGGCTGATGTTCGCAGGGCCCACTTTGCTGGGCGCGTGCAAGGCGGTGATGGCGACGAGCTTTCAGTTCACCCATGCCGATGTCGAGGATTTCGAGCCGTTCCGCCCCTTGCTGGAGGCAGGCGGCAAGCTCTGGCCCTCGCTCGCCTCGCTGTTCGCGGTCACCGTCGTCGCGACCATCGCCTCGCAGGCGGGCCTCGGCTCGCTCCAGTTCAATCCCAAGGCGATGGCGCCCAAGCCGTCCAAGCTGAACCCCGCCTCGGGCCTGAAGCGCATCTTCGGGACGCATGGCTGGATCGAACTGGGCAAATCGCTGCTCAAGGTCGTGCTGCTCGGCGCGCTCGGCGCCTATATGCTGTGGAAGACGTCGCGCACCACCCTGGGGCTGGCGCAGTCGGACCTGAACGGCGCGATCGGATCGCTGGGCGGCACCTTCATCACCATCCTGCTGGTCATGGGCTTCGGCCTGATCCTGATCGCCGGGTTCGATGTGCCGATCCAGATCATCCAGCTCTTTTCCAAGCTCAAGATGACCAAGCAGGAGGTCAAGGACGAGCATAAGGAAAGCGAAGGCAATCCCGAGGCCAAGGCGCATATCCGTGGCAAGCAGCGCGAGATGTCGCGCCGGGCGGTTCGCGCGGCGGTGCAGGAGGCGCATGTCATCCTGACCAACCCGACCCATTTCGCCGTCGCCCTGCGCTACGACCGGGGTCAGGACGAGGTGCCGGTGGTGGTCGCCAAGGGACGCGGCGCGACCGCGCTGGCCATTCGCGAACTGGCCGCCGAGCTGGACACGCCGGTGCTGGAATATCCGCAGCTCGCCCGCGCCGTCTATTACACCAGCCGCGAGGGCCAGGAGGTGCGTGCCGACCTGTACCAGGCGATCGCGGTCGTGCTCGCCTTCGTCTTCGGCCTCAATGCGGGGGCGGGCGGTACGTCGCAGCCGCCAGTCGAGGTGCCGGTGGGTGCCCGCTTCGACGAGAACGGCGTCGAGCAGCCATGATGCGCATCGTGCCCCGTCATTCGTCGCATCCCCCTAAAGCCCGGCGGCCCGCGGCCGTTAAGCAAGGCAAGCGCGCGCCGGAGTATCGTCGATGACCACCGTTTCCTCGAGTACATCGTCCAATACCACGACGACCTCCTCCACCTCGTCGTCCAGCGCGACGAACGCGAACAATGCGGCGCAGAACGCGACGAAGACCGCCGCCCAGCAGCTGTTCAACTCGCTGCAGGCGGGCTCGGGCATCGACCTGTCGACGGTCGTCCCCTCGCTGATCGAGGCGCAGTTCGCCGCCAAGACCGCGGCCCTCAAGGCGCAGTCGGACAAGCTGACCGCCCAGATCTCGGACGTGTCGTCGATCAAGAGCGCGATCACCGATTTCGCCTCCGCGCTGGCCTCGCTGGCAAGCGGGGGAACGCTCGCGACGCAGGCGACCAGCTCGGACCCGTCGACCATGAGCGTGACGACGGCGGCGGGCGCCAAGCTGGCGGGCATGTCCAAGTCGATCACCGTCAATGCACTGGCCAGCGCGCAGGTCTCCTCGACCAAGACGGCCTTTTCCAAGACCGCCTCGCTGGGCACCGGCAGCCTGTCGATCAAGGTCGGGGCGAAGGATGCCGTGTCGGTGACGTTCGGCGCCGACGATTCGACGCCCGACCTGCTGGCCGCCAAGATCAATGCCGCCAATACCGGCATCACGGCATCGGTCGTCACCGACGCCGGCGGCAACGCCTTCCTGTCCTTCACCGGGGCCAGCGGCAAGGACAACAGCTTCACCATCACCGCGACCGAGGGCGATACGGCGGGGCTCGCCCGGCTGAACGTCGGCAACGGCGCAACCGGCACCGCCACGTCGTCGACCGCCGCCAATGCCAGCATCACGATGGACGGCGTCACCGTCGAGCGGGCCAGCAACACCGTCAACGACCTAATCACCGGCGTGAACATGACGCTGTCCGCGGTGTCGACCAAGCCGCTGACGCTGACCGGCTCCAGCCCTGTCGCGGCGCTCAGCACCGTCGTGTCCAACTTCGTCTCGACCTATAACGACAACATGACCGCGCTGAACAAGGCGATCGATCCGATCACGGGCGATCTGCGCGCCGATCCCGCCGCGCGTTCGCTGGCCCAGACGATGCGTACGCTGACCACCACCAAGCTGGTGCCCGGCGACGATACCGATCTCGGCCCCAAGACGCTGGCCGATCTGGGCGTCAGGACCGAAAAGGACGGCACGCTGACCATCGACCAGACGCAGCTGACCAAGGCGATGGCGGCCAACCCGGGGTCCATCGAGAAGATGTTCCAGGCCAGCGGCGACAACCTGATCGGCCTGTCGGCGCGGATGAACAGCATCCAGCTGTCGGCGACCAGCAGCGTCTATGGCCTGACAGCATCGTACAGCAACCTGACGCAGGCGCAGAAGGATATCGCGGATCAGCAGAGCCGCCTGTCCGACAACCGCGACCGGGCCAGCGACGCGCTGACCGCCCGCTTCGCGGCGATGAACAGCCGCGTCTCGGCCTATAAATCGGCACAGGGCCTCATGGATCAGCAGGTCAAGATGTGGACGAAGAGCAACTGATATGACCTATGCCTCCGCCCTTCTGACCGACCCCGCCGCCGTCTATCGCCAGATCGACGTGGTCGGTCGCACCGCCATGGCCGATGGTCCCGCGCTGGTGCAGCTGCTCTACGAGGAACTGATCTCCGCGCTCCGCTCCGCCGCCTGGGCGACCGAGCACGGCCAGCTGGCGCGCAAGAGCGAGCGGGTGACGCGCGCCACCGCCATCCTGTTCGCGCTGGAGGCGGGCCTGGATTTCGAGAATGGCGGCGAGATGTCGATCACCTTCGCGCGCCTCTATGGCGGCGCGCGCAAGCAGATCGTCGACGCCTCGCTGGGCCAGGACGCGCAGATCTTCCGCAACGTCGCGGCCAGCATCGCCGACATCGCCGAGGCGTGGGAGACGGTGCGCAAGATGAACAGTCCGAAAAAGGACAATTGAATCGGGCCATCAACCCCGCCCTCCGTTCGCGCTGAGCGAAGTCGAAGCGCACGTTCCGCGCTATGTTGCCCTTGGCCTTCGACTACGCTCAGGCTGAACGGACCATTGGGATGATCCTAGACTGTGATGACATTGCCTTGAACCAATGTAAGCCCCTCCCCTTCAGGGGAGGGGTTGGGGTGGGGCCTCGCCAC